>JAFVPE010000004.1 GCA_017505465.1 Clostridia bacterium | reverse complement strand
CTGTCTGTCTGTCTGTCTGTCTGTCAAAGATTATCCCAAACTTTAACACAGTTGTCAACTCCTTTTCGCATACTTTTTGCATTTTGTTTGTTATATTATATCACAAAAGCGTGAATAAATCAAGGTGTTTTAAGAAATTTTATCATTTGACGATACAATGAATTTGCAATAAAAAATCTCTCTCGCAATGAGAGAGATTTCTTGTTTATTAAGCCAAGCTTGGCGTGAAGATTACCGACGCCGTTTCTTCGCCTTGAACGGTTACGGAACAGTCGATGAGAATTTGGTCGCCTGCTTCTACCGTAAGCGTCAACGTGCCGTTTTCCACGTCGTTCGTGTTCGCGTTCAAGGAATTACGCGTATTCGTTATGGATACGTACGAATTCTCGCTGCTCACAACAATCGTGAACGTGCCTGCCGCCGTTGCGGTGTAGGTGTAGAACACGCTTTCACGGGGCGGAAGCGCATCCGTCGTAATCGCTTCGCCGAGCGTCTTGATTTCGTGGGGATTGCTCGCCGTGCCGGGCGCAGACGTGATATTCACGACGTACGTCGCCTCTTCATTTGCCGTATTTTCAATCAAAATCGTTTCTACCGAGTTTGTATTCGTCCCTTTGAGTTTGATTGAAATTTCGCCGTTTTCATCGGGCGTATATTCCGTTTGATCATAGATCGCTTTCACGCTCTCGCCTTGAATTTCCGCATAAAGGTTTACCGCGCGATAAACGATGTAATAATAAGACGTATTTGCAGGAATTTTTACTTCATTTTCGCCAACGTTCAGCGAGAACGGTCTATCCTGCGTACCGTTGGGCGTTCTATTTTCAAGATATAAATCTATCGTAGTAGTGTTTTCCTTTATTTCAACGCTCTGCGTGTTCGATTGATAATAACCGCCGACTGTTTCCACGTCGTAGTCGTACATAACGCTATAAGAGCCCGTTGGAAGGGTTGCGGTGAGTTTACCGCCTTCGCCGCTGACTGCGGATATCGTATCGATATCTTCCGACATAAACATAACGGTAATGCCGGCGAGTGTGTTTTCTTCCAAATCTTTCACCGTAAAGGTTACGGTTACTTCAACCGCTTCTTCGGGTTCGATTTCTTCGCCGCAAACGTCGCAAATAAGATCTTCGTCCTCGTCGATATGTGCCGCGCAAAGATTTTCGGACGAGCCGCCCTTTCCGTCGTTACAAGCAACCGCAAAAGCCGCCGTACCGCAAGCCATCATTATACTTAAAAGAAGCATCAATGTTTTTTTCATAATGGTTAATTCCTTTTCGTTTCTTTCCTTTATTTTATCACACCCAAGACAGGTTTGGCAAGTTTTTTTGCGTAATACTTTGAAAAAAGGAAAAGTGCCGCGGAGCTTTCGCCCCGCGGCACAAATTCATTTGATTTACACCTTGTTTTTTTAGTTCATCATGCTTGAACTTCAAAGTTTTCGTAAGCTGCTCCTGCCCAAGCTACAGTAAGAGGCGTGCCGTCTGCATTCCAAGTAAAAGTACAAACCGTGCCACTGATTCTCTCTGCCGTAACCACACCATCAGCATACGCATACGAGTATTCTGCTGTTGCCGTGCTTGCATCCCAGCCGCCACTCATATTCGAACGAGTAATAATCATCTTGCTGTTAGCTACATCAAGTTCAACCTTGATATATCTGCCATTGGTATGTCTAGCAGAAATATACGTAACAACGTTGCCTTCGGTTTCGCCGCCTTCTTCGCCTTCGCCAGGCGTAGGTTCTTCAACTACAAGTTTAGCAAAAGAGTATGTATACGTCGCATCAGCAGCAGAACTCATAATCCAAGGATTAAATTTCAACACTTGACCAGCCGTAACCGTACCAGTATATGTTTTGGCCGTTGAATCTTTTTCAAAATTATTAGGCAAACCAGTAATATAGCCACCCGTATAGGAAATTACAAGTGTACAATCTTCCGTCGCGGTATATTGCATATAGAAGTCATGTTTACCCGTTACGGTGTAGCCGTAAGGAAGGCTAGGAATAATATACGGATCTGCGCTCGTACCAGAACCTGCAGGTGCAGGATATTCCGGTGTGTCGGGATTAGGATCGGGATCAGGTTCGGGATCAGGTTCAGGTTCAACAGGCGCTGCTACGGAAATCGTATAGGTCTTGCTACTATACGCATAGAAGTTAATGAGCAATACCTGACCAGCCGTAACCGTACCAGTATGCGTTTTTGCAGCGAGATCGTTTTCAAAGTTGCTCGGAAGGTCGTTAACGTTACCACCCGTACGCGTAATTACAAGCGTGCAATCTTCCGTTGCCGTATATTGTACGTAAACGTCTAATTTATCCGTAAGCGTAATCGTATAAGGAAGTTCGGTAACAATGAAAGGATTTTCTTTCGTGCCGTCGGGTTGAGCGGGTTCTTCAGGTTCAACTACTTCACCCGCTTTTGCAATCGTTACAACAACGTTACCCTCGGAATAATCTTCCGTGAATACGAAAAATTCAACAGTTTCGTTTTCTGCCAACGTAACGGAGAAAGATTCCCCTGCAAGGTAGTTGCTATAGTTATAACCAAGAACTGCATTCGTACCAGCCGTAAAGGTATACGTACCAGCTTCCGTTGCCGTAAATACAACGTTCGTGCCGTTGTACGTATCCGTAACAATAACCGTATTATCGCCAATTATTACGGGCATTGCAGGAACAACCACTTTTGCAATCGTAAGGGTGAAAGATTCTACCGCTGCATAATTTTCAGCGTAAATCTTGAATGCGAAGGGATAACCAGGATAGTATGCATAGAAGGTTTCACCATTTGCAAATACAGCGCCGTCTACCATAACGATTACGTTTTCATTGTTCCAAGTAACCGTATATTCGCCTTCAAAACCGCTCGCTTCTACATTGATATACGTATATTGTGCAAGCGTAAGATTGTTATCGCCTGCAACAAGCGTAATACCTTCGCTAACCGCAGTAAGTTCCTCAAACACTACGTTAAGTACAATCGTATCAGCCGCACCGTCAGCCGTCGATACACAAACGAAGATCGCTTCACCTGCTTTCATATTCACCGTATATACGCCTTCTACGGATTCCGCATATTCAGGATAAGTAACATAATACGCGCAGTTTTCGCCAGCCGTCAAAATCAAAACGCCGTCTGCAGCCGCTTTGTACATCAAATACGACGAGCCGTATTCTTCAGCGATAGTAACTTCATTATCGCCAGCCGTCAATGCCGTAGGCATATTATCCGTACCGTTGCCTTCGTATTCACCTGCGACAAAAGATACCGTGAAAGGAATTTCTTCTGCTGCACCCATAGCGCCCATTACGCCGATATAATACGTCATACCAGCGATTGCATTAAGAGAAACCGTTCCGTCTACACTTTCAACGTCGTTCATCAAACGAAGGAAAAGCGTTGCGCTCTCACTCGTAGTAGAAACAGTCAATACACCGTCTTCCCCTACCGAATAGGAATACCATATGGGCATATAGCCGCCTTGCCAATCCGCCGTGTTATCGCCTGCCGCCCACAATTCGATAGGATTTTCTTGCGAGCCAAGGGGATATTGATACGTTACGGACATCTGATAAGTGCCAGCGTTCGATACCCAACCGGTGTTAATTTTTACTT
The DNA here is from genome assembly GCA_017505465.1 of Clostridia bacterium. Taxonomy (GTDB): domain Bacteria; phylum Bacillota; class Clostridia; order Christensenellales; family Borkfalkiaceae; genus Scatosoma. Next base: position 142,331 of record JAFVPE010000004.1, on the reverse strand, counting down.
TATAGGAAGCATACTCTTCAAGCGTGTAAATGCCCCATTCAGCCGCAGTCAATTCGTTGCCTTCGCTATCTATAACCGCAAGCACGGATAAATCGCCGCTGACAAATTCATAGTTACCGCCCATCATTGCAAAGATCGAATATACTACGTAACCCTTCGTAATATCGTCTGCCGTAACGGTAATATCGTTAATCATACCTTCATAAAGCGTACCAACGGGTTCTCCGATTTCATCGTCGCCGCCGCCAACGTCACCGCCGCTTTCGCCTGCCGTGAACGTAATGCTGATGGTAGCTTCCCCTGCAATAGCCCAAGTACCCAAACCGATTCTATAAGTAGCGTTTGCAGCAACTGCAAATTCAACAACCGTCGTTTCAGATGCGCTATCGTTATCTTGACCGTCTTCCATATTGAAAATATTTGCCCAAGAGTCATTTTCCGTGGAATACGTCAAAGTAATCGTACCTGCTTCCGTGGTGGTATAGCAATAATACGTCATATTGATCGTATCGGAATTGATAACAACTTCGGTAGGAAGCGATTCAATCACATAAGGATTATCTTCAGCGCCCGTGCCTTCGCTACCAGAGGAAACTGCCGTAATGGTAAGTTCCAATGCGCTTACAGCCGCATAATCTGCGCCGTAAATCTTGAAGCTGATAGCCACCATAGGAGAAGCCGACGTGAAGGTGCTTCCGTTTGCAACTTCTGTGCCGTTGATTTCAACCGTTACCGTTGCAACGTTCCACGCAATCGTGTAATCGCCTGCAAAGCCTTGTGCCATTACGCCAATATACGTATTTTCCGCAAGCGTAAGATTGTTCGTACCAACAGTAATCGTTACGTCGGTTACTTCCGTAGGATCTTGCGTATCGCCGCCGTCACCGCCTTCATCAGACGCCTTCGTGAGCGAATACGTGTTACCGTTGTAGTACCAAGTGGTAGGGATACCGTCTGCATTCAATACCAATTTACCGGAATAGATTGCCATACCAGCTGCAATTTCATTGCCATCTTTATAAAGGGTAACCGTATTGTTAGAAATGCTATACGTATAGGTAAATTCATACGTGCTGAACGCATATACGATCGTGCTCGTTTCGCTGTTAATGACAAGCGAACCGTTGCTCGTAAGATACGTACCCGAAATATCCTTCGTATCGTCAGGCGGTACGGGATCTTCCGCTTGTTTTTGAACGGAAACGTTGTATTGCGTGTTTGCTTTTACGCTAAGGTTACCGAACATACCGAAAGACATGGTATATTCGCCAGCCGTCAACGTGTATACGCCCTTATCAGCTGTAATTACATTACCCTCTGCGTCTTTTATCGCAGAAACGAACAAGCTACTGCTGGAAACTTTATATTTACCGTTAGCCGCAACCGTGAAGGTTCTGTCAGCGCCGCCTGCGGAAATTTCTTCCGTGGAGAACCATACAGAGCCGCCGTTTTCCGTGATAACGGTGTTATAATCGTAATCGCCACCAACGTCGTCGCCGCCGCCTTCGCCACCTTCGCCGCCTTCGTCGTCACCGCCGTTGTCAATGTCAACAATCGTCAAATCAAACGTTTTGGTAAGGTTGCCGAATTTAATCGTTACCGTATATTCGCCGGGATCGCGAAGCTTCAGCTTCAAGCAACCGCTAGATGCGGTATAGCCGTTAAGGATTACAGCGTCTGTGGAGCCGGGATCCATATACCAAGCTCTACCCGTCGAGCTTGCATCTTTGTTTACAAACGAGTACGTGAAATCGTCCGAGTTAATAAACGCCGTGCTTGCCGTAATGGGCATAATGTCGCCAAGGTGGAAATATGCGTACGTACCTTCGTCTACTCTAAGCGAATCTTCAATAAGCTCTTCCGCGTGGATAACCCATTCAAATGCGTTGGGGAATTCGTGGTCCGTAACGTAATAGAAATTGAAGTCCGTAGGAATCAAGGATTCTCTAGGATAAGGCGTCGTAAACGTTCTTTCGCCAGCCGTTTGCGCTACGCTATATCTATAGTAAGAAGGATTAGCGGTTGCGCTCAACGTTACGTCGCTCGTAAGCGTTACCGTTGCGCCGTCTTCACCAATTTCATAAGTATACGCAAGGTCTCTATCCTGCTCGTAATCACGGTATACTTCTACCTCGAATTCCGACCAGTCAATAATCATCTCTTCATTTACAGTAAATGCAACGTCTACGTTATAAAGCTCAAGCTCAATATTGTCGAACTGACCGCCCGAGGTCGTTACGTTTACGGAATAATAGGTGTACGCAAACGTATATTTACCCGTCGTTGCATCGTAGCTTTCTACTGCGTTGCTTACGCGTTCGCCTGCCTTCATTTGGCTGTAAAGCGCGCTCAACATATTCGCAATCGTGCTAGTGTCGGTATCGCTGCCGGGAACGATGCTGCCGGGAATATAGTTATATCCGTTAAGGAATTGAGGCGCACCCATAATAGGCGCAAGCTGATATTCGCCGTAAGCCATTTCTACGCCGTAAATTACGTCTTCGCCAGCGCTTTCAAACCATTGTTCTTTTTGGTCTACGAACGTGCCGTTCATATCGAAGTGCGTGAATTGAAGGTAAGATTCGCCGTTACCAAGCGCAAAGTGAACTCTATCCGTTGCGCCGTTTTCAAGCGTACCTTTGCCCGTACCGCCCCAAACTTCCGTCGACGCAACAACGTCACCGTGGTTTACTTTATAGTTGTTTGCTTGTGCTGCAGCAAGAACGTCTTCAATGCTCGTTGCATCGACATCGTTAATGTGTTTGCCGCAAACGGTACAATCGCCCGCTCCGTTAATTACGTGCGCTTCTTTGCCATTGATTTGGTCTTTGTGTTCACAAATAGCCGCATACCAATGGTATTGATCGTCCGACGACCATTCATTTGCATAAATATGCTCGTGAATGTCTTCAATCACGTAGTTACATACGTCGCATTCGCCGTCGCTGTTTTCGTCAACGTGCGCTGCCAAATCAGCACCCGCTACGATGTGACCGCAATCTGCTGCATGCCAGTGATTGGTACAGTCAGCCGTCCAACCTTCCGCATACGTATGCTCGTGATCCGTAAACGCACAGATATCACAAGCGCCGTCGTTGTTTGCGTCTACGTGCGCTACCTTTACAACAGGTACGTCCACGCATTCGCAGGTTGCGTCATACCAATGCCCCTCTGCGTCTTTCGACCATTCGGTAGCATAAGTATGTACGTGTTTGCCATCCTCCGCGCAAGCTACTGCAAACGATGCAACGCCTACTACGGAAGCCAAACACAAGACAAGAGTTTTTACTCTTTTCATAACCAAGAGCCTCCTTAATTTTTTTCTTGCTCTAACTAAACATTTTTTCTCGAATTTTATATCCCAAAAAGCAGATGAAATGCCAAAAGGCAGGCTTTATGCCCACCGCATAGCCTGTTTTTGGATAAAATTATCGATTGTATCAATTATTATACTATAAGAAATTTGAAAAATCAATTAATTTTCCTCTAAAATTTCACAAAATTTTCAATTATTGCAATCATTTTTTTTAATTTTAGACATTTTTCTCATAGTACGCGCAGGCAAACAACCAACCCGATTCCCCTACTGCTTGGAAGTATTTTCCGTTTATAAGAGTGTTTTCCATCGTACCTTTTCCATCATAGAAGAACGCCTGTTTGTAGCAGTAGCCGTCAAGGAATTCCCTCAATTCTTCCGTTACGGCAACCATACCGTCGGAATTTACAATCGATTGATATCCTTCGTTTCCGATAAGCTCTTTCGGGATTCTACGGCATTCCGAATGGCAGGTGGTGCAATCGTTTGGACACGCCCAACCTACGGGGTTGCTCGTATCGTGGCAAGTACAAGCGCTAGAGCAGTAATAGCTACCCCCGTTAATATTGCCGTACGTAGCGAGCTGCGTATACCCTTCAAAGAAGTGCTTATAGTTTTTTCCGTTGACGGAAAGCGCCGCGTTGATCGTTTCACTCTTATCGGAATTATACTCAATCTCCGTGAACGCACGGTCAATGAAACGGCATACGGACGTAACGTTTGCATACAAAATGGGGCCGTAGCCGTTTGTTTCGGGATACGCTTCCTTATTATATACGTGATAGAAACCGTCTTCTTCGTTCAATTTAAAGCGTCTTTCGTCGAAAACGTAGGTATTGCTCGTTCCCTCAAACTTATATTCGGGATAGCGCATCGTATAATCGCTGCCGTATTCGTGGTCGGCTACGTTATACGCATCAAAATCCAATTCGGGAACAACCATTCCCTTTGCCGAACCGTTTCCGTTGCCGTAATCCAATTCAAAATCGCCGTCGCGCTTTACCGCAAAGGTAATCGTAATCGGATATTTGTTATTTTTAGACTCTGCCTTCACAGCAAAGGTGTACACCGCTTGCCCTCCCGAACTGATGTTCTCATCGGCAATTTGTACGGTATGGACAAAGTTGATGGTATAGCTCCCTACTGCGCCGCCGTCGTCCGTGGTATACGCATATTGTTTCCACGCGGAAGATCCGATGTAAACGTCAATATACGGATTGATATTATCTTCCATGGTATCCGCCCAGCTTTCAATGGAGTACGTTCCGCTTCCTTCGGGTGCGTATTGGAAGAAAATACCGTCGTCATAACTATTAATTACTGCGCTATAAACGCCCGTCTTTTTGAAATTGTAGCAATCGTAAGGTCCTGTTCCCCCACCCGTAAGTCTATTCAACTTATAGAGCGGAAGCACGATATTACGATCGTCGTTTGTTGCATAATTTCCGTTGGGATCGTACGTGTATTCGTTGGGCACTGCGGAAAGGGTTACACGGTAATCCCCGTCAAGCCCGTCGATTCTCGCAACCCCTTCTTTGTTGAGCGGCGCAGTATAGATACTGAAGCCGTCGCTCCAATACACGTACATTTCCATACGGGGACTGTACGGTTTTCCGTCCGCCGTTACCGTAACGGTAAAATCGTTGGTGGGATCGCCGTCAAGCGTAGGCGCGCTGTGCGTAGGGCCACTACCGCTGTCCTTATCCCCACCGCCGCCGATGCCGCCGATTGCGTAATTATACTCGCCGTTACAAGCCGCAAAAGAGAAAAGCATAACTGCGGCGAAAAATATAGATATGAATTTTTTCAAAGCTTTCATGCTCTTCCTCCTTTTTATTTGTTTTGCGGTTTGGGCTTTTTCTTAACGCCCAACTTGAATTTTCTCACGATAATATCTATCACAAAGAGCGCAGCCGCCGCAATGAGAAGCGGAATTCGATAGCTCACTTGATAGGTGGAAATTTCATTTTTATAGTTTTTAAGACTCGGCACGTTTTGCTTTTTAGGATCCCCGGGGTTCCACTCGGTAATCGTACCGTTGCCACGCATAAAGTCGTAAATTTTCGACGTATCATAGCTTGCGAACATATTGTATTCGGGTAAGTACGGAATGTGGAAAGTTTCCACGGACGTAAAAGTCTGCTCGTCGTACGAATAGGTAATTTCTATGCGATACGTACCCGTCGTTTCCGTTGCAATCGTGTAGAAATATTTTCTTGCGTCGAAAGCAAGCTCTCTCGTCGTCGTTTTACCGTTGGGGAAGGTAATTTTTAAAGTCGTCTTAGCTGCCGGATCGAGAACGCTCGGCACGATTTCCACATATGCGTCTAAATCCGAACGCTCAATATTTACCGAGTACGGACGGTCTATTCTCACCTTCGGCGTATTGCTTTCCATCACGTTATTGATGAAACGAGATTTATCCTCCGCCGACCAATATTTCGTCCAATTCCCAGAAATACTACTCGTAAAACTTGCTACTTTACCGTTACCGTGCGATCTATATGCATAGAGCGGCATCGTTTCCGTATATCCGCCGGGCTTTAAGTGGGAAATCGTCAAAGGAACGGTTGCGTCGTACGTTTCCATGGAAATGATGTACCCTGAAACCATGGGCATCGACGTAAAGCCTTTCACTACTGCGTCGTTATATCTTGCGATATTTACCTGTGCGTCCTTTTCGATGATAACGTCACCGATATCGTCCGCCACAGATCCAAACACGACGCCTTCTACATCCTCCGGCCTGCTAATTTCATAATATTTACCGCCGCTACCTGCGTTAACTACGTTGCGAAGGGTAGATCTACCTCCCGTACCGTCTGCGGGAATATAGGTGTTAATCGCAGACACGGTAGCCCCTGCACTGTAAAGTTCCGCCGAAACCTCCACGGCGTCTCTCGTACTGTCGAAACTGAAGCCGTCGGAAATCAGCATCACTTGATTTTCAGCAAGATTCAGCGCCTTGATCGTTTTCAGCGCCTCTTCCAACCCAAGCCCGATATCCGTACCGTGGTCGGTAGTAAGCGAATCGATATACCCAATCAAATCCTGTCTGCATGCCGACACCTTCTTCGGCGTTTCCACCTTAATCTCGCCCGAGAAGGTTACGAGCGAAACGTAGTCGTCGTCGCCAAGAATGGACAATAGCTTAATCGCCGCCGTCTTTGCCGTCGTGAACTTGCTCGCCATAAACATACTGTGCGAAACGTCGAGTACAATAGTATACAAGCGTCCTTCGCGGTTGTTATTACCATAATCTACGGGAAGCAATTCTTGGAACTTCTTAAAAATCATATCGTCGGCGTCCGTTTGCAAGCGCAAATCGCCGAAGGTCATCAAACTTTTGCCGTACTGTGAAATTGCCATATCGAGAGAGTCGATAAAGGCGTTGACGTTTCTAATATCGCGAATATCCACGTTAGAAATGATAATTTCGTCGTACGCAACGATTTCCTCCAAAGTAAACGGCACGCGAGCGTTCGAGCCCGTCACCAAATAAGAGTCAATGTCAGCATTTCCGCCGTACATAACTTCCACGGCGTTTTTGTCCGCCGAGGAACCCGTAATCAAAAGAATTTTCGTTTTGCCCACGACTTCTTGCGTGAACTCACGCACGTTATTATGCTTTGAAATATCCTCGTCCGCGAGAACCTCCACGCGGTATTCAAAAAATCCCGACGTAGTTGCAGGAAGCGAAACCGAAAGGGTATTAAGCCCCTGCTCTAACGGCAAGAAGGTGGACTCAATGCACTCGTACTCCTTTTCCTCCTCGCCCTCTAGCGCTTGTTTGCGTGCGTAAATCTCTACCATAGAATTGGTATTGCCAGAGGCTTGAATGAGAATCTTCGCATTATTAATATGACCAAGATAAGTAGTTGCCGTAAATTCTACGTCCGAAAGCTGCGCCTCAATTTCGCCTTCGTTCAGCTTATTGTTTAAGAAAATCGTATCTATCTTGATACCGTTTTCAGTGAGTCGCTGCACCGTCGTTGCCAACGAGCTAACGCTCTCGTTTACCGTATCGTTACCGTCGGTAATCAATACGATACGTTTCAACGAATCCCCTTTAAAAAGTGTTTCCGTATAATTAAGAGCGCTGACGATGTCCGTTGCAGTATCGTCTACCTTCGCCTCGGATACTCTTTTAATTTCTCTGCCTGCGGGTGTAAGCACAACGCTATTTCTACCGAAACAAACGATACCCAGCTTTGCGTTTTCGGGAAGCTTGTCTTGTATCTCTTCGATACAATCGTCTATATCATCCAAGTTTCTTTCCGAAGAATAGGAAACGTCGGCAAGCACGTACACCGTGGTTTTGGTGAGTACGCTCGTCGATTTAATACCCGCAGCCGCAAGACTCGCAAGCATAATGATAACGAGATGCACGCCGAGAGAGATCTTCCAACCAATCGTTCTATTATCCTTGTTGATGATGAGAATAAACGGAATGATGACCGCAAGCGCAAGCGGAATGGCGATAAGTAATAACCACGGATTATCGAAGCTGATATTTTTCATAGCAATATACCCCCCAATCCGCAATAAACAAGACGGCAAGAAGAATGAAGAGTACCATCATAGCATCGAACTCCCCGTCTATTTTCTTGTCTTCCCTTTCACCCACAAGAACGAATTCCGCTTCCTTAACCGCAGGTTTGCTTTCGATCGGATTTGCGCCTGCGTAAATTTTATAGCGGCTTTCTTCGCCCGCAATCGTCATACTGATTACGTACGTGCCTACCTCGTCCAATTTAAGCAGAGCGGTTGCTCCGTCCGAATTGATATATATTTCTTTTTGCGAAGGCGCAGTCGCCTTGATGTTTTCAGCGTTCGCCAAAATATTGATAAGCGCTTCTTCCCCTGCAATATAGTTCGTTTCCTCAATCACGTTGGGGAAGGAATAAGAAAGCAGGTTACGCATAAGCATAACGAAGTCCGTCGAAAGCGCAAAATCCGATTCGTTGAAGTTAAATCCAAATACGACTTGACGGTTACCAAGCGCATTCGCCCCTGCAAAAATCAAGGGGTTGGAATCGTAACTAAACAACGTATTAAACTGCAAATACATACCGCTGTATTTGATATAGTTCGTGATGTGAATACCGTTTCCGTCTACACTTTCAAGCAGCTTGCGCGTACTTGTTGCCGTGGACTTAGATTTTTCAATCATTGTTGCAGCGCCGAGATTTACCCTGCCCTTGACGCTGAAACCGGAATCTGCGATACTTGAATCCGCATTAATCAACCAAACTGCGCCGTCAGGGAGCGTTTTCGGCGAATAGGATTCGAAGATGTAAAGGCCGTATTGATCGGTAACTTCTTCGTACTGCTTCGGGGTAACCACCGTCACTTCAGAATCGAGCAAGGAGTCAATAACCGCCTCCAAGAAGAAGCCCGTATCGCTGACAATCAACGTACTGTACGCCTTTTCCGCTTCTACGTTGTAGGTAATAATTTGATTATCCAAAGCGTAAGCGTCTTTCTCATCTACCTTAATTTCGAAGGAATTAAAGCCTGCACAGGGCGCTGTAAAGCTAACGGGCGTATGCACGCCGCTTTCCACTGCCACCTTCTTTTTCGCCGTTTCCTTGCCGTCGATATAAAGCTTGACGTCAAGCTCGGTAGCGCTTGCGTAAGAAACCACGTTTGCGGAGGCAGAAAGCTTTTCCTTTGCGTGCGAATAGGTTACGTCGAATACCGCGTAGTTTTGTTGGTTTTTACCGCCAACACCGATGATTTTAACGTTTTTGGACGTTTCGTAGCTCTTGTCGGTAACAAGATAAATTTTCGACGAAGGATTGTTGTCGAACGCTTCCTGCGCCGCCCCCAAAACAACGGAATATTCGGAGCTAACGTAGCCCACCTTCACGTCTTCTACGAGGTCGATTGCCGCATCTTTCTTTCGCACGTCCTCAAAAACGACAACCGCTTCATCGCCTACGCAGACGAGCTTATACGAGCTGCCGTCCTTCGAGCTTTTAATGACGTCCACAATCTCGTCCTGCGCCTTTTGGAAACGGGTTTTTTTGCCGTTTTTCATATTCATACTGCTCGAAATATCCAAGACGAAGCAGTAATCGTGCGCCGCATTGGGCAAAACGAATACGGGACGAGCAACCGCAAACGCAATCGCCGCAATCGTCAAAATTTGTAAAATAAGGCTGATGATACCCGTCAAACCGCTCAAAGGGTTTCTACGCTTCAAGAACTTGTCGCTCAACTTCCAAATGTACGTCGAGCTGACCGTCTGTTCGTTGTACTTATTGCGCAAAATGTAGATAAGAATGACGATGGGAATACCGATAAGGATAAGCAAGCCCAAGGGATACGTAAAACTCATTTAAGCACCCCCAAATCCACCATGTTGCCGAAGAATACGTCGAAGAGCTTTTGATATGCTGGAATGAGCATATAATGTCCCCCTCTCGATTCGCAATAGGTTTTTATTCTTTCCGTCACGTATTTGAGCGCTTCTTTGTACGCGTTGATACGATCCTTGTCTATTTTTTTGCGGAAGAAATTCTGCACGTTTTCTGCGTCGAAAAGGTGCATTTTCCCCCGCACCTGCGGATTTAACTCCTCGCGGGAGAGTATCTGAATGCAGAGTATATCTCTTTTGCGTTCCGCAAATCTATCGATTGCGCGCTCGTAATCTTCATCCGTCAAGAAATCGGAAATGAGTATGGAATACCCGTCCCCCATTCCTATCTTGGAAGAAGACAAAATCGCTTCGCTAATCGATACGTCGGACGTAAACTCGATTTCATTCAGCTTATTTATGTAGTTGATGTAGGAATCCTTTCCTACCATGCCGGAAATGATCTCATCCACGCGGTTTCCGTGGATGGCATAAATCGAAACCTTGTCCATCTCGTTGATCGAGAGATACGCAAACGCCGCCGCCATTTTAATGGCTTGCTCCGATTTTTCGAGCGTGCCGTGCTGCATCGAACGGCTAGCGTCTATGTATATTCTCGTGTGCATTTGTCTTTCGTCCAAATACAGCTTTTGATAGAGCTTGTCGAATCTCGCGTACACGTTCCAATCGATTTTGGAAATATCGTCGCCGGGGACGTAATCGCGATAGTCTGCAAACTCACAAGAAGAACCAAAGTTTTTCGATTGATGGTTTCCGCCGAACATACCGGCAACGTTGTTTTTGAGTAACGATTGCAGAGCTTCAAGCTCCGACAAAAACGCCTCGTTTATTACCATCTTTCCCATTGTTTATTTAAGCCTTTTTGGTCTCCTTAATAATCATCGAGATAACGTCGTCGATAGCGAGTTTATCATTGATAGCCGTATAGTTAATTTTCATTCTGTGTCTTAAAATAGGATATGCAAGCACGTTGATGTCTTCGTAGGAAACGTTATATCTACCGCACATAAGCGCACGTACCTTCGCCGCCGTGATAAGACCTTGCGCCGCACGGGGAGAAGCGCCGTATTTAACGTACTTCTTCGTGGAAGCAGGGCTATTTGCAAGCTCGGGGTGGGTGTTGGACACGAGATTTACCGTGTACGCAAGCACTTCTTCCGCTACGGGAACGGTCGAAGCGAGCGCTCTCATTTGAAGAATCTCTTCGCCGGTAATTACCGCGTTCGCCGTTTCCGCCATGGTGATTTGCGTCATTTTTACGATATCCGCAAGTTCCGCTACGGAAGGGAAGTTTACGATAAGCTTGAACATGAAACGGTCCATTTGCGCTTCGGGCAAAGGATACGTACCGTCTTGTTCAATCGGGTTTTCGGTTGCAAGCACGAAGAAGGGCTCTTCAATCTTGTACGTTTTATTTGCAACGGTAACCTTATGCTCCTGCATTACTTCGAGCATTGCGGATTGCGTTTTGGGCGTCGCACGGTTGATTTCATCGGCAAGTACGAGGTTTGCGAAAATAGGGCCGCGGCGGAATACCGTGTTGAGCTTTCCTGCGTCGTCCTTTTCGATGATGTTCGTACCCGTTACGTCCGAAGGCATAAGGTCGGGCGTGAACTGAATACGGGAGAAGGGCAAGGACAATACCTTACCAAGTGAACGTACAAGACGGGTTTTCCCTACCCCGGGAACACCTTCAAGCAATACGTTGCCACCTGCAACGATTGCGATAATTACGTTGTCGATAATCTCTTTTTGACCTACGACGTCTTTTGCGAGCTCCGTTCTTACCTTCGTAATCTTCTCGCTAAACAGTTTTACTTTTTCCATTTCCATAACATTGTTTTCCGTGTTGCTCATTTTTTTATTCTCCTTCGTTTTCATCGAATCCGCCATAGAGAATGGCGAAGTATTTTTCCATTGCAGCCTTTTCTTCGTCCGTGTAATCTCCGTCGTTTACTTTACCGAACATCAGTGCGTAATATTTATCCAAAATCGTGCCGTATTCCACGTACGTATTCGTCAACGGATCGAGCACCAAGTCGTCGCTGCCGTACACAGCGCCCTCGCCGATACCCCCTTGCTGACCGCCCCCATCTCCCTCGTCGGGATCTGAAGGACCGACAGGCGACGTCACGTAGAAGTTGGGACGTTCAAATGCAGGCAACCGACAGTCTATCTTTTCACTAAACAGACTCTTCAACCTCGTCATCACGTATTCGCCCGTACTCGTGTTTATCGAATGCTGACCGAGCGCATTAAAGATTTCTGCGCCCAATACCGCAAACGTGGCGTCCAATTCCTTTTGCGCAGTCGTGTAGCCAATCGTTTCGCAAAGCCCCGACAAAGTTGAGAAACCATACAAGTGCGATCCAGCCGAGCTCGTCTCGTTTGCCGTTGCAAGTCTTGTGAGCGATTGATACAAGCCGTCATCCATAGTAACGCCTGCGCGAACGAGCGAAAGGGATATGTTCGATTCCACTCGCAACAAAAGAGCAGCCGTATCCGTCGCCATTTTTTCCGCGTCGGGGTTTATTTCCACCGTATCCATATGCACAAAGCTTGCACGGAATTCCGTCAGCTCTTCGCTGAATGAATCCCATTCGTCCGCTTTCGTCCACTCATAATAATTTAACGACTCCGCAAGCCGTTTCACACTCTCCGAATCACACGACCAAAGAGCGTCCATTAACTCCACTGCCGCCGAGGATTTATCCGTCGTTTCGTATATCTCGTCTACGGCTTGCTCCCAAAGCGCATTCGCCTCGGTTTTCACGGTTGTAATCTTTAAACCGTCAAGCAGTTCTCTTAACGAGCTAGATATCGACTCCTTATACGGCGACTGCATGGAAGATTCGTCGACGTAGGCGATAAGCTCTTCCATAGCCGCAATTTCCGTGTCGCTTATATCAAAAGCCTCGGGCGGCTTTTCGACGGGCGGTTCTTCTATTGGATGCAGTACGCACGCCGCCGTGAACGCACCTGCGCCTATCAACGTGCATAAGCCGTAAATCCAAATATTTTTCACGTCGAACCATAGTGACGATACGCCTCGAAGCGCCTTTTCCGTATCCTGACGTTGCAACTCGTACATTGCACCTTGCTCGTCCTTGAACTCAAACATCGTCTGCACCTTTTCGTGCAATTTATATTCTTCGTCCAACTTTCTCGCAAGTGCCTTATCCGTTCTGCGCAACAAGAAATATATACCGCAGCCTGCAATAAGCGCTGTTCCAACCCCTATCGGCAAGGATAAAATCGGTTTCATTTTTAGAATCTCGAATTTGGCTAGAAACAGGAATACCCCTGCAAAAAATAATCCAACCGCAACGCCGATTAACACCGATTTTATCAAGCGAATCATTAGGGCTTTATTTTTAAACTTGATAAAATTTTTGCTCATATTTCTTCCTTTCTTTTGCCGCCTATTTTGTAATATACAAAAATATGGCAGTATATCGTAGCATATATTTTATCACTTTACATCGATTAAGTCAATTTAAATGTTAGGTAAAATCGAAAAAATATATCCTTTCACCAATATTTCACATAGCAAATTTCCCTCTGCGGTTTATCGTAAAAATAAAGCTCCGCTCGCACAAAATTGTGCGAGCGGAGCAACCGTTTATTCTTTTGTTATTTCATCGTCAAAGGCACATTTCAAAAATCTTTTCCACGTCTGCAGGTGTAAGCGTTTTCAAGCCTTTTATCACGCCGCCCTTATTATTGCAAGCCTTCTTTGCCATTACCGCAAAATGCTCCCTGCCAATACCTATTTTTGTAAACGTATCGTCCAAACCAATGGTTTGGAAGAAAAAGTTTTCCAATGCTTGAATCCCCTTTTCCGCAATTTCAAAGGGCGGAAGGGTTGCGTCGATTCCAAAGACGTTCACGCCGAACTGTACAAACTTATCCACCGTGCTTTCGTCCAAGCAGTAGCGCATCCAACGAGGAGTTACGATAGCAAGCCCCAAGCCGTGAGTAATGTCATAGATTGCGGACAACTCGTGTTCCATAGGATGACAGCTCCACGCATGGCGTTTTCCGCCTGCAACAAAGCCGTTAATCGCCCAAGAGCTCGTCCACATCAAATTCGCTCTTGCTTCGTAATCGTCGGGCTTTTCAAGCGCTACGGGCGTGTATTTGACAATCGTTCTCATCATACCTTCCATGAAGGTATCAAGCATATACAAGTCCTTTTCCGTCGTGAAATACGCTTCAAGAATATGACTGAACATATCCGCCGCACCGCAAGCCGTTTGGTACTTGCCGACGCTGTACGTCAACGTCGGATCAAGGAAGGAAACCTTCGGCAAAAGCGGAGCGACCATCCGCCCGAGCTTATCCTTCGTTTCGGGATTGCTGATAACGCCGCCGCAGTCCATTTCCGAGCCCGTTGCGGAAAGCGTCAATACGGTGATGACAGGCAACGCCTTTTCCACGGGCGACCACTTGCTGAAAAAGTCCCAAACGTCGTGATCCACACACGCGCCTGCCGCCATCCACTTGGTTGCGTCGAGCGTTGAGCCGCCGCCCACCGCAAGCAGTACGTCGATACCGTGTTCCTTGCACATTTGCGCACCCTTGCGAACGGAGTCTACACGGGGGTTGGGCTCGATGCCCGAAAGCTCGAATACTTCCATACCTGCCCCCTTCATTTCCGCCATAACGGCGTCGTACAGCCCCGATTTTTTAATCGAGCCGCCGCCGTACGTCAAGAGCACTTTTTTGCCGTATTTCTTCAATTCTTCGCCCAAATGGCAAAGCTGATTTTCCCCGAAATACACCTTCGTAGGTACGTGATAAACAAAATTATTCATTCTAAAATCCTTCAAATTCGCTATAAAATCCTGCCTTTTGCATGCAAGACTTATATTGCTCGTACGTCCAACCTTCGCCTATATCGCAAACGAAATGGTTGACACCTTGTTCCTTCCCGTTCTGCCAACGAATCACGTAGAAGCCGCCCTTCTTTTCGGGTACTTGCGCCACCGTTATGATTTCGTCGGGCGCAACCGTGCAAGTTCCTTTGGCAAGTATTTCCCCCGTCGCCACGTTTTCCACCGTGTAATCTACCTTTTTTACCTCTCGGCTATCATTTGTTGCACGCAAATCAAGCACGCCGTTTATCGGCTCCGCAAAGAGCATACAAAAAGGCGTTTGCGAACGTTTGATATAACTATACGCAAGTTTTTTGCAGCCATACCAATCGACTACCGCGTCGGATACCTGCGGCCAACCGTCGATGATATTCCACCAAAGAATACCCGTCTTTCTCCATTTCTGCGCACGGAAACTTTCAATAAAAAATTTCTTCGCTTCTGCCTGCGAAATTTGGCTTTGACGGGCGAAGGTATCCATTTCCTTGCTCGCTTCGCCAAAAATACGCTCCACTTGTCTAATCATTAAGGGCAATCTATACGCATAAGGATTCCCCTCTACGCAGGTTTCCATACCTGCAGCGTGAATGAGCCAATCTTCCTTGTCGCAAAGATCGTAAATAGAGTCTTTCGGCATCTGTTCGGGCGAAATAAATCTTTCAATCGACTTGGGCGAAGGACAGCCGTGATAGCCGATTTCCGAAGCAAAATGGCATTCCGCCGTACCGTAGTACTTCCCTTTAAAGAAATCGCGCGGTCCCCAAAGATGATCTTCCGACGGCTTGCCGTATCTATATGCAAGTGCGTCAAGATAAGGCGAACTCGGCAAATACGGACGGGTTGCGTCGTGGTTACGCAATTCACGCGGAATGGTATCTCTCGTCAATCTATTCATATTCGGATCAAGCATCGCAGGCGGATCGTCGTCCGTCCAATGCACGCCGACGTAAGGCACAACAAAGGAGTCGCATTCATTGTCCCCTGCCCACAGTACGAGCGAGGGGTGATTGCGCTTGGCAATCGCAATTTCCTTAACTTCTTCCTTCACAAGCCTGCAAAGGCGTTCGTCGTCGGGATAATGTCCGCAACCGAGCGAAAAATCCTGCCAAATCATAATGCCGTGCGCATCGCAATAGTCGTAGAGCAATTCGCTTGGATAGGTATTACCGCCCCAACAACGAATCATGTTACAATTCAAATCATTGACAAGCTCCAAGTTCCGCAAAACGTAATCGTCGTGACGGGACGGGAAAGCGTCGCAAGGCACCCAATTCGTACCGAGCACGAAGATTTTTTTGCCGTTAACAATGAAGCAAAATTCCCCGTCGTCCCCCGAACGGGAAGTGCGTTTGAGCCAAACCGTGCGGATACCCGTTTTATAGGTCACCCTATCACACTCCACGTCGCCGTGCATAAGAATGATTTCGATATCGTAAAGGTTGGGCGCGCCGTAGTTTTTCGGCCACCACAAAACGGGATTTTTTAAGGAAAATTCGTGGCGGAAAGCCGCAGAATAGGCGTGATGCTCTTCATGAAAAACACTGTCGCCACACTTACCGTTGATATGTACGGTATATCCCTTGATAAAATCCTCGTCCGTGCGTATTTTCATCGAAAAATAAAGGTATGCGCCCCCCTCATCCGCATTCAACGCGTAAAGAAAGGGAGTTTCAATGCGCGCCTTGGGCAAATATTCGATTTGCACGGGTTTCCAAAGCCCAGCGGAAACGATACGGGGCATAATATCCCACCCGAACATAGAACCCGATTTGCGCACTTGCAAGCCGTCTTGATTATACTTTAAAGCAAAACACATCGCAGGTATGTCAAACTCGCGTGCGTAAATGCAAACGGGAAGAATATGTACGAGCAAATCATGCTCCCCTTCGCAAACGTCTTTCAAATTAAAACGGTGCGCGTGGTGCATATTTTCCACAAAACCGAGCTTTTTTCCGTCCAAATAAATTTCCGCAACGGTGTCGATCCCCTCAAAAGAAAGGATGCTATCGTAGCCTGCTTCCTTCTTGTAAACAAACTTTGTAAAATAATACAAATGCAGGTTTTCAAGCGCTTGCGTTTTTACACTGTTCGTGCCGTAATAGACGTCCTCCAACAGTCCTTCACGCATAAAATCAAGCTCGAAGTTGCCAGGAACGCTTGCTTTGATGATTTTATAGCCGCTCGCTTCTACGTCCGCAGACGTCGTGAGCCTTACGTCTCTTTCTTTCAGCTCTTTATTTTCCACCCAAGCGAGTTGCCAATTGTCAATGCAAATACTTTTTTTCATAATATTCCCTCACTAAGAATATATAATTATATAGGAGTATATTTTTAGTCAATATTGTAACATAAAAGTAAAACAGCGTCAATATTATTTTTTATCAAGTGACAAAAGAATAAAAAATACAATTAAAAAATATGACATCGTGCGCTATTCAATTATTATGTTATAGAAGAATAAACTTGTGCGCAGGGCAACGATGCCCTACGCATTTTTCTTTATTTCACAATATAAGTTTTACCGTCCTGTTTTATCAGCTCACCCTGCCACTTGGGAATGACGTTAAAGCCTTGATTGTCCACGGTGACGTGGTAACCATCCTTCTTCTTTTCCCAACGCACTTTCAATTTATTACCGCCGTTTGCGTATTCCGCTTCCACCCATTCAAGTCCGCAAGCAAAGTCGGGCGAAAGTTGAATGGTGTCCGCCGAAAGCACGTCAATACCTGCCAAAACTCGATAGAACCAAGACGTAAACGCGCCAAGGAAATGGTGGTTATGCGACACGATAAAGTCGCTGCCGTCTTTTCTTGCCACGCGTTCGAGCGTGTCCTCGTATTCTTGGAATGCTTCATACAGCGTCGTTGCTTTGCGCTTTTCCACCCAATAGCCAAAGCTTGGATAGGTAGGCTCTGCAATCAATTCAATTGCAAACGCGCTGTTGCCAAACTTCGAGAGCACGAAGGGCATAAATTTCATACCAAAGCAACCTACTTGATAGCGGTTGCCCTTCTCTTGAATGAGCGCAAGCAGGTTTTCGTACGCCTGCGTTTCTTCCTCTGCTGTGAACACGCCGTATGCAAGCGCAAGCACCTGCGGCGTTTGTTTCTTGCAGTTTACCCAACTGTCTTTTACGTATTTTTTACGGAAATCGGCAACAAGCTTTTCTCTTCTTGCCGTTACCTTTTCCGCCTTGTCTTCTTGACCGACGATTTTGAAAAGCGCCGCAACCTTCGCAAGGAAATCCATACAATTCAAAGAATTGACGATTTCGGTAGGAATACTGCAACAACCGTTGTCCAAGCCGATTTCCACCCATTCGCCAAGGCCGTAATTGATGAGCCCCTCGTCACTGAACTTCGTTTCCATAAATTCGAGATATTTCTCGATCATTGGAATGTTATCTTCGACAATCGATTTATCCCCCGAGAAGCGGTACGCTTGGTAAGGAAGTTCCCCCATAACGGTGTCCCAACCCATACCTGCTCCCCACGCATAGCCCCACGTATCGGTGGGAACGATGGCTGGAACTGCACCTTCCGCCGTTTGCGTTTCGCGCATAAGGGTGAGCCAATCCTTAAAGGAAGGCGTCGCCTCAAAGTTATAGTACATCTGCTCGGCAGAAAGAGTGATGTCCCCCGTCCAACCGTTCTTTTCTCTATGCGGACAGTCCGTAGGGAAATAATGGAAGTTGGAAAGGTCGCTACGAAGCGTACAGTCTTGAATTTTATTGAGCGTTTCGTTGCTGCACTTAAAGCTACCGCGAAGCATGACGTCCGAATGGATTACCAAATAGGTCAAAAGATCCTTCGTTGCCTGTTCTTCCGTGATGCCCGTTACTTCCACGTAACGGAAGCCGTGGTAGACAAAGGACGGCGTAAACTGTTGCTTGCCTTCTTTGCAAATATACCAATTACGCTGTTGATAACCGTGACGGGTTTTCGAGCCGAAAAGAATGTTCGCCATTGACAATTCGCCGTCGTTGACGATTTCGCCGTGCGTTAAACGGATTTCCTGTCCTTCCTTCGCATTGATGGAAAGGCGGCAAACCCCCGTGTTATTTTGCCCGAAATCGTAAATATACCCCTCGGCGCATTTCGTAATTTTTTGCGGTTTAAGCTCCTCGATTACCTTGATCGGCTGCGCATTGCATTTCAAGTATTTCCCCTTCGGCTCGCTTGCAAACAAGGGTTTCCTTCCGTTTTCAAAGAGCTGCTTTTCCAAGCGCGCGTCGTACGTCATACCGCAACGGTAGTCGTCGCAAACGATAGGCGAATCGTAAACGGTAAACTGCTCGTCCGTCGTCAACACCCTGTTTTCACCGTCGAAAATACCGAGATAAAATTTCGGTGCGGAACGGTAAGACGCTTTCTCAAAATCCCAAATGTTGCTATCCTGCGAGTTGTTGAAGCCGTTGCCGAGCAATACAATCAACTCATTGCCCTTCTCTTTCATAAGAGAAGAAACGTCGTATTCGTCGTAATACGTTACCTGATCGGGATTATTGATATACGGCGCAAGAAAGCCTTTGGTGATCTCTTTGCCGTTCAAAAATAAGCGGTAAAACCCTGCAACCGCAATCTCAAGACGCGCAGAAGTCCCCTCGTAATCAAACGTTCTTTTGAAAATAGGAGCGCAAACGGATTTCTCTACCGAGTTAAAATCCTCGGTTGCCGTAAGGTACTGTCTTTGCATACATTCTCTCCAAGTTTATAAAAATAGCGTTTTCAACGATTTTACATTGAAAACGCCTACTGCTTATATTTTATCACTCATTTCCTTTACTGTCAAGGCTTTTGCGGAAATTCCTTTTGCGCTTTGCTAATTTTTCACGGCTTATCTCAAGCCGATCGCTTGCAAAACTTCGCCCGTTTTAACACCGCTATCCGCAAACGACAGTTCTTCAAGCGTAAAAGGCAGCTCCGCACGGTCGTTTAACGTAATCAAAAGGCAGTTTTTGAGCAACCTTTCCTTGGCTTCTAAAATGGAATTTTTCACGCTTTCGCCCTTGATTTTTTCTGCATTTTCAAGCAGACCTTGGAGCGAACCAAACTCATTTATGAGTTTCGCCGCCGTTTTCGGTCCGATTTTATACGCCCCCTTAACGTTGTCGGCATTATCCCCCGTGAGCGATTTAAAATCCGCATAGCAGCAGGGCTCTATGCCGAACTTTTCCTGCAAATATTCCCTATCGCAAATTTGCGTTTTGTCGCCGCGATAACGAAGAACCTTTACGTTTTCCCCAATCAACTGGAAGAAATCGCTATCGAAAGACGCAATGACGATTTCCATTTCCTTGCCATAGCGAATGGCGTACGAAGCCACCACGTCGTCCGTTTCGCATACCGTCGTTTCCGTGTGGGCAATTTTCAAAAAATCGAGGGCGGCATAGATGTCGGGAAGCTGCGAAAAAGGCGTTTCTTCTTCGGGCATTTCGGAATAATCGGGGCGGTTTGCTTTGTAATCCGCGTCAATTTCCACGCGCTCGTTAAAACTTTCCCCGTCAAAGAGCACCACGGCGTGCGTGGGCGTAGTCATACGCACCATTTTTAGCAGTGCGCCGACAAATCCGAGGGTACCATGTATGAGTTTACCCTCTTTATTGACGATTCTCGCAGGCATACCGTAAAACATTTGGAAGAGCAAATTACTCCCGTCTACAACGAGCAATTTTTGCATTGTAAACCCCTTATTTCCCCTTTGCCTGTTCTTCAATGGCGTTCATCCAACAACTATGGCACATAGCGACGTAGGAATCGTTGCCGCCGAGCATAATTTGTCCGCCTTCAGTGACAATTTTACCTTCGCCGTCAATTCTTGCATTGACGATTGCCTTTTTACCGCACGAGCAAATGGTTTTGATTTCCGTAACGGAATCCGCCACCTCGAACAGTCTATGACTACCCACGAAGGTATGCGTAAGGAAATCGGTGCGCAAGCCGTAGCACAAAACGGGAACGTCCAATTTATCGACGATACGGCGGAGTTGATCTACCTGCGCCGCCGTGAAGAATTGACATTCGTCCGTGATAATAACGTCGCAATCAAGATGCTTTTGGTATTCTTCAAAAATATTCAAATCGGGCGTTATCACGTCGACTTCCGTCGAAAGCCCGATACGGGAGCGCACGACGTTTGCACCGTCGCGGTTGTCAATGGAAGGCTTGATCATCCAAACCTTCATTCCCTTTTCTTCGTAATTGAATTTGGTGATGAGTGCATTCGCCGTCTTGGACGAGCCCATCGCACCATATTTGAAATATAATTTTGCCATACCGCACCTCTTTTG
Organism: Clostridia bacterium; assembly: GCA_017505465.1. GTDB lineage: Bacteria > Bacillota > Clostridia > Christensenellales > Borkfalkiaceae > Scatosoma. The sequence goes on along the minus strand of JAFVPE010000004.1, from coordinate 121,467 downwards.
TGTCTTTTCATTATTTTATCACTTTTTGCCCCTTTCGTCAATCCGTAACCAACGATTTTTCACCTTTTCTTTTCTTGATTTTTTTCTTTTTCTGTGGTATAATAGCCAAAAGCAAAAAAACATACGAGGCATTTTTATGTTTTTATACGAAACGCATTGTCACACGAAAGCAGCCAGCGCTTGTTCCTTATTAACAGCGGAAGAGCTTGTGGAAATGTATCTTGCAAACGGCTATTCGGGCGTCTTTATCACCGATCATTTTTTGAATGGAAATACCACCTTGCATCAGCTTCTTCCCAACGCCGATTACCGTGAGAAAATTACGGCGTTTTGCGCAAGCTATGAAGAGGTTAAGAGGGTAGCAGGTACGCGTTTACAAGTATTTTTTGGGTTTGAATACTCCTATAAAGGCACGGATATTTTGGTGTATGGTTGGGACGAAAACAAGCTCAAAGATTTAGAGAAAATTCTCTCGATGCGCATGCGGGAGTTTTGCGAATTTTGCCGTGAAAACGGCGCACTTGCCGTTCAAGCGCACCCCTTCCGCGAGGCGGGCTACATCGACCATATCCGCTTGTTTCCCCAAGCGGAAGGTTTCGAAACGTACAATGCCGCACGCGACGAGCGATGCAACCGCTTGGCAGATTTCTTCGCCGAAGAGTACGGAAAAATTAAAATCGGCGGTTCGGATATGCACGCCTCGCATATGGAAAATTTATCGGGAATGGCGTTTGATACTCCCCTTCATGACGAGCAGGACTTCATTGAAAGACTGCGCGCAGGCGAAGGAAAAATTATTCGACAAAAAAATCGTTACATACCACAATAATGAAAATGCTTTTGCGGACGCACGCAAAAGCATTTTTTCTTGTTTTATCATATTTTGAAGGTGATGGAATACCATTTTAAACACTTATAGGAATATTTGGAAGAAAAATCCGCTTTATTTTTTTCGTTCGGTACAGGAATTCGCCGTAAAATCATTGACAAAAATTTTTTATCATTATATAATGATAATGTGTAATTTCACAAAAATTTCACAAAAAACAGTTTTTGTAGGAGAAAAGTTATGAAGGATTTTATCATTTTACCTGACAGTACTTGCGATCTTTGCGTAGAAGCAAGAGCAGAAATCGGCATGACCGATTACATTAGCGGCCACGTGAACTACAACGGCGTTGAATTGCCCACCACCCTTGATTGGGAACAGTTCTCGAGAGAAGAATATTTCAAGACGTTATCGAATAAAAAAGCGAAAGTTACCACCGCCCCCCCTTCCCCTGCGGAATATGCGGAAGCGTTTGAAAAATACGTAAAAGAAGGCAAGGCGGTTATTACCATCTGTCTTTCTTCGAAAATTAGTTCCACTCTTAACTTCGCTAAAGCGGCGGCGGAAGAAGTGAAAGCAAAATATCCCGAAGCACAAATCTACTGCTTCGACTCCTTCCGTATGTCGGGCGGTATCGGCCTTTTGACCTACTATGCTTATAAGCTTCAAAACGAAGGCAAGAGCTATGAAGAAGTTATCGCTTGGCTTGAAGAAAACAAGACGAAGGTTCACCAAATGGGCCCCATCGACGATTTGATTTTCGTCGCTCGCCGCGGCAGAATTTCTATGGGTAAAGCGATTTTTGGCAACTTCGCAGGCGTGAAGCCTATGGGCGACTGCAATGCAGACGGCTACACCACCGTTCTTACCAAAGCAAAAGGTATCGGCAAGGCGTTGGATCTTACCGTACAGTACGTAAAAGCTACGGCTACGGATATTGAAAACCAAATTCTCTTCATCGCACACTCCAACAGAGAGCTTTATGCAAATACGTTGAAGGAAAAATTGGAAGCGTTGAATCCCAAAAAAGTTTTCATCTCCGACGTATACTCCGCTTGCGGCGCAAACATTGGCCCCGGTATGATCGGCGTATATTATCTTGGTGAAGACGTTTCCGTGGATTTGGTAAAAGAAAAGGAAGCAATGAGCAAAATCACCGGCAAATAATGCGTCGGGAGTTTGATTTGATAGGTATTTCGTTCAAATGATAAAGAAAATTAACGGACAAGAATACCGTAATTTTTTAGATTACGGTTTAAGAAATCTCGCTTTGCACAAGGACGAGATTAACGCGCTGAACGTGTTTCCCGTCCCTGACGGCGACACCGGCACGAATATGGTGATGACCTTGCAAAACGGGTATGCGGCGATCAAGGAAGACGCAAAAGCTCTTTCCGACGTTTCTAGACAGTTTGCAAACGCCATCGTTTTCGGCGCAAGAGGTAACTCCGGCGTTATTACGTCGCAGTTTTTCAAGGGTATTTCGGAGTGCTTCTTCCAAGCGGAAGAAGCCGACGTTGCCGCCTTTACCGCCGCCCTTCAAAAGGGTGTGGAAAGCGCGTATAAAGCGGTTGCAAATCCTGCGGAAGGCACTCTTTTGACAGTCATTCGCGAAGCGACTGCCACTCTTACCGAGCAGCTTAAAAAAGGCAAGGTAGATTCCTTCGAAGCTTTGGTGAGCGTGTTCCTCTCGCGCGCGCGTGTTTCGCTTGAAAACACGCCCGAGCTTTTGCCCATTTTGAAATCTGCGGGCGTCGTAGACAGCGGCGGCGCAGGCATCGTATACATTTTCGAAGGCATCCAAAAATATTTGAACGGCGAAACGATTGCGCAAGCAACGAGCGGCGAGCAAGCCGTTACCGTTGATTATTCTCTTTTCGACGAAGAGAGTGAGTTCAATCTCGGCTATTGCACCGAATTGCTCGTTCAACCGCTTAAAAATAAAGTGCCCTTCGATTACGAAGCGTTCAAAAAGGAGCTTGCTCCCCTTGGGGATTCTATCGTAACTTCGTTTGAGTATGGAAAGTTAAAGCTGCATATTCACACGCAAACGCCCGAAAACGTCTTTATTCTTTGCCATAAGTACGGCGAATTCCTCGCCATGAAAGTGGAAAATATGAGCGTACAGCACCACGAGCAGGAAGTCAAACGCACGGTAAATGTGTATGCCGAAGCTCCCAAGGGCGCTTTCTCTGTGCTTGTCGTGGCGTACGACGAAGGGATGAAAGACCGCTTTACGGAAATGGGTGCGGACCTCGTTATGATGGGAGATCATCTTTGCCCCCCTTCCGCAGCCGATTTCATCGAAGCCTTCGACAAATCGGAAACGGACGCCATTTTGGTGTTCGCGAACGGCAAAAACACTTCCCTTTCCGCAGAACAAGCGTCTAAACTTTACGACAAGGCAAAAATCGTCGTTGTAGAAACAAAGTCGGACACGGAATGCTATGCGGCGTTGCCGATGATCGATTTCGACTGCGAAGACGTGGACGAGGTAGCCGAAGCGGTGCGCGAAACGATTGCGAACGTAAAAACGGTTACCATATCCGTCGCAACGAAGGAAACCTGCTTTGACGGGCAAGAAATCAAAACGGGCGATCTTATCGCATTCTCGGGCAGTCAACTGCTCGCCATCGGCGATATGCACAAGGAAGTGGCTATCGGTGCGATTGAAGCGGTGATGCGCGAAGGCGAACGTGACGTTATCACGATGTTTGTCAACGGCAAGGTATCCGAAGATACGCTCGACGAAATTCGGGAATTTGTTTCCGAAGCATACCTTTACACGGAAGTATCCACCATCGAAACGGAAGACGAATTCTTCGATATCGTTCTTTCGTTTGAATAATTACATAGAGGTTTTTATATGAATCTCCTCACGAAAAAATGGCAAATGATCCTTTACGGATGCGCTGGTTTGGGCTTGAATATGCTCAATATCATTCTTGGTTCCCACCTTTGCAACGGTTTGATTGCAGAAGGCTTTGAAAGCAACAGCGAGTTTTGGACGTATGAGAACAAAACGCTCGTCGCCGTTGGCCTTTGGGCAATTCTTTCCGTAATTGTAAAGATTTTCGACGGCGTCGTCGATATTCCGCTCTCGTCGTTCACCGACAACTTACGCACACGTTGGGGACGCCGCCGTCCTTCTATCTTGATCGGCTATATCCCTTTATTGATTGCGTACGTGCTCTTCTTGTTCCCGTTGGGCAACAATCAAATTGTGAATACAATTTGGTTTGTATTCCTTGCGGCGGTATTCTACTCGGGATACACGCTCACCATGGTTACCTACTACGCGACCTTTGCGGAAATCGTGGACAACGAGCACGATAGAAACTTTATCTCTACGGTAAAATCCATTTGCGACGTCGTATATTTCAGCTTGAACTTTGCGCTCGTGCCCCTGTTCGTTAGCCTTGGCGTAAACATTCGTTACGTTGCGCTCATCTTCTTGCCCCTTGCGGCAACGATGCTCATTCCCCTCTTTATGATTAAAGAGCCTTCGACGAAAGACGGAATTCCTTTGCCCAGCGGCAAAGTATTGCAAAAGCGCGTGAGCTTCTTTACTTCTCTTAAATATGCATTCAAAAATAAGCAGTTTCTCTATTGGCTCGGCATTGTTGCCGTTATGAATATCGGGTTGCAGCTTTTCCTTGGCGGTATTAGTATTTTCTTCTCAAACGTCGGCGAAAACTTGAATATGACCTTCGTTATGGCTTCTGCTTTCGCACCCGTACCGTTCACGTTAATGCTGTATAATAAGATTTTAAAGAAGAGAGGCTTGCGGTTTGCATTCCAGTACATCTTGCTCGTATTCTCGATTGGTATGTCCTTGATGATGATTTGCCATATCGTACCTGCGGCTTGGCAAATGCCTGTTGCGATTTGTTGCGCACTTATCGTATCCTTTGCTATCGGTGCATTCTTCTCGATTACGTACACCGTTCCTGCACAGCTTGCTTCCGAGCAAAACCAAGCGACGGAAGTGTGCGGCTCGTCGATGTATTTCTCTGTGCAGGGTTTGTTTGAAGCGGTTTCCGCAGCGCTTGCAACACAAGTTATCTTGATTGCAATCCGTACGGGCTTTACCTTTAAATCTACGGGCGACTACGATAGCTCGTTGATGAAATTCTTTCCCCTCTTCGTTGCAGGTTTCTGCATGATTGCCTTTGTCATGGCATTCTTCCTGCCGAAATCTATGGCGTATATGGGCAAAGAAAACAAGTTACCGAGCGAAATTGTTCCCCTGCAAACTACGGAAGCAAGCGGCACTGCTGATTTTGAAGAAAAGCTTCGCGAGCTCGACTTATTTTTAGAAGAAAACAAGGATTTAATTGAAAATCCCAGTGCAACGGAAGAATAATGCAAAAAACGTTAAAAAGAATCCATGAAAACACAAAACGTCTTTCCGCAAGCGAAAGGCGTTTTGAGAATATTTACGAAATTATTTTCGGGCAAGGGGACGTCGTAATGACGGAGTTGCCCACAATGACGAGAAAGGTTACCTGCACCTATGCGCAAGCGAAAGAGAAAATCGAAGCCGTTGCGCGCGGTATCGTAAATCTACTTGGTTGCAAGGAAAAGTATATCGGTCTTTCCGCAGAAAATAGCTTGGAATGGATGCTCCTTTTTTGGGGAATCTTGAAAAGCGGCAACAAGCCCTATCTCGTCAATTTGCGCCAACCTGCGTCGTTTACGGATGAAATCCTTGCTACGCTTGACGGTGTTTGCGTGCTAACGCACGGCGTAAAAGCGGAATATTCGCTCCCCGTTTATTCCTTTGAATCGGTATGCACGGCAGGGCAAGAAAGTGCGTCTGCCCTTCCTGCGTTTGCGGACGAGTTTGCCCTTTCCACAAGCGGTACGACGTTAGAAAAGAAGATTTGTATCTATAACGGAAGCAATATTAGCGAACAAATTTTAAACGTTGCGCCCATTTGTAAAATCAACAATAACATTGTCCGCCCCTACAAGGGACAAATCAAAATGCTTGCTTTCCTTCCACTTTATCATATTTTTGGGTTGGTGGCGATGTATCTTTGGTTTTCCTTTTTCGGCGCGACCTTCGTATTCCTTGCGGACATGGCACCCGAAGCCATTCTTCGCACCGTCCGTTTGCACAAGGTAACGCACATTTTCGCCGTTCCCCTTTTGTGGCACGCGGTGGAAAAATCCGTGCGCGGTACGCTTGCAAAGGCGGACGAAAAAACGCAAGAGAAATTTGAAAAGGGCTTAAAGCTGTCCTTAAAATGGCAAAATAATAGTCCTTCGCTCGGCAAAAAAATGGCGAGAAATCTCTTAAAGGAAGTCAATTCACAGCTCTTTGGCGAGTCGGTACAGTTTTGCATCTCAGGCGGTAGTTTCATAAAAGAAAGCACCCTCGAGCTTGTCAATGGGCTTGGATATACTCTTGTGAACGGCTACGGTATGAGTGAAATCGGCATTGGCTCGGTGGAGCTTGCCAAGCGTCCGAAAGAACGAATGCTTGCATCCATCGGTATGCCCTTCCCTTCGGTGGAATACTCTATCGGCGAGAACAGCCAACTGCTTGTGCGTGGTAAATCCGTTTGCTATAAAATGATTATAAACGGCGAAGAACGCCGTAACGACGGTTGGTTTGACACGGGCGACGTCGTGCATAAGGACGACAACGGACGGTACTATATCGACGGACGCATTTCCGACGTCGTATTTGGCGACGACGGTGAAAACTTGAACCCCGATTTCTCGGAAAAGGCGTTCAATCTGCCTACGGCGACGGCGTTTTCCGTGCTTGGCACGCAGGACGGCTCGAAATTGATGCTTGTGGTGCAAGTTCCCAAGGGCTTGCTCTCGGCGCAAAAAGAGAAGCTTCGTGCGGATATTGATGCATTCAACGCAACCCTGCCCCCTTCCTATCGCGTTCGCGAGGTGTGGTTCACCTACGATAAAATTATGCCCGAGCTTGCGATTAAGGTCAGCCGTTCGTACTTAAAAAAGGCAATTGCCGACGGCAAAATCAAGCTGTTTGCAAGCTTTGACGAGTTAAAAAAGGCAACGAATAGCGAAGATTCCGAAATTAAGGGAATTTTGCGCACTCTCTTTGCAGAAGTATTACAGCTCCCGATAGAAGAAATCACCGACGACGGGCATTTTATGAACGATCTTGGCGGTACGAGCCTTGATTATTTCTCGCTTGTGAGTGCAATCAACGATCGGTTTGACGTTCAACTTGATTTTGAAGGGGAAAATTTCTCTTACACGTTGAACGATTTTGAAGAGAAAATAAAGGATTTAATGGAATAATGTACGAGTTTTTTCGGTGGCTCGGTCTATTGATGGGCTACCCCTTACAACTTGTGTTTTTCAAACGGAAAACCTATTACGAAGACAAAAAGGAGCAAGGACGGTTCGTTAAGGGGGGTGCGCTAGTCGTTTCCAACCACTATCACGTATTCGATTACCTTGTAAACCTGTTCCTCTTCCCCTTCCGCAAGCTGTACGTGGTGATGTCGGAAGTGAATTTTCGTAGAAAATGGTTTAGATTTATCGCAAAATTTTTCGGCGGGATCTGCTCCAACCGCGACGTGAAGGGTATGAAGTTTATGGACGAGAGCGTCGAGCTTTTGGAAAAGGGAAAGCTCGTGCAAATCTACCCCGAAGCCCATATCACTTTGGACGGGCAAATGCATTCCTTTAAGCCGAGTTACGTCATGATTGCCCTGCGCTCGGGCGCGCCGATTATCCCCGTCATCATCGACGGCAATTACGGAATATTTAAGCGTGCGCACGTGATCATCGGAAAAAAGATTTATCTTTCCGACTACTGTTCTTCTCTCAATCCCACGAAAGAAGACATCATCGCGCTCAACGAAATGGTAGAAAAGAAGGCGCGAGAGCTCAAAGAAGAATTGGACAGAAGAGTCCAACAAGATAAAATAGGTAAAAAATGTAGGTAGGATTTCATTATGTGGTTATTTGAAACAAAAGAAGGCATCGCCGTATTTGTCGTTTGCATCGTTGTTGCTTTGGCGTTATCCGTCTTTCTCTCTTGCTTATTCGTAGCTCGTTTCTTAGTAATTTTGCAACTCAAAAGAACGAAAAAATCGAAATGGGGAAGACAATGTTCCCAACAAGAAACCGTGCAACTTAAAATGTACAACGACGGCGTGGCTTGGAGCGAACAAAATCAAGCGTATAAAAAGGACGTGCATATCGTCAACGAAGGCTTGAATTTGTACGGCGAATATTACGACTACGGCTATGACCGCGCGTTGATTTTCGTCGCAGGGCGCACCGAGGGGCTTCGCTACGGCTATTATTTTGCTAAACCCTACCCCGAACTTGGTTATAACGTTTTGACGCTCGACGCACGCGCACACGGCGAAAGCGACGGTACGTTTAATACGGTTGGCTTTGAAGAACACAAAGACTTACTCGCTTGGGCAAAGCTTTTGCACGATGAATACGGAATCAAGCATATTGTGTTCCACGGCATTTGTATCGGTTCTTCTTGTGCGTTGATGGCGCTCACGTCCAAGGACTGTCCCGATTACCTCGAAGGCTTGATTGCCGAAGGTATGTACCCCAACTTCTACGAAACCTTCAAAAATCACATGGTGGGCGATTTCCACCAACCCGAATGGCCGACTATGCCGTTGGTTACCAATGGGTAAAGCATTACACGGGACACAATATCCGTTACGGCAACATCGATATCATAGACAAATTGCAAAAGCCCTTTTTGATGATTCACAGTAAAGAAGACCGCTATTCCCTTCCCGTGGAAGCGGAAAAGCTGTTTGCGAAATGTCCCCACGATAAAAAACAAATCGTTTGGTTTGAACACGGAGCCCATTCCAAGCTTCGTATCGTCGATCCTGAACGCTACGACCAAGCAATCGTGGACTTTATAACAACCTATTTCCCGAAAGAAAACTAATACAAAAGCGTCCGAGAATGGAGTTCCATTCTCGGACGCTTCTTTCTATTCAAATCAATTATTTTCTTTCTTGCGAAGGAAGAGCGCCGCGCCCGCCGCAACGAGAAGGCTCGCCGCGATAGAGCCGCCAATGATTGCGCCACAGCCACCGCTCTTTTTCATATTTTCCGTCGAGCCCGAAGTCTCGCTTTTATCCGTGGACGTCGAAGAATTGTTCGGCGCAGACGGAGTGCTTGGAGTACTCGGCGTAGAAGCATCCACGTTTTCTTCCCCCACTACCACTAGATTGATATTGCGTATCATAAATTCGCCGTCAAGACCGCCCATTTTGAAGAGAAATCCTGCAAACAAGTGATCCACGTCACGATACTGCACTCTATTTCCCCCGCCATTTGTAATCGGCGTGGTTTGGTTTACCGTAATCGTATGCCATTCGCCATCGTCTTGAATAAAGGGCAATATAATAGGATACGTGCCGTCCGACGCCAAAATTTGCACGATGTAATGGGTGTTTTCCAAATCGGCCACGTCCGCTTCGCCGTCATTTGCAATTCTATAATCGAACGAGAAACTTTCCACTTCTATCGGCGCATACGTATAGGGCTTTGACGTGGTTTGCGTACCGTCCGTCACGAATCGGATTTCGGGATTGTTACTCGTAGGCGTGCCGTCGTGGCTAAAATACCACACGTCGTCCCCTTCCGCATTGTAGTAGCCCCAATTCCCTGCTTTTATGCCCTTTACCTTCGTTTCTTCCAAGGTAAGCCTGCACGCAGGCGGAGCGTCCAATTCAAAAATATCTTCCTTTGCAATCGGTAAATTGGTCGCCGCCGAAGCGTTTACGTTATTCGCAAGCATTGCGCCGCCCACCAAAGCGCCCACGCAAAGCGTTGCTAAAATTCCCGTCAAGATCTTTTTCATCGTATCCCCCGAATTTATCAATCTTTCTTTTGCTGCTGATTCTTTTTTTGCTTTTCCATTTTTCGCGTTTTGCGCACGTTCTTCAAAACAACGCCCCAAATTTTCAAGCTATCGCGAATCGCTTTATAATGGGTGGCGTGTTCCTTTGGATTTTCGGGATAGATTGTTTTGATAGGCACTTCCAAAATGGGAATATCGTGCTGCTTTGCGTAAATCAAAACGCCCATTTCATACTCAAAACGTTCCCCACTCACGTCGGTAAACGCTTCCCCAAGCGACACGTTAAACCCACGCAAACCCGTTTGCGTATCGTAAACGCTCAAGCCGTAATACCGCTTGTACGCCTTACGGAACATCGTGTTACCGATTTGGCTCTTGGGCGGAATGTTAGACAACGTAAAATCTCTCGATCCAAGCACCAAAAATCCCTTGTTTTCCAACGCGGCATTATACACCTTGACAACGTCCTCTGCTGCGTGCTGACCGTCGCAATCGGCAGTGACGATAACGTCGTCCGCATCAAAGCTATCCGCGCAGTATGCGAACGCCTTTTTCAACGCACAGCCCTTGCCTTGATTTTTCTCACTTTTGAGATAGATTACGTTTCCTATTTTTGCAATTTCATCAAAAATAAAATCGTATTTCTCGCAGCTTCCGTCGTTGACAACCACAACGTTTTTTGCGCTTTCGCTAACCGTTTTGGCATATTCAATAAATTCCTCTCCCGGTTCATAAGAAGGAATTACTACAATTAACCTATTATTTTTTGACATCGCTTGTCCCTCCTTGGGGGATTTCGTTAGCCCATAACGACTGTAATTTTCAGTTTTTCGCCCTTCGGCGCAACCAAGTTCCCTTCGATTTGTTTTCCGTCTACGAAAATCGCTTTTACGCAATTTCCTTTGCAAGCGGTGTTATCAATCGTAATATCGTACTCCGTTCCACGGAAAATACGTTTTACCTTTGCGCTTTCCCAAGCGTTTGGAATGCAGGGTTTGATTTCCAAAGCGTGCATTTTCGGCTTCAATCCGAAAATATATTGTTGAATGGCAACCGTCATCCAAGCCGCCGTACCCGACAGCCAAGATACGCCCGCCGCGCCTGCGGACAACGCCATCGGCGCGCGAATATTCGAAGAATAGATATACGGCTCGGCGTTGTAATGGTCTACGCCAAACTTGGAAACGATGTTATCGGGGATCATTTCCTTATAAATCTTATACGCCATGTCGTTATTGCCAAGCATACACTCCGCAATAATCGCCCACGTATTCGCATGGCAGAACACGCCGCCGTTTTCCCCTATGCCCGGTTGCGCAAACGTCAATTCGTTTTCCTTCGACGGGTAATTTCTTTGCAGGGGCGGATACAGTTTCATAAGTCCGTAGCCGCAATCCAAGCGTTCCACCGCCGCGTTCATCGCAGACATGCCACGTTCCTTTGTCGTGCTTTCCGAGAATACCGCCCAGCTTTGGGAGTTGATCCAAAGCTCCGCGCATTCATCGCCCTTTTTCCCAAGCTTCATACCTTCGTCGGTCACCGCACGGATAAACCATTCGCCGTCCCAACAAAACTCGTTGAGTATCTTTTCTTGCTTCTCAATAATTTTATCGTACTCGGGGTGCGTTTCGCCTACCAATGTGCAAAGCTCCTTCATTTGCTTGCACGCAAGCACGAGCATTTGCGACACGAATACGCTTTCCCCTTTGCCTTTTTTGCATACGTTGGAAAGCATATCGTTCCAATCCGAGCCGAGCATTAAGGGCAAGCCGTCTTCGCCGAGATTGTTCACCGTAAACTCGATAGATTTCTTCAAGTGCTCGAATACGCTGCCTTCGCCGCCGTCAAAATACGCCACCTTTTCGTTAAGGAAGTCCGTTTTCCCTTCTTCCATTACGATTTGATATGCCGTATAAATCATCCAAAGATGATTGTCGCTGCGGTCACTCAAAAGCGCAGGCGATTTTTCTTCGGGATAGAAATAATGCACCGTTTTGCCACAGTTGTACTGCTGCGTCATAATCAATTTAAGTTTCTTCTTCGCCGCAGGTAAATCGTACAATAGATTCCCCAAAATATCCTGCGATGCGTCACGCACGCCCACGCCGCGCACCGTACCCGTTGCGTAAAAGGAAATTTCACGGCAAACGTAGAAATTCACGAGCGCTTGCAAGGGATTCCAAACGTTCATCATACGCGCGCTGTCCGCATCGGGAACTTCCACTTGGAAGCGTGCAAGTCTGCCTTCCCAATACTCCTTGAGCCAAGCAAAAGACCTTTCGGCGTAGCCGCTTGCCTTCACCCTGCGCAATACGGCGCTAGCGTCTTCCCCTTGTTCAAGCGTGCCAAGATAAAGGTTTAAGCTTTCCTTTTTACCTGCCTGCAAGGAAAGGTCGAAGGACAGCGAAAACATCGCCTCTCCCCCTTTCAATTCGGTGTTTCCGCAAGAGCCGTTTTCGATGGCTGCGGGATTTTTCAAATCACGGTAGAAACCGATAAAATCTTGTCTGCAACCGCTATACGAGCTCGATTTTCTATCCGCCGTGAAATACACGAAAGGCGTTTCCTCGGGACGGGGTTGTCCGTCGGGGAAATACTCGTACACGAGCGCGTCGTTTTCTTCGTTATACAAAATATTATTGCTGTTTTTGACGTAGCATTGCCACTGCACTTCACGCAAATACTGCATCAATCCCATTTCTTGACAAGCAAAAATTTGCACGTCACGCACCGTTTCCGCCGTAAGCTGCATTTTGTAAATAAGCGCGTTATCCTTGCCGATAAAGCAAGTGAGCTCCGCCTTCAAGCCGTCCTTTTCCGCCATGAAACGGGTATATCCCAAGCCGTGCGCCGACTGCCAAAAATCGGGCACTTCGTTGCAAGGAATAAAGCTAGGATTCCACGTCTTGCCCGTCGACAAGTCCTTGATATACACGAAAAGTCCGTTGCCGTCTATAGGAAGATTATAGAAATTATATCTGCCGATACGCCAAATTTGCGGAGATTTATACCAAGACAAATTACCGCCTGCCTGCGACATCATTGTGAACATCTCTCCGTTCGTGAGATAATTCATCCAAGGCGAAGGCATATCGTGCCGCTTGAAAATAATTTCCCTGTTTTTATCGTCAAACGCGTAAAAACTCTCTTTCGTTCTTGCGTTGTTCATTATTCACACCAAACAAAAAACTTCTTTTTATATGCTAAAATTGCCTTCTCGGTCCTCGTAATACTCTTTTCGTCCTTTTGCGCGAGCGCAAGGGCGTGTTTTTTTGTCAATTTTACGTAAGACGGGAAATACTCCTCTAACAAAAAGCGTGCGTATTTTGCCCATCTAAACGCCCCAAACGTGAAATACCAATCCTTCTTGGCGAGCACGGCAACCGATCTATCCGCTTTGATTGCGTCCTTGATGCCGTCTGAATTTTCTGCAAATACCAACGAATACTGTTTATTGAAAAGAGAATCTGCCGCCACTGTGGAATGGGCGTCGGACGCGCCGACTACGGGAATTTTTATCCCCTGCAATTTCAAATCCGTCCAAAGCGCAACCTGCAAATTATTACCGTAATCCGTCCGATCGCACCCTGCAAGCACTTCCAAGGCGTCGAAAGCTCCTTTTTCCCAAAGGTAACGGATATTCGGCTCTTGCATATTGTATTCGCCGAAACAATCCCAATAGGGATGCGCCATAATGGCAACACCGCCCCCGCGGCGAATCTCGCGCGCGATAAACATACGATATGCGCAGTCGTATTTATCCGCCACGTAAGCAGGAAAATCGGTTGTGGAAAGGATGTTTTCGACTTCTTTTTCCACGTATTCCTCTTGCTCTTCCACGATATCGTTTACACTAAATTCGCCGTCAAAGTTGATGATATGAAAATAGCCCATATCGTGGTTGTGGACTTCTTCCCCTCTGAATACCCTAAACGTATTGGTTAAGCTTTCAAACGCTTCCTTCCCTTCAATGGACGGGAAAAATCTATGATGATCGGTAATAGCAATAAAGTCGTAGCCAGCCGCTCTGTATGCGCAACCCACCTCAAACGGCGTTCCTTCGCCATCCGATCTACACGAATGCAAATGGGTATCCCCTTTGAACACGTCAAGCCCTGCAGCGTCTTCGTGTACCGAATAGAGATGTGTTTTGTATATTACTTCGCCGCCACTTTTGATTTGCACGTCGTAGCGTTGCTCCCCAAAGAATGTAAAGCGAATAGAATAAACGCCCTTTCTTTCCAATTTCAGGGGAACGAAGGGGTAGCGTGTTTCTTCATCGATGCGGTATTTCGGGGTATGCTTGATTCCGTATATTTCCATCGGTTGTATCTTAATAAAAAGCTCGCCGCTTTGCGACGTCTTTACGTACACCGTTTGTTCTTTTTCCGCAATAAATACTTTTGGAGATACTTCTATCTTCATCGTTTTTCATACTCCTATATTTCTTTTTCTATTTATTGTATTACATTCTATGCAAAAAGTCAATGCTTTCACAAAAAATATCCTTGAAAAGGATATCACAATTGGAAAAAATGTATTATTTCCCCCATTGACAAAGGTACAAAATTGTAGTACAATAAATTCAACCTTATAAAAAGGAGTTCACTTCATGAAATTAAAACCGACAAGAGGACAAATTGAATTTTTGCATTGGGAATTCGGCGTATTTTTCCATTTTGGAATCCGCTCGTTTTACCCCGGACACGTGGATTGGGACGGCAAGGAAATGCCCGTCGAAGGATTTAATCCCGACAAGCTCGATTGCGAAGAATGGGTGAAAATGGTAAAGGAAATCGGTGCGACGTACGCCATTTTGACGACCAAGCACCACGACGGCTTTGCCTTATGGCCTTCAAAATATTCCAACTACGGCGTGGCGCAATCCCCTTGGAAGGACGGCAAAGGCGACGTTGTAAAAGAGTTTACGGACGCTTGCAGAAAGTACGGTATCAAGGTTGGTTTGTACTACTCCCCCGCACAATGGGGCAACGGCATTAAATTTGCCGCCGGTAAGGAATACGACGATTATTTCATCAATCAAATTAGCGAGCTGCTTACCAACTACGGAAAAATCGACTATCTTTGGTTTGACGGCTGCGGTTCGGAAGGCCACACGTACGATAGACAACGCATCGTGGGCGAAATCTTCCGTTTACAGCCCGAAATTTTGACCTTCTGCGATCCCGAATGGGCGCCTTGCGTACGTTGGGTAGGCAATGAGGACGGCTATGCGTCCCTCGACAATCCTCTTGCCGTTTCCGCTTGGGATTTCTCGGAGTTGACGGGCAAAAGCGTGGATCTTTCCCAAGAATTTTGCCTGCCTGCAGAGTGCGATTGCAAGCTGCGCAGCACTTGGTTCTACGATGATAACGAAGCCACGATCAAACCCCTTGACGAATTGTTCGGTATGTACGAAGGCTCGGTTGGACACGGCTCGAACTTCCTTTTGAACGTCGGGCCTGACAATCACGGTCAAATTGCACAAGCAGATAGAGCACGCATGCTAGAACTCGGCGAAAAAATCAAAGCGGTCTACTCCAAGCCTGCCGATTATGGGGAAATGGAACGGGACGGTGACTGTTATTCCGTTTCTCACGTCGACTTCACCAAACAATATAGCGCTCCCACCACCGCACCCGTTATCAACCGCGTGGTGATTTGCGAAGACTTGACGGACGGCCAAGCGGTGAGGGGCTTTAAGGTGTATGCGCACCTGCCCCATTACAAGCACAAACGCATTCTCGTGCATATCGGTACGACGATTGGGCATAAAGTCATTTGCCCGATTTGCGCCATCCGTGCCACCAAGCTCACCGTGGAAATTACCGATAGCGACGGCGAACACAAGATCACCAAAATCCAAGGCTATTTCGCCTAAATAAAAAATAAAAGACCTGTCTTTGACAGGTCTTTTTGTTTATCTTACAAGTTTTCGCCGTTGGTTTTGATGACGTCGGCATAGAAATACGCAGAATCTTTGAGTATTCTTTCGCACGCGGGATAATCGACGTAAATCAAGCCAAAGCGCTTGGAATACCCTTTCGCCCACTCGAAATTGTCCATAATCGACCAATATTGATAGCCGATAACGGGAATATTCTCGTCCGCCGCACGCTTTAACCATTTCAAATGTCTATGTACGTAGTCGATTCGTTGCGGATCGTGCACCTTGCCGTCCAACATGATGAAATCGACGTTCGCCATACCGTTTTCGGTAATCATAATGGGCAAGCCGTATCTCTCGTAACAGAAACGAGCCCCCCAATACAAGCATTCGGGCGTAATATGCCAATCCATTGCGGTGAGCGGATATCCAGGATACGAGCGCGGATTCGCCTCGTATTTCGGTGCGCCGTAACCGTCTGCGTTGTACATATTGAACGCGTAAAAATCCAAGGGTTGACAAATGATTTTCAAATCCTCGTCGCTCAAATAGTTTGTCCCGACTTGACGCTTGCCAAGAAATACAGGATCCGACCACCAAGAACAATAGCACCGTCTATCCGTTTCAAAGGTGGATATCCTTGCTTTTTCGATTTCTTCAGGCGTTTCGTTAACGGGCGAAGTTACGCAAGCCGCATGCGCCGTGCCGATTTTGATCGGCTGTTTTGCCACTTCGCGCATTCTAACAACCGCTTTGCCGTGCGCAATCATAACGCCACGCGTAATTTTATCTACCGTTTCTTTTCCCAAAGAAAGGAATGGCGCGTGCGCCCCTGCGCCATAGCCTGCGTCAATAAAGCACTCCGGCTCGTTAAAGGTCAACCAATATTTAATTTTATCGGAAAGCGCTTCTACACAGGTCGCAGCATACTGCACGAAAGCATCGATACCCTCTTCCGTTAACCAAGCTCCCTTTTCGTGTACCCACATCGGCAAATCCCAATGGAAAAGAGTACACATCGGCTCGATACCTGCACCTAAAAGCTCGTCTACGAGATTTTTATAGAACTGTAAGCCCTTTTCATTGACTTTACCGCTATCGTCAGGATAAATACGCGCCCAACTAATAGAGAAACGGTAGCTCTTTAAGCCAATTTTTTTCATCAACGCCACGTCTTCTTTATAGCGGTGATAATGGTCGCAAGCCACCTTGCCGTCGTCGCCGTATTCTACGTGTCCTTTTGCAAATGCGTCCCAAATGTTGGGCGTTTTACCATCTTCATTCCATGCTCCTTCTACTTGGTGTGCCGCACTTGCAGCCCCCCAAAGGAAATCTTTTGAAAATGCCATTTTTTATTCTCCTTTTCGCATTATGCGTATTTTTTCTCTGCGAGCTGCATAAACTGCAGGCCCATCAAAATTTCACCTACCGTCCAACCACTCTCGATGCAGTAAGGTCCCCAACCGACGTCGTGCGGTATGCCGTAGTTTTCACTTCGGTTCATATCAAATGCTCTCGCCCAAGCGCCGTCCAAAAGCTTGTTGTCGCTATGGATTTGCGCTTTCATCATAAACGAAGCCGTCACGTTCCAAAGCTCCGCAAAACGCTTTTCGCCCGTCACAAGATAGGCATAAGAAAATCCGAGCGGCAACCAATTGTTCGAATAGAGCAAGTCGGCAATAGGATCGCCGTTATCGGCAAGGAGCGCACATTCCCCCTTGTGATTTCTCGAACAAAACGCCTTGTAGCCCGTATCCCATTCCGCATAACCACCCGAAGGGTGACGGCGGTTTTGTAAATCGTCCGCAACACGGCAAAGCCAATCGTAATGCTCCTTCTTGCCCGTCACGCCGTACAAAACCGCGAGCGGCAATATAAGCCTGCACTGTTCTTCCGTTTCGCTCGTTTCACGGCGAGTATCGGGATAAGCCGCCATAAGAGTTGCAAGTCCCTTTTCCGCCATTTCCAAATACTGCGGCTTTTTGCAAATGCGATAAGCGAGCAATAATATTGCATGGTAATAGGAATTGAAATGCGCGCACGGCGCAGCGTAACCTGCTGGTTGTACCGCTTCGATAAACTCCGCGGTCGTATTCCGCATTTCCGTTGCGGCTATGCGAAGTCCGTCCGCCCCCGTTGTAATGAGCATATAGTCAAGCGCTTGCTTGATTTCTTCAAAATACGGAACTTCCTTGTCGAAATGCTGACAAAGCAAAAGAGGCAACAATGCGCGCGCCACGTCGTCTTGATAGCAGGTTTCCCATGCGTCCTCCGACCAACGTACCATACCACGGTGTTCGCCTTCCTTCACCTGCAACCAATCAAAAGCGAATTTGAAAAGATTGTCCGCCGCCTCTTTCGATTTTGGATTGCCCGTCAAGAAAGCGTCAAAGAGCAACGCACCGCCAATTTCGCACGTACAATCGGTACGAATGGTATTGTTGCGGATATGCGTCCCTTCTTTCGCCGTAATGCGGTTGGTAAAGCCTTCGAATGCGCCCCCCTTACCGCCGTTTTTCAATATGTTTGCGTTGGCAATCCAATCGAGCCCACGCTGCACCGCCGCCTTGACGTCCGCCGCACTCTTTACTTCGACGGTTTCATGGATACATACGGGAGCTTCAAACTCTACCGTAATGCGCTCCCCCGC
The DNA here is from genome assembly GCA_017505465.1 of Clostridia bacterium. GTDB lineage: Bacteria > Bacillota > Clostridia > Christensenellales > Borkfalkiaceae > Scatosoma. The sequence continues at coordinate 103,256 of JAFVPE010000004.1, read as the reverse complement.
CAAGAACCGTACGATTTCTTGGATAAGCGCGCGCCAATTTGCTTCGGGCGTGAATCTCGCTCGACGGAAATTACAAAGCCGAATGGAAGAAATCAACGTAGTCTTTTCCATCCACCAAAGAGCGCGAAGCCCTTCTTTGTGCTTTTCTTCCGTGATTTTCATATTATCGTGTGCGCAGACGTACTCTTGATAGGTGAGTATCGGGGCGTGCCATTCTTCCACGGGCAAAAATTTAATACACTCGTTGCTATGCCCATCGAACAAGTCGCCATCCTGCAAGCCTTCCACTTCAAACGCCTTGGAATTGTACACCATTCTTTGACGCTCGGTGCTTTCCGTGCCACGCAATCTTACGCCGCCAATCGGACCGACGAATTCGCAAAAAACGGGTTTTTCCGCCCTTCTCATTTTGTCCATCAGGTCGTGTAAGGGCGCGGAAAGATTCGTGGGGTAGTTGCCATTCCCCACGAGTACGCAAAGCGCATCAAAAGCGTTTGCGTCCACGCTAACGGTATTTAACGACATCACGGTAATATTGCAGTTCTTCTGTAAAAGCCGCAAAAAGTCGGAATCCCCGTCGGTGATGACTAAAATGCGATTCATATTTTCTCCTTTTATGTAAGCGGTTTGATATACTCTTACTGCCGATTTTATCACAGCATTATTATAAAGCAAAAAGTCGGCTATGTCAATATCCTTTTCTTCTTTTATACTTTACGTTTTTTCCACGTATTTATCAAAAAACGGTGCACCCTTTCGGACACACCGTAGCGCTATGCAAGCACACTTATGCTCTTACTTATAAAAATTCGTCGATTTGGTTACGGTAGCAGGCGGTGCAAAATCCAATTTCTCGTTAGCAATCCCCAACACGTCTTCGGGGCGAATCCAAGGTTTGTTTTGCATTGCCGACGTTTCCTCGTGTGTGAGCAAGCCCTTATACGCCGTAAGACTTCTACGGTAGAAGCCGTCTTTGATACAGCACTTTTCAACGCCGTCGTTCAAAATACTCATAATCATGGGCAACATTTCCGACGCATAGGCAATCGAAGTGGATTGCGCCACCGCGCCGGGGATATTCGCCACGCAATAATGCACGATGCCGTTCACCACGTAACGGGGATTGTCGTGGTGGGTTTCGTGGCTGCTTTCAATCGCACCGGGATCGTCGTTGGAAATGTCTACGAGTACCGAGCCGGGCTCCATAAGTTTAAGCATTTCCTTATCAATCAGGAAATCCTTTCTCTCTTTCGGCCATTTTACGCAGTTAAGAACCATATCCGTTTGCGGCAGAACAGAGGCAATCGTTTCCTTGTTACACATCATCGTGTTTACCTTGCTGCCGTACTGTTCCATTACCGAGCGAAGCACGCCGACGTTGATGTCCATCACCGTACAGTTTGCGCCGAGCGCATGAAGCACCTGCAACGCACTTTTGCCGACCAAACCTGCGCCCAAAATAAGGACGTTCATACCGGGCGCGCCCGCAAAGCCGCCAACGTATTTACCCTTTCCTCCATTGATAGAAAGCATGGATTCCAAGCCGAATAATGCGCCTTGCTTCCCTGCCGCCTCGCAGTTGGGCGAACCGTATCTATGCGCGTCTTCCGCCGTAAAAGCAATACATTTGCTTTGCAAAATGGCATCCACTTCTTCGGGATGTCCTGCAGGATGAATACAACCGAGAATGATTTGATTTTCACAAATGAGCGGATATTCCACCGCCATAAATTCCTTGACTTTCGCAACCATATCGCATCTTGCGTAAATCTCTTCCATTGTGTCTACGATTTCCGCCCCTGCCTCGATATACTTTTCATTGGAAAAGCCTGCCGCCTTACCGCAATCCTTTTGCGCCAAAACGGTATGCCCCGAAGCCACAATTGTCTTTACTTCCGCAGGTGTACAAATAACTCTATATTCGCCTTCCTTGATTTCTTTTAAAATACCAAAAACCATAACCTACTCCTATCTTTATTCATTTTTTGAAATTCTTTACTATTTTAACATAATTATTTTAGAAAGGCAACAAATTGGCTTATAAATAAAGAAAATATTAAAATCTTTGCCTCTAAACATAAAAATAAATATCCCCGCGTGAAAACGCGGGGTATTCTTTATACAACAAGGGGTGACCGTAACGGTCACCCCTTAAAATTTTCTATGCAGTAAATTAGACAAAATCCAACGTTTTCCCATCAAGGGTTAATTTTCTTAAGGATATGTTTCCCTTCCCCATTAAATGGAATACAGCAATTTTTTATCCCCGCCTTTCAACTTTACGTGCAAATATCCTTCTTGCGCTTGAATACAATGCACCCCGTCTTTTGCTTTTAAATATATATACTCCTTTTCAAAACAATTTTTAAGGCTAATTTCCGTTTCTTGAGAAGCTTTTAACTCGATACTTAAAATTCTACCGCCTCGCCACTTGGCGCTTACAAGCACACCATTATAGGAGCGCAAATTCCTAAAAGAGAAATCAAGTTTTTTCCATTCTTGTGGTATCGCAGGAAAAATATCTAAATATCCTTGATGTTCCTGTAATAACATTTCCTGTAGCGCATCGCAATAACCAAACAAGCTTTCCAACGTGAAAGGACGATAGTGCCATTGCGAAAAGCCATAATTCTTGAAATCCCCATTTAAGTGAAATCCGTTATCCGCCACAAATCCCTTAGCAAACATTCGCAGTTTTTCATAAGCAGCATTTCCGTTATGCGCCATTGCATAAAGCTGCGCGCTCATTGCGAATGAAAATCCAACCCACCAACCTGTTCCAAGCTGTTCTAAATGCAACAAGGTATTTTGATAGATTCTCTTATTTTCTTCGGTGTCGTAATTAAGAAGATGTAAAGGATACATACACATTACGTGCGAAAAATGCCGATGTGATTCGGGGAGTCTTTGCGTTGGATCCAACAGGACAACTCCCTCTTTATCTATAGCTATGTCATCCAATTTTTCTAAAATAGAAATATACGTATCTGCGCTCTCCCCTAATTTGTTTGCATAGGAAACAAGCGTTTTATAAAGATATTTTATCAATGCCAAATCAAAGTTAGAATTTGGTTTCAAATACGCCTCTCTCGTTGCATCATAGATTTCAGGCGAACTAGAAAGCGGCAAATATAATTTTCCATTATTTTCCTCCAACAATCCTGCAATCGCCTTGCCTACACCTTGGAAATAAGGATATGCATACGACCGCAAAAACTCCTCATCGCCCGTATAAAGATAATACTCATCAAAGCTTTGTATCGCCCAAATGGTCATCGTTGGAGAAAACGCATAATGCGCCCAGCCACCAATCGGCTTACCGTCGAGCGTCGAGCAAGAAGGCAACAAAATACCGTCTACTCCAAAGAAATTCTTAGCAAACGCAGTGAAGGTATCCTTCATTTTCCACAAATAGTCAATGAATACCCTACCCTCATCCAAGCGATTAGCCTTCAAAAATGCCTGATAAGAAAGTTGCGTGTTCGTATCATGATGATAATCCCCTTTCCATGGGGGGCGCTTTTCATTATCCGCCGTCCACACACCTTGTAATGGCATAGGATAAAAGCCCTTTCTCGAGCAAGAGGCAAACAAATACCACGAGCGATAATACGTTTTCTCCAAAAGTGTATCGGGAATAGAAATTTCCGACAATCTCCAATACTTTTGCCACCAAGAAATATGTTTGGCTTTTAGTCTTTGATATCCAACTTTCGATACTCTAATCAACTCTTGTTTTGCCGTAGATACCATTCGCGACACATCTTCACTTGTACCCGTCATAATGGTAAAATACAATTCCTCGCAATCGACACCCACTGCTCGATAAACGATAATTCCATAACAAAAATCCGTCAAGGTTTGTTGCACACAATAGGTGAAACTATCTTCTTCTACAAGCTCTGCCTGCGGATACTGCAAACCGCCACAGCTCTCTTGCTCCGAAATATACTTAGGCACGTGAAGCTGTAAACGGAAATTTCCCCGTACTCGCGCCACACCAACATATTCCGTAGCGCTCATAAAGGACTCCACAAAAATATTTCTATCCTTGCAGGATATATGCGCCGTTGCCGTCGCCAAATCCACGTCCGAGGAAAGGCTATCAAACGGTTCGCCAAAATCCAACTCCATACGCCCTGCCGTAATTTTAGTAGGGTAAGCAAAATCCGAGCAAATTTTATCAAACAAGCGCTCGTATTCTTCCCAATCCTCTTTACTGCCGCTTTTCACAAGGCGCACGAGATTTTTATAATTAAACCCGTTCTCCTTCGTAGCAGGGTGCGGACGCATATCCCAAAGATCTACCCTATCAAGAGCAAAACGGAGAGGCCCGTCCCCATAAATCAAACACCCTAATTTCCCATTCCCCAGAGGTAAAGCTTCATCCCAATTTTTTATGCTATTTTCGTATTGAATATTATATTTTTTTGCGCGCATAGCTATACGTTCCCCAAAAAAGCACATAGACTTCTACGTCTAATTGACGTACAAATTGCTCCAATATTTTTTATTACCCCACCCTTATTCTTTGTTGATCCATTTCATCTCGTAAGGTTTCAATATGATATCTTGAGCTTTGCCATCCATATCATAGAAAGTCGTTGTCTGTTTTACGTTCGTATTGTTGGTAATCGCATACCTGTCCCCATAGAAATGGGCTTCCGTGAGAGAATTTGTACAATAGGATTTCTTATCCATATTCTCTTTCCCTGCCGTCCAAAGAATGGCGCGATACAAAAGCTTTGCGTTCTGCGCCGAATAAGGCAAGCCCGTGATATAGAAGCTTCTGCCCCTACCATAAGCATTCGTTGCCATCCTCACCTCGCCAACGTTTACCTTTCTTGTAAATCGATCAGAGAATACGATATCCACCACGTTTGCACCGTCAAGCGCAAAAATATTCTTCTTTTCTTCGCCGTAATCCACGGGTGCGTCAATGCCGTCCAAAATGAAATGCTCGCCGTGCTTTTCGATGTTATATTTATCCTCGGAAAGCGTAAAGCCACATTCCTTTTCTACACCCAAAACGTCGGAAAGCTGGAAGAATTTGCCGTTGCTTTGTACCGCCGTCGGCTCACCGATGCCTATGAATCCACCGCCGTTATGTACAAATTTTCTAACCGCAGTCAACACTTTTTCATCTTTCCAGTTGTCGCCACCGCTCCACGCCGTACCTGCGTCGCCTGCATTAATAACCACGTCAAATTCGTCAAGTTTGCCCGATCTTACGTCGTCAAAGTTGATAAACTGTACGTCTACGGGCATACCGCTAAGCGCCTCGTAAATTCCTTGATAGGAATAATTCGGCTGATACCACAGCTCGTGCGCGACCATGTGCGCCATCCAGCTACGCTTCTTACCCCACGTGTTTAAAACTGCCACTTTTGCGAAATTTTTCGGTCTCTGCGTTTTCACCGTATCATAGATATAACGGAACTCATCGCATACCTGCCCTGCCCGCTCTATAAATTTCGGGAATTTTGCAGCAAGCTCTAAATACCCGCCAAAGCCGATTCTGTCAATTGGATTGCGCATCATAGCTCTGCGCGCCGTAACCCAGTTGCGGTTGAGCTCTTCCACGGCATTTTCCTCATTTCCTTCAAAGAAGGTGTCGGGGAAGAAATAGGGCAAAAATCTACCCTCGCGGTATTTTACGTGCGGCATATCCGAAAGCATTCTCACCGTTACGCCACCACCGACGCTACCAACGATTGCATCCAAATTCAAATCCTTAAAATGCTCACCGTAGGGCTCTGTACCAATCCAGCTATCGCCGAGGAACATCATCGCCTCTTTCCCTTCTGCGTGCACGATATCTACTAGTTCGCGTACCGTCTTGGTAACGTACTTTTCCGTAAACTCCATATAATCGAGAAATTTCTTCGTGGGATTGACAAAGTTATTTTGATAAGTACCTTGTGCAACAATATCTTCCGCTTTCAGCGTATAGCCGTATTCCTTTTCAAAATCGTCGAATGCGCGTGGACTTGCCGTCATCGGATAGCCGAACCAGTCCACGTGTTTTTCTTTATTCATTTCATTGAACACTAAGAAGAAATGATACAAAAACGTCGTGTATCTTACCACGTTTACGTTCTTGTTTTCCTCACACCATTTGCGCATATTCTCTTTAATATGCTCGAAAGTCGCCGCATATCTCGGCTCCATAACCTTGTGTTTTTCAATATTCCAGTTGTTGGTTATATAATTATACATTTGGGTAGAGTCCCAAAGGTTTGTCGCAAAGAAATTGACGGTGTATTCATGGTAGGGTTTTGCATTTTCAACGCATACCTGCCCCCCACCTACGTATTCCCAAGTGAAGATTTCTTCCCCCGTCGTACGGTCAAACACCTGCCAATATTTTTTAGGGTTTTCCTCGTTTATACCTAGCTGATCATGCGAATACCCTTTCAAAAGGTCAATGACAACCGTATCTTCTGTCGCCAAGCAATAGTTCGTCATCAATAGTACGCTTTGCAATTCGTCCGTGTGCTTGTCTGCCCAAGCGTTGTCGCCGCGCACCACAAAATAGGTATTATACACCTTATCGGCAATTTCAAGCGCATTTTTAGGCAGGTGCGTACCGTCGCAATCGCGCACCGCATCCGCCCCCCATAAATCCGCTATTTTTTTTGTTCCTTCCACGTAATTTTCATCTGTGGGAATGGTAATTCTACCTTTTCTCATTTTTATCCTCTACTGTTCTCATTGATTTTTTTGATAAATTCTTTTGGAAAACAGCTCCCTGATCTTTTATTTCAAGGAGCTGTTTTCACCAATTCTACCGTTTAAGGTTTATTTGCTTCAATACCACCAGTCGTTGCTCCCATGATAAGGATCTCCTTCCTTATCATTTTCCCCAGGAATAGAAGCTGTAACGATATCTTGTCTCTCGAAAAGAAGAATCTCTATTTCCATTTCTAAATATTTTTTCATTGCGCTCCTCCCATTATTTTACCATCACAAATGCACCGTTACCAGCACCAAGCGTTACGGTAATAGAAGTTCCCGTTTGCGTGGTTGCTACACCGTTCTGCCAAATTTCAACCGTTGTAGCGGTATCAAACGTCAACGTAACATTACCGTTATCAGTGGTCTTGTAAGGATCCGTATAATTAACAAGCATATACGCCGCTTTCCCTGTATTCTTGTGCGTAAATACACCCGTCAGAGTGTCTACATCCGAGGATACGTTGCCGTACGATTCTTTGCTAACCATCGCGTTGGCTTGCGAACAATCGCTCCCGGTATCATTAAAATACGTCTTTTGCCAAATGTAATCCGTGTATGCTTCTCCAAACGCAGCAACTTCTTTGTTCACCACCTTAACCCAATCGTACATTTCAGACGTCTCGCCCGTATAGAAATTGACGAGCGCTTTCGTTGTGGATTCGGTATCGCCGCTGGAAGTATACATATAATATATAATTTCTTGAGAGCCGAATGCAAGCGCCGAATAAATTTGGAAACGCATTTCATCGATTTCGCTAATCTTCTCCACCCCTGCGCCATCTTGCGCCGTGAGCGATTGCGCAAAGGTACGCATTTCAACGCCGTATTCATCACAATACTGCGCAACAAGTTGCAAATTGTACAGATGCTGTTGATGGAGAGTTCTATAAGTCAGCGACCCAATACTTTGGTATCTTATCGGATAAAAGTCAAAGCAAGCATATCCGAGCAACGGAGCAAGGTTTTCAAAATAGTAATCCAAATACTCTGTGTACGTACCGCCAAGCTGCTCTGTCGATGCGTAAGAAGGCAACAAATTGACAATCGCTTCGCCGCCGTAGAACGCATTATATCCAACGTACTTGTTATACAATTCGATTTGCGTTACTATCATTTGCATTTCCGCAAGCGAAGGCTCGTCAGCTGCAAAGTTGCCTGCATATGCGGGCGAGTCAATATACAACAACTCGTCGTTGAACATATTTGCAATCAATTCTTCCGCGATTTCTTCCCAGTTGGATTTTAACGTAGTGCCGTTCGATTCGTACAACTCAGGGGAAATCCCTGCGCGAACAAAATTATAGAAATTTACGTCCAACGCATAATATTCAAGCCCCAATTTTTCACAAAGCGCTAATGCAATTAAAGCGTCCGCTTCCGCGCCGGCTTTTCTACCTTCGTAAAGGGCAAGGACCTTCGTAAATCCTGCGTCCTTCATCAAACGGTATTGTTCTTCCGTGATCATATTTTCATTGCCAGCGCTTCCGTTCCAATTTGAAGGGGGCATAGACGCGTATGCGGTAAAATCAATCCCTTCCGTGCCGTATTCCATTGCGGTATAGTGGTCAATTAAAATTTCGCTGAACTTAATCGAACCACTTCCTGCGATGTCTACGATTGCAAAGCCCGTAGCTTGGTTGGAAAGTTGGCCCATACCAATGTAACCCTTATTGTTGATTTGCACCAAAACCTTCCCGTTTGCGAGGACGGAAACATATATGGTGTTTTCCGTGCTGTTTAATGCAATTTCCTTTAACAAGGTGTTTCCGCTGTAAAACTCGATAACCGAATTGTTAAGGCGCAAATATTCAACGTAATCCGCCGTAACGGAAAGCGCGATAACAACGTCTTTGTAACCGGTAATCGAATAGGTGAACTTCCCTTCCATAATCGCCATATTCGAAGGCATATTTTCAAAGTTCAACGCGCTGTTGCCTCTGATATAGTTTTGGGAATTTAAAATATAGTCAACCAAAAGCTCGTTGTTAAGCATTCTAGCGAACTTGGTTTGTTCCGCAGGCAATTCTTTATGATAGTACGTAGCGCAATCTCGGTTGTCCGTAAACAATTTAGATTCGCCCATGTTAAAAGTGTCGGTATAGGTTACGCCGTCTGCCGTGATGGAGAAGTTATCCATTTGGATACCCCAATTTTTCCCTTGATCAGGGTTTGCGCACACGTAAATATACGACTTGCCGCCAGATTGATACATGCTTCCCGAGAAATCGAAGGTTGCAATGCGTTCGTTATCGTTCATGCCCTTTCTGCTAATTCTCAGCGTCCATTTGTAATTAGACACCGTGTAGGTAAGCGTTATCCATTGATCTTTCCAGCCGTATTTGTTTACCAAAATTTGATTGAGGTTTTGATTGCCTGCCGCCGCATCCGAGCCGTCGTAACCGCTGCCGCTGTTTCTTGCTACGGGTACGATACCCCACCAATAATTAGCTTCATTAGTGGAAGGGACATACACGTCTAACCTTACCTGCGTAATGGAAGAATACGCATTTGTCGTAACGTACGATTTGTAGCCGGCAGCAAAACTCTTGAAATCAAGGATTGCATAGCCTGCGCCTTCGGGCGTTGGAGCTTCGTAATGGTACGTTGCGCAACCCACGTTATCCGTAAACAACTTAGACGCGCCCGTATTGAAGTTATCGGTATATGTCACGCCGCCAGCCGTAATGGAGAAGTTATCCATTTGGATGCCCCATTTTGCACTTTCACCGGGGTTTGCAGACAAGAAGATATACGACGCGCCGCCAGATTGATACATACTGCCCGAGAAATCAAAGGTTGCGATTTGTTGGTTGTCGTTCATGCCCGTTCTGGTAATCGTCAACGTCCAGCTATAATTAGATACCGTATAGGTAAGCGTTACCCAAATATTCTTCCAACCATAATACTCTACCAAGTGGTGATTGAGGTTTTGACTGCCTGCCGTTGCGTCCGAACCGTCGTAAGCGTCGCCGCTGTTTGACGCTACGGGAGCAAAGCCCCACCAATGATTAACTTCATTTGTGGAAGGAATATACACGTCGACTTTTACTTCCGTAATGGAAGAATACGCATTTTTCGTAACGTACCCTTTACCTGAAGAATAGCTCTTGAAATCAATGATTGCATGGCCTTCGCCTTCGGGGTTCGTCGTTTCACCTGCGCCGGGCGTTTCTTCGGGCGCTTCGTAATGATAGGTAGCGCAATTCACGTTATCCGTAAATAATTTGGATTCGCCCGTATTGAAATTGTCGGTATAGGTTACGCCGTCTGCCGTAATGGAGAAGTTATCCATCCAAATGCCCCATTCAGCCGAACGAGCAGGCGTTGCGCCCAAGAAAATATAGCAGGTGGTAGAAGGCGCGGTATACGTAACTTGATTGCGGCTTTCTTCAATGCCTTTACGCGCAACCGTCAACGTCCAAGACGTTCCCGATACCGTATAGGTAAGCGTTACCCACATATCCTTCCAACCGTACTTATTGACCAAAATCTGATTGATATTAAAATTGCCCGCCGTCGCATCCGAGCCTGTATAAGCATCACCACTGTTGGTCGTTACGGGCGCAAAGCCCCACCAATGATTTTCCGCATTCGTACTGGGAACATATACGTCCACTTGCATTGCCGTAATATTTGAATACGTCGTTTTCGTAATAAATCCCTGTTTACTTTCGGTTAAATCTTTAAAACTCAATACCGCGTGGCCTTCCCCTTCGGGCGTTTCCTCTTCTTCGGGCGTTTCCTCTTCTTCGGGCGTTGCGCCGATTACTGCGCCGCCTTCCGCTTTCATGACTCCATACGTTACTACGCCTGCGTCATACGCTCTAAATAATTCACTTGCGCCGTTGTTGAAATTTTCGGTGTAGGTAACGCCGCCTGCCGTGATGGAGAAGTTATCCATCCAAATGCCCCAATTTGCCCCTTGACCGGGGTTTGCGCACACGTAAATATACGACGCGCCGCCAGATTGATAGTTACCGCCCGAGAAATCAAAGGTTGCGATTTGTGCATTATCGTTCATACCCGTTCTGGTAATCGTCAACGTCCAAGACGTCCCCGATACCGCATAGGTAAGCGTTACCCATTGATTTTTCCAACCGTAGTTTGTCAAAATTTGATTGATGTTTTGATTACCTGCCGCCGCATCCGAGCCTATGTACGCATCATTACCACCTGCGTTTGCAACGGGTACGATACCCCACCACCAGTTATTTTCATTGGTAGAAGGAATGTATACGTCCAACTTTACTTCCGTAATGGAAGAATAGGATTTTGACGTGGTGAACGCCAAATAACCCGATTGGAACTCCTTAAAATGCAGCTCTGCATAGGAATCCGTTTCCGTTACGCTGCCGCTTCCGCTGGAAACCGTGTTGTCGCCATTTGCGCCGCCGACACCGATCAACACGTTATCACCAACAATTTCCTGACCGGGATGCGCAAAATCTATAAGCGCATTTTTTTCCGAGTCCGTAAGATCATCCTCGTATTTGAGCGCCATTTGCGCAACGTAGGCAACGCTTCTTGCGTTATCCAGCATATTGACGTCCGCATAAGAATACGTCGAACCGTCGTAAGTATATGCAACGCCAACAAAGCTCATATCGTAGTTATCTTCATTGATTTCCACAATAGAGCCAGCGATATAATATTGACTGTCGCCCTCTAATTGATAAGGGGTACAGGTGACGTCCACGTACTGACTTTCTTCAATGTTGTTGGCGGTAAAATACGCATGGTAATTGTCTTGGAAGCCCTCTTTCGAGAATGCAGCTTCGGGAAGAATCAACATACCGTACGTCAACGAGGGATCGTAATGGTTTACTTTTGCTTCAAATTTCAATCCCGGATCGTTTTCCGTCTTTCTCGTTCTTGCGCCGTAAACCATCTTCACGGTTGTTTCGTTTGACGCCTTTGCCCTTTCCATATCGACGTTGGAAGCAAATCCACCTACAATACATAAGGCGGCAATCAACGAACAAGCAAGCACTACTCCTTTCATCCTTTTGATTTTCATGATATTCTCCTTTCCTTATTATTTATTTACCGAAACACCTACTTATCGGTTTATTACTTTACGTTGTAAGCGTTTACCGCGATCTTGGTAAACATAATCTCGCCAGCGCCTTCCACATCCGCAATGAACATGGTTTCCACGTTGGAGCAAACACCCATTCCTACGTATTCGCCGTCGTTGACTTTCAAAAGCAAGCTTCCGTTCTCCAAAACGGATATATACAAGCTGTTTGCCGCCGCGTCCAAAGAGATTTCCGATTGACAAGTGTTCCCAACGTAGAATGCAATTTTTTCCTCATTCAAATACAAGAATGAATATCCGTTTGCCTCATCCGAGCCAAATGCAATAACCACGCCCTTTTCGCCCGTAATGCTATACGTCAGCGCTGCCTCTAAACGCAATGCATTTGCGGAAAGCTCATTCCATTCTTCTTTCTCGTTAAGTTTTACCGTTATGCCGCTTGCCATATTGTTCAAGGTTTCCGTCAGCGTACCGTTCGTAAGCTCCGCATCGAAAGAAGGATTGATAAGTCCTTTATAGGATACCAGGTTTTCTACGTGTTCTTCAAACAACGTCGACGCTCCCGTATTGAAATCGTCGGTGTACGTCACGCCGCCTGCCGTGATGGAGAAATTATCCATTAAAATTCCCCATTTTGCCCCTTGATCGGGGTTCGCGCATACGTAAATATACGACGCGCCGCCAGATTGATACATGACTCCCGAGAAATCAAAGGTTGCGATTTGTTGGTTGTCGTTCATGCCCGTTCTGGTAATCGTCAACGCCCAGCTATAATTAGATACCGTATAGGTAAGCGTTACCCATTGATCTTTCCAACCGTAGTTGTTTACCAAAATTTGATTGAGGTTTTGGTTGCCTGCCGCCGCATCCGAGCCTTCGTATGCGTCGCCGCTGTTTCTTGCTACGGGTACGATGCCCCACCACCAATTGTTTTCATTCGTGGAAGGGATATACACGTCTACCTTCACTTCCGTAATAGAAGAGTATTTTTCTTTCGTTGTAAAGCTCTTATACCCTGCTTTGCAATTCGTGAAAGATAATTCAGCCGCATAATCACTTGTGCTTGCACCAATCGAAATACCCGATTTGGAAACTTCCAAGAAAGTAACGGGATCGCAACCACTGTCCGCGCGTTCGGTAAACAAAACAGAGTCGCCCGTATTAAAATCTTCCGTATACGTTACGCCGCCTGCAACCCAATGGAAATTGTCAAGCTGCAAAGTCGTACCTTCTCCGCCAGGCGCGGTCGGCGCGCTTGTCATAAAGATATGTGCGGGAACGTTAAACGTATTCGTCGTCGAAGCCGCCGTATATGCCGTTTGCATCGCTTCGCCTTTTTTACCATATTCAACCTTCCAGTTCACACCGTCCGTCGTCGTATATTTATAAGTTACCCAAGTATCTCTAACAACGTAGTTTTGCAAGTTTGCCACTACCGTTGCATCCGCATAGCAATCTTGTTCCGTATTCGTAGTAAAAGCAATCCCCCACCATCTGTTAGCTGAACTCATGGGAACGTACGCATCGAATTGAATTTCCGTAATGTTTTGATATTTTTCCGTCGTTTGGAATGTATGAAACCCTTCCCGTGTTTCACTGTAATCAAGATTCGCAGCGTAATTAGATACGCTTACCTTTGCCGTACCCTTTACAGCGATTTGATTTTCATTATAATTTTCTTCTTCCGCGTCATAATCCGCCGCCGCTGTATAGCTTGCATCTACGTAGCTTTCTAACTGCGCTTGCGCCTCTTCCGTAAGGTTATCGTACAAAAGAGACATTTGCGCCACGTATACGACGCTTCTTGCATTTTCGATAACGCTTACTTCCGCATAATTATATGCGCCATTCTCTACGCTGTACCCGATTGCAATATAGCTCGTTGCATAATCGGTTTCCGCAACGTCTATATAACTAGCAATCTGCATTTCCTCGTCCACCGCATAAGGCGTGCATTCATTATCCTCATACAAGTCCTCGTTCAACACCGTATGATAATTATTATCAAACGTATTGGAAAGATAGGTCGCTTCGGACATAATTAACATACCGTATTTCGTTTCCGATTCCGCCTCATAGCCGCTGACCACCCCTTCAAACTTCAAGGAAGGGACTTGCTCGTTGAATTTTATTCTTGCGCCCACCAACATTTCTACGGTGGGTTTTGATACAACCTCTTCAGCTTTCGTCGTTACGTCTGTACGGAGAGACATCGCCCCAACTGTTACGCCTAACGCCAATAATGAACAACAAAAAACTATTGCTTGTTTTTTAACTTTGTTTTTCATATAATCATTCTCCTTATCTTTTTTAATACATCCCTTTTAGTTCATATCCTTTAACCACTTATTCCAATTATCTTTTACCCACTTATAATCTTGCTGGATACAATAATCAGGCGTATACGTGACGGGATTTTCTTCCATTTTATAATACCAGTTTTCACCCTTTGCCCAAAGGCTAATAACACCTGTCAAGGCAAGAGGACTTTGCGTATGAGGGCTGTACATATAATTGGTATTCGCAATCGTAAGAATGTCTTTACAAAAACTGCTAAGCCCTGAATATGCCGTCGAAGACGGGTCTTTATTGTAATCTATCGGACGAACGGCATTGGTATATTTCGTATATAATTCGCAAATATCCGTGCGATTGATAAATTTCAAAAATTCCTTAGCGTCGTCTTTATTCTTTGCGCCTGTGGGAATAAAGTAATGCGCGCCAATATAGCCATGCGCATATTCCATATCCTTCCCATTTTCGTCTTTTTGCGCAACGTAACCTTCTGCATGCATAACATTCCCTGCCGCATCAGTCATTTCAGGAATTTTAAACATACCCAGTTCAATATTTGCGCCGGAATCATTGGCTTCTTTCAATACTTCTTTCATTTCGGTCTCAAACCAAGAACCGTTCATCATCATGGCAGCTTTCCCAAGCAAAAATTCCGTTTGCGCTGTGTCCGCTGTCTTACCCATGCATTTATTCATGCAATATTGAGCTTCATTATCATAGAAAAATTTCTTCAAGTTTTCAAGCGCATATTTTTTACCATAAGAATTATCTGGGCTAAAAAGCTCTGGATCATCAAATTTATAAAATTTGTTCAAATTATCCATTCCCTCGTATTGGATGAGCCAGTTTTCAACAGCAAATTGCAAATAACCGCCTGCCTCAGCGCCACAATAAACAAAAGGAGCAATCTTGCCGTTTGTATCACTGCGTATTTTTTTACACAAAGCTTCTAATTCTGCCGTCGTTTCAGGAATAGTCCAACCGTAGCGTTTAAAAAGCGTTTTATTATAAACAAAACCATTTACGGAAACATATTCTGCTACCGAATAATACTTTCCATTATACGTACCTACTTCTTTGGCGCTATCCGACATGGCGTCCTCTAACTTGACGCCTTCTTGAACTTCCGCAGCATAAATATCGTTTATTTCTTCTACCCAACCCTTTATCGCCCAACGACGAATATCATGTTCATTTGTTACCAAGTACAAATCAGAGACGTTGTTGTTGGATTCGAGTTTCGTAGACGTCGTTGAATTTATCTCATAGTTAGGCACTAGCTTTACCAATACATCGGGATTCTCTTTCATGAAAGCTTCCGCCATCGCTTTATAACCTTCTATGCCATATCCCGCCTGTAAAAATTCAAAGGAAAGCAATCTTCTATCACCAAGATCTTCACTAATGTTTCCCCCGCCGTTGCCGCAAGCCGTAACCGAAAAGCACATCATTGCCGAAAGTAGCAACGTTAATAATTTTTTAATGTTTTTCATCTTTTATTCTCAATCCTTTTTTATCTTAATATCTTCCCGTATGGTCACGATTGCTAGAGGGATCAACCGTCCACTGCGCAACGAGCGTTACGCTGCTGTCGATATTCCAAACGCCGTCCTCAAAAATCGTTGTCGTATTTTCCAACAACCAACCTGTGAAAATATATCCTTCGCAAGTAGGCGTTTCCAATACGTAAGCTGCGTCATATTCAACTTGCTGTTCTTTATTGGCAAGTTGCGCCATATCATCGTTTTCTCT
The DNA here is from genome assembly GCA_017505465.1 of Clostridia bacterium. Classification (GTDB taxonomy): domain Bacteria; phylum Bacillota; class Clostridia; order Christensenellales; family Borkfalkiaceae; genus Scatosoma. The sequence goes on along the minus strand of JAFVPE010000004.1, from coordinate 87,433 downwards.
CGTGCCCAACGTATATGTGATTTGATACTTTTTCGCAGTCGTTACAACATGAACAGTCATATTTCCTGTAATGCTTGAAAAATCCGTTACACTCCATACAACGTTATAGCCTACAACTTCATTAGGAACGGGGATATCCGTCAACGCCGCTCCTTCTTCTACCGTCTTGACAATATCCTCTACGCCTTCCTGCTTAAACGTAATCGTATAGCTTTGTTTTTCTACGGGATCGCTACCGCCCACGTCACTTGAATCGTCGGAGCTATCCGAACCATCCGGGCTAGCGGTATCACTCGTTATCGGACTGTCCCCCGTAGAAGTGCCGTTTGAGTTTTCGCTTGTGTTACCAGGCCCGCACGCCACCAAACACATCATGCTGAGCGTCATAATTAAGAGTAAAAGTTTTTTCATTTTTCCATCTCCTTCATAGTAATTATTTTCTGCAAAACTTCTGTTTTGGCTTTTTTAGTCTTATTTAAGCGGAATGACAAACCGTCCTTCGCCCGGATAAAGCTTAAACGTATAGCTCCCGTCGTCATTCAGCGGTACTACAACTTTTTGCCCTAAACGATACATCAGTAAAGCTTTCGCATCCTTAAAGGTTACCGTCACTTCATTATCCAGATTAAAATAGGGATCGGTATAATTAACAATCATAAACGCGTCCATACTTTTGTCTTGTTTGCCTTTGAACACACCGACTAACGTATCTTGCGTAGAATCGATTTTTTGAATACGATCGTGAGAATCCATTGCATAACGAAGATTTGCAAAGCTTTGGTTATCCAACATAATATCCGCATTGTGATACATAACGCCATCCCAATCGAAGGCAAGATAGGCATCCTGCATCGCAAGCACTTCATTGTTTGCCGTCTTTGCCGATTCGTAAAGCCAAGTCGTTTCCCCCGTCATAAAGTTGAGTAATCCTTGCCCCTCTCCCGTGCTTTCGGTTGCATAACAATAATAGTTAAACTCTTTTGAACCAAACGCCATTTCGGTATAAATTTGGAAGCGAAGATCCCCTATGCTTGTCAAATCACGAATCCCTGTAAAATCGCCTATGCATTGCAGGAAGGTTCTCAGCTCTAATTCTTTGCCCGTCTTTGCTTTATACTCTTTACATTTTTGCGCCATCAATTCCAAATTGTAAAGATACGTCTGACGAAGCTGACTTCCGTCAAAACTATTCATACGGAAAGGATAGTAGTCATAGCAAATATACCCAACGAGAGGCGCAAGATGTTCGATATAATAATCTACGTATTCCTCATAGGTAATACTGGGATCGGTGGAAGAAAGTGCGTCTGCCGATGCGTAACACGGCAAAAGATTGATATACATTTCCGCGTCTTTTACCCCAGCTTTTTCCATATACTCGTAATACAGCTCCGTTTGCCAAACAATTTTTTCCATTTCTTCTATGCTTGGCTCGTCATGTCCAAAATTCCCGCCGTACGCAGGCATATGAATATACGGATTATTTTCATCGAACATCTTTGAAATGATCCTTTCATATTCCTCTTTCGTATCAATGCCTTGCGCCAAATAATTTCTTACTAAACCGTAAAAAGCCCAATCTCGCACGCTGTATGTAATGCCATATTTTTCGGCAAGCTCTAGCGCATTAACCGCGTCCTCTTCCGCCGCCTCGCTACGCTTTGCTATTGCCTCATAAATATCCATGCCTGCTGTATTTGCTTGACTTAACCCTTCTCTAAGCGCAAGCACCTTGTTAAAGCCTGCCTCTTGCAGTTCTTTATAATGTTTGTCTGTAATACATTCGGGGTTTCCAGAAGTTCCTGACCAATTCGCAGGAGGAGGCCCCGAATATGCGGTAAAGCGCACACCCGTTTCCGCTTTTGAAAACTCAGGAATATCCACGCCCTTCAAGGGATCCCCCTTGCAGCCAGCAAAACTGCACATTGCGGAACAGGCAAGGATAATTGCAATTATTTTCTTCATAATTTTACCCCTCTTGCTTTATTTTCTGCGTTTTTTCAAAAGCAACGCTGCTGCGGCAAGCGTTACACCAACGCATCCCGTTGCAACGATAGAAGATCCACAACCGCTTTCCCCTGCATTATTCAACGCAATTTCCTCTTCCCAATTTACGTCCACGTTGCCTTTATCATAGATGTAGATTTCTTTTTCCTTGACAATCGTTTCGGGCGCTTCGCTATCCGCACATTCGTATATCGGAGAGGTGTTCGCCATAGAGAAATCGTCAAGTTCCGCATGCAAAAAGCCAGTATTGCAAAGCGCGAAATAGCCGTTAAGCTCTAACCCCATAATGGTATAATAAAGGGTGAAATCTGCCTCGCTTGCCTTTTTCATGTACAGCTTCAATACCCCGTTTTCGGAAATCCACCTTACGCATAATGCATCCGTATCTTTAATATTTGTTTTTTGTAAATTGACTCCGTCATATTGAATATCGGTAAAATAATTCACGGGGATATCGCGCACTTTAGAAATTACGTAAGAATCGGGGTCCGCTGCCGTTTCAGAGCTGCTCTTCGTGTATGCCGAAAGGGATACAGAGCTGGTATTTTTCGAAGGAACGATTGTGAAATAAAGCATTAAGTAAGAGCCGTAATCGGAAATTTTTTTCGTTTGGCGAGACAAATCAAAGCCCAACCATCTACCTTCCTTCGTTGCCTGTGTAACCTCCATATCGGGTGTACCAACGTAAATATTGCACAGCTTATAATCCATTATAAAGGAATCGTATTGGTGCGCAGAACCGAAGAACGTGCCGTCCGAAGCCCCTTGCATTACCAACTTACCATCATTAACGTAAAGACTGTTGTCGGGCAATGCTTTTGTCACGAAATCTTCATATCCTTCATTACCAAAGAAATCATTAGAGAAATTATGCGTAACCGATTTTGTTTTAGGAACGTAATAAGAAGTGCTCTGCACGTCCACTCCATCTAAAGTTACGTCCGTGGACAAATCGTTAAATGCAACAAATCCAAAATATCCGGCATAAGCGTCCACTTTATCAAAAGCCGCGACAATTTTATTGCCGTTTTCATAAACGGAGAACTCCCCGTTTTTCTTTACCGTGATACGAATGGTCGCACCTTTTGAGGAAGTTACGCTGCCAAAGCTGTTTCTATTTGCGTTTTGCGTCGGACTTTCCATCTTGCCGTCCGCCGTATACCGTTCAAGACGACCGCCGTTTTTATTGATAACGTACGCATAGCTCCCCTTCAAGGGATCCGTTCTCTGTTCCGAAAGGCCAAATATAAAAGCAATTTCGTCCGTTGACGCCGCTTCTGCGTCCATTTGTACGTTAAACGTTGCGTCTAACGCTATCATATCCATAACGACGCTCGTATCTGCCTCAATAGACTGTACGGATATAATACGGTCGTTAGCTTTTGCGTTTTTAAACTTTAACGCACTGTTATCGTAAAGGGCAAGACCTGCAGCCGATCCGGGACCAATTTTTTGAAAAATCCCTTTTTCCGTCCAAGAAAGAGCTCCCGGCGTAAAATCTTCACTATGCGTCACGCCGTCCGCCTTAATTTCAATATTGTCAACGTACTGATCCAACCCGATATGCGTTGTACCGAACGCAACGTATCCTTCTGAGAAGGAGCGCGCGCTGTTTGCGGAGTTCCACGTCATTGTTAAAATCGCCGTTTCGGGCAATTCCTCGCCCTGCATTGCCGCATATACGCTTGCGCTGCGCCCCGTTTCATCGGGGACAAGCTTTATGGTTACCCATTCGCCCGCAATATTGTCCACATCAATCAAATTCGACCAGCTCCCGTTTTTATCAAACGTAACCTTGTTTGCCGACAGCTGCGTCGCGCGGATCAACATCGGTACTTCATAGATACTCGTCCCTCCCTGCAACCCTTCGTTGAGCATTTCATCGTTAATGATATTAACGCCCAACCAAGTCGTATTATCCGGCGACGTAAGCTTGAAGTCAAACTGAATCGATTGAATGTTTTCGTATCTATTTACCGTTGCAAGCTGCAACATTTCCCCACTCGACTGCCCGTTGACGAAATGCAGCACGGCATTAGAAGCTTGCGTTTGCGCGATTTCAGTCGTTTCCTCATCGGCAATATACGTTTTCCATTTCGCATTATCATATTTGCCGCTATAATTTAAATCATTAAAAGTATCTTGCAATACCTTGGTCGTTTTCGTGCTCGCGTCAGCCCCTATCGTTTTTATTGCCATAGGTAAACAAATTACCGTACCTAAAACAAACGCCATACAAGACAAAATTTTCTTCTTCATTGTTTTCATCTCCTTGATTGATTAAAATCCAAATTTACTTTCCATCCAGCTGTTAAACTTTCTCACAAGTAAAATAAGAGGAGTCGCCATTATCGTGAAACAAACACCCATACAGGCAGCCCATTCGGGATCCGCACCTTTGCCCTTGACTTTTGTATTAATCATATAGGCAATCGTTTGCGCTGGCTTAGCCTGCGTCGCATCAGGGAAAATCAAAGTTACCTGTAAGAAGAAGGTAAACATAGTCGTTATACAGCCTAAAATCATAACCGCTATCGTGGGCCAAATCATAGGAATAACCATTTGGAAAAGCTCTCGGAACATGCCGCAACCGTCAATTTTTGCATATTCCATTACGTCTTCGGGGAGCTTTGCAAGCGCACCGCTTAAAATCAAAACTTGATATCCGATCCCTACCCAAATACAGTATATAAAGACGAGTGGTAACGCCCAATTGCCGTCATTGAGCCAAATCGGGATTTTATCTTCCGCAATGCCAATCAGTTTCAAAACCGAATCGATGGGGCCACCTGATTCAAACATGTATCTATACACCATCGTATAGATTGTAATCGAAATAATGGAAGGCAAATAGAAAATTACTCGAAATACTCCGCTCCCCGGCATTTTTTTATAGAAAAGATAGCCGAATATAATAGAAAGCAGAATTAATACTCCATTATTGACTGCCGCCAAAAATGAATTACGAAACGCCAAGATGAAATCTTCTTTTTGCGTAAATTCACTAAAGAATTTTTGATAATAGTACAGCGTCCCATTGATTGTTTGCCCATTGGTGTAATCGATTCTTTGGAAACTCATTCGAATCGAACCTATATTTACGTAAATAAAGAAAATACAATATTGAATAATGGGAATTGCCAACATTCCGATAATAAAAATAGCTCTTTTTCGTTGCAGGCTGTTTTTCGTTTTTTTAATTTGTTCGTTCATTCTTTACTCCTTCGGCAGGAAAAATGCTCCGCAGCCCATTCCAAGTGTAATTTCCTCACTCGTCGACAAATCCATCTTGATCTCACCAACATACACTTCGTATTCGCCAGACAGGCGGAAGCCTATCTTATTACTAAGTCCTAAGATGGGGTTCGTGTAATTGACGACGTAATAGGCTTTCTTTCCTTTATAATCAAAAACACCGACAATGCTATCATATTCGGAAACAAATGCGCTCCCTTCTTTTTCGCACTCAAAATGAGCAAACTCCGTTTCATTATGATGCGCTTTCGCTCCTTTGACGTACAAGGTTTTTTCCCAAGCACATTCCATTAAGCGTTCCTCATAAGCTGCAAGTTGTTCGTGTATTTTTTTCACTCCATCGCATAAAGGAGTAGGCTTCCCTTCCCAGTCCACCACCCCAGGCTTTTTTGACGTAAAGCTACCCCAATAATAATAATATACGATAGCATGCGAGCCGTAAGCAAGATATGTATGAATCTGAAACCACAACATTTCTTGACTGAATTCTTGCGTCGAATTGTCTATCTCGCACGCCTGAATAAACGTCCTCATTTCTTTGCCGTATTCCCTGCAAAGTTTCGCAACCACACTTGCATTATATAGATAATCGGTATTAAGCGACATAACACCATTTCTATTTACTCTAAAGGGATAATGATCATACATTACGTAATCCGTCGGTACTGTTTCGATATATTGACGGATATACGCCTCGTAATTAGGCGCGCCCAATTGTTCTATATGATTCGCATAAGTAGGAAGCAAATTCACGAGAGGTTCGCTTGAGTCTTTGAAAAATTCGTAATATCCTTTCACCATTCCTGCAAGATCGGGATACTTTGAAGCATTTGGCTCATCATGAATATAAACACCGGCAAAAGACTCATATTTTTGATATTCTTTATAATTGCTTGCATTCAAATAATAGAAATCTTTATGGAGAATATTTACCCAGTTGACTTCATCTCGCACGTAATATTTCAAGCCGTGCTTTTCCGCCATTGTCAAAGCGCGAATCGCCACGTCTGCACCGTGTTCCAGCAATCCCATACCATGTGTAAACCCCAACTCGACAAGCCGAGCATAATGCTCGTCCGTTATATAATTGGGGTTTCTTTGTTCTGCGTCTCGAAACTCGTTCCAATTCTCCTGTGGCGGCATTTTATATGCCATTTTTATTAATCGTTTTCTCATCCCTTTAAGCCTCCTCCGATACTATTTTCCATAATCTTTCTCTGAAAAATAGCATAGGCAAGAATAACGGGAAGCGTTGCAATCATGATGCCTGCAAATTTTTTTGCCGTTACGTTTTCTTTGTCCAAAATGCTCAACCCTACCGCTATTGTAGGATGAGATTCGTAAAACATATACGGTGTCCAAAATTCATTCCAATTGCTCAAAAATTGAATAATCGTAAATGCAACGATCCCATTTTTTACCATAGGCAACATAATTTGCGCGAATATTCTAAAATCACTTGCCCCGTCGAGCATTGCACTTTCAGCATAAGACCAAGGAATCGCTTTAAAGAAGCTGTGTAAGTACAAGAAATATCCACCAAATCCGCCGCACGTCATAAGCAACATACCAACATACGTATCGATGAGCTTCGTATCCGACATGAGCTTGTACGTCGCGGGCAAAGAGCCAAGCGTGGGAATCATCCCCGCAACAATAACAAACGTATAAATAAATTCATTGCCGCGAAATTTATATTTTGCCAACGTATATGAAGTCATACAAGTCATCAGCATACCAATCAAGGTTTGCCCTAAAGCAAGAGTTATGCTGTTAAAGAAATATTCATGAAAGGGATATTCCTTTATGACCTGATTATAAAACTTCCAATCAAACTGTTTCGGGAACGCCATACGTCCTGCACTGATAATTTCCCAGTTCGAGCGGAAAGAATTTAAAAATATGTATAAAAACGGGTACAGCAACGTGAGTGCATAAATAACAAAAAGAACAAATACGCTCCAAATAACAATGCTTTCCAGTTTCGTCCTTTTAACTCGCTCTTTTTTAGGTCTAAGGATGGATGGAATTATTCTTTTTTTTCCTTTTTCTGTCATATTTCCTCCTTTACCGCGCGCTTTATTATCACTTGATACCCTTGAGACGGCGTTATCGTTCGAACTTCATTTCGTACTTCAACACAAACGTTTCCTTCTGCAACAGGAATTGAAATCTTGGTATCTATCCCGACCGTCCTCTCATCAAAAATCAACTTCTTTTCTGCTTCGTTTATCTCGACAAGCCCTATTAGCGCTTTTCCTATAAACATACTGACAATCGATCCAAAGCCGTGATTACAGCTAGCATTCTCGCTAAAAAGCTCCCAAATCGTACTGGTATCTTTTACCATTTCCGCAAACGTAATCTTGCACTCTTTCAAAAGCCGTTCGTACTCACATTCCCGATCTAAAACCGTCAATCGAAGAATATATCCCATAAACATATTTGATGGCGCGATGTTAGGATATTCTTTCTCTTTTCTAGTCGGTGCCAAATCGTTGAACATCCTTTCGTAAAAATCGGGGTTTTCATCTCTGGTTAAGATATTAAAATAAGCTGCAAAATACTGACAAGTTTCACTGACGTTATTTTGTATAATAAGCTGCCCGTTTTCACGAATGGCGTTGTCAACAAAAAACGTTCCATTAAACGACATTTTGAAAATCGTTTCTTTAAGAATTTTTGATTTTTCAATAAGACTATCGTCTTCTAAAAGTCTTCCCGCACTCTCTAACATTCCGCTATAAAGCATATTAGACGGGAAATTAACGTCCAAAAGAAAATCGTTTGCTTGACTCCATTCGAGGAAAAGCCACCCCTCCAAGTTTTCTAATAACCCGTATTCATTTTCATGTTTAGCAAAAAAATCAACAATCGTCCTTATCTTTTCCTTTTCCAACGGCGAAAGCTCGCTATTCCCCCGTCTTCTATCCCTATCCTCCAATTCGATTACATACCATAAAATCCAATTTGGAATATAGGAATATGGATTAGAAGGTTCGCTTGGATAACACATCGGCAATATACCATCTGCGTTAAAATGCTCGTTTTTGTATAACGCATAGTTTTCCAAGAAGTTTTTTTCTACTTTATTATCTCCCGTAAAAAACCGTTCAGCCCTTGCTGTAAAAAAGCTGTCGCAAAGCCAGCCGGCTCTTTCCCGAGAAGGACAATCGGTTAAAAGATCATAAGCGTTTTGTTGAAAACTGTGTAACCCCGCATCCGCTATTTCCTGTAACGTTTCATCGCTACAAGCCAAAACGTAACCGTCCGTCTCAGCGTTTTCAATACAAATCACTGAAACGCTTTCTATTTCCACTTCTCCGTCTTCTACAATGCAAAAATATTTTGCCATATATACTTCACCCGAATACAATTCATATTCTCCAGGCGCAAGCATCCATTTTAAGCCGTGAATAATTTGTTCGCGATTGAATTTTACTTTTCCATCTATCAGATAATCGTCATAAATCAGATATATCTGCGAGGTTTTTGCAACCTTAATTTTTAATTTAAATTTTCCGCAATATACACGATCAAGCGCATACGTCCGATAGTTCAGCGCCGTTTCTTTCGCTCCCTTATCAAATACAAAAGAATTTAAGCGCGAGCTTAATATTTCTTCGCATTCGCGGCGGAAATAACCGTCCCATTTTCCTTTCCCAATCCCATCCATTAGATTGGTAAAATCGTTTTTCCAAATACGGTTTTCGTCTATTATCACACCGCCTTCTTCGTATTGCACTGCAAATTTTTCTTCGTTATTTGCATATACTACATTCCTCTCAAGAAGCTGTGGCGTGGAAACCTCCACAATATTTACCTTTGGATAATCAGCCCCTATGAACGGTTCGCGATTTCTTTCCATTCGGTAAATTTCAATATATCCGCGTTGCGAGGACATTTTTTCCACTTTGGATAACTTATCCGTCATTCTAAAGCAATCAAATGCCGACGCATCGCAATATAAGTTTTGGTCAAGATATATTTCTGCACCAAACAAAGGCTTTTCCAAGGCAAAACAAAGGCTACTCGTATTATTCGCCTGCACGTATACCGATATAGTATTATTTTCTTTATTCAAATATTTATCAATCGAAATACGATCCACTCTAGTATAATTTTTCGCCGCTCTCGCCGGCCCATAATGCACAAAAAAGCCGTTGATAAACAAATTATAGACGTCTTTTGCTATAATATAAATTTCAGCATTTGCACTCTTCGGAACGGTTACAGTAAAACACAGCTCCACATTTTTATCATAACAATTTTCTGCCCAAAAAGCTTTCATCTCTTTCTGTTTCCCCTAAACAATAGTTCGAATTTCCACTAGAATGAACATATGGTATAAGTAAAGATTTACTCTAATTTTATAATCCCTATTTTTATTATAATGTGCCACAGCCAAATTTTCAAGCTTAAAATTGCTATATATTTAACCGATATTGTTATTATTAAATTATCATCTTGCGATTAATAAAAAAAAGTGTTATACTATACATATGTTACAATTTTCAGTAAGTTTTTTAAATAAGGAAAGTACGCCTCGCTATCGTTTGCTTGCTTATACCCGCGAAGAGTTCAAAAACGATTGGAAGGAAATTGAACACATCCACCCCCACACAGAAATTTTATTTGTAACGGGTGGACAGGGTTGGTTGCGCTCAAACGGTGTAGACGTAAAATTAAAAAAGGGAACGCTGATTGTCGTTACTCCCTTTTCCTCTCATACGGAAATTTCGTCCACAAATTCCCCTTTGTCCTTCGCCGCTTTTTCGGTACAAAATATAACTTTCATTTTAAATAATAAGGATTCCTCTTCTCTTGCAACAACAAACGAGGATTACAACAAAATAAATGAACAAGAAAATCAACAGATATTCTTCTTCGATTTTTCCGCATATTTTAATGAATTATTTAATATTTTGGCTTATATAGAAAGAGAAGAATCTCAGCGCAAACCTTTTTGGGATAGTGCCTTTTTAAGCGAATTTGATAAATTTATCGTCTTTATTTCCCGACATATACCGTTGATTTCTTTACCTCATAAATCGGAATCTGATCCAAACGTTTTAAGTAACGTCCATTTATATTTACGCTCTCAATATGCCGACGATATTACTTTAGAAAAGCTATCTGATTACTTTTTCTTAAGCAAATATTACCTTTCACATGCTTTTAAGAAAAAGTACGGAATTTCCCCTATGCTTTTTCTAAATAAATGCCGTTGTGAACATGCGCATAAGTTTTTGCTTACCACAAGTTATTCGATTGCACAAATCGCAATATCTGTGGGATTTAATTCCATTATACATTTTTCACGGACTTATAAAAAATTTTATAACGTCTCTCCTATGCAAACAAGAAGAACGGCAAGATTTAGTGAAAATAAATAAGTCTCTCGCCTCACCATAACCTTTTTTAAAAAAGGCACAAGTAGGCTCAATATACTTTAATTTTTTGTTTGCATTAATAACAACTTTTTAATCAAAAAGCCTAAGACGATACCTTGACTATGTGCACGCTTACAGCGCGCTCGTCAAGGTGTCGTCTTTTTTATCCACCATATTTACCGATTTAAAGACCGATTCGCAAGTGTAAACTCCTTGCGTGTAAGGAACGTAGCGACGGAATGACGAGCCTGTCGATTGTCAGCCACGGTAATCCGCGCTTTCTACGAAACTCATCACCGAAACAAAAAAATAACGGACAGCCTACTGGCTAACCGTTATTTTGGTTGAGGCGACGGGACTTGCGCCTTTAGCGGCGCGCCCCGCCCCGACGTTATCAACGTCGGGCTTTGCTAACAAATCCCGCGTTTTTCCAAGCATTTCCAAGTCTTTCGTGTCCGCAACCGATGCTTTCCTGTACTTTTGTTCCCACTGTTTCCACGTAGTCCAAATCCGTAAATGGTCAAACATGTGGTCGTTTCGTCTTCAAGTCAAAAACGGTTGTAAAAAATCGAAAACGACATACCCATGTACGTATTGATTCGTGTGCAGGTAGTATAGCATAACTTTCCAAAAAAGTCAAATACTTTGCCAATTTTCTTTCCGCAAGCCTCTTAAAGTGCAGTTTTGTTTTTCAATTCTGCACTTTAAAATTGCACTTAAAAACACGAGCGATTAATTCCTTTCACTACGCAAAATTTGCTACGCAGTAAACAAAGAAAAGGGAAATTGAAAAATCTACTGATTGAGGGTATCATCAAACATCGAAAATCCACTAATAAAATCTTCAATATATTCATCTTTTGAAATAATACTTCGGCTGATTTTAGTAATTTTCACAAATTAGCCGAATAAAGTATTGACAAGTTGATAAAAGAGGCAAATCATTTTGCATAGTTTCATCACACCAACTATGGATCCATTCAAATTGTTCTTTCATCTTTTTACTCCTTTTCTATAAGATTGATAATGAGCTTATCCAAAGCAGGATTGCATCCCAAGCAACCTTCCAAGCAGGAAAGCGTGGTTAAAATAACTTCCCCTTTGCCGTGTTTTTTCAGTGCGGCTATCATTTTGTGCTTTTTATGTAAAGCATATTTCGGGTCGCTTGTATCTTCAAACGTGTAGAGTATTTCTTCACTATCCGCCCATTCAAACTTAAACCAAGCGGTCAAATCCTGATAATCAGTCTTTGCATTGTAGAAATTTTGGAAATCCATTTCCGCAAATTCTTTCGTGAATTTGTTGACTTCACTTCTCGCAACAAAATTGTTCGCGCGAACTTCCTCTTCCAAAGTGTGTACACGGAATATGATATCTTCCCCAAGAATATGCAACGGCTTATTCGTAACAACAATCAAACGGCAACCGTCTTTTGCTTTGTTTTCTAATTCCTCTCGATGTTCGTAGAAATAATCGTCGTCGGCAAAAATAATTTTATCCGTCTTTTCGCCGTCGCATATGGTTTGTACCGCTTGCACTCTCTCGCCAAGCAGCGTCGGCATTTTTTGCGCCTTTACTACTTTTTTCTTAACGACGTATTCCACTTCATCATAGGTGATTTCATCTCCATTTTCAAGCTTTGCAACTACCTTGACTACGCCCGTTTTATCTTCGGGAATCTTTGTCAAAATTTCGCTTAGATAGGTACATGCTACCCTCGTAGCCGTATTTTCGCAAGCATAAGAAGCGATTTCTTCGCCATTGAAATACACGCTTGCTGTTACCTTTACTTGAACGTCTTTTGCGGTGTCATTAAACGCATAAATTTCCGTTGTCAGGGTATCCCCTGCATACACAACGTACTTATCCCTGCGCAGGCTTATACGGACGGGAATATTCGCTTCCTTGAACGCATAGTACGCAGGCTTGGGAATTCTATCCACGTCCACCAGCGTTTTCGTCCAACCGCAGGGCCATGCGTCGATAAGCAAATGCACCGCCGTACTTTCGATATAGTCTACCCTACGGCGCAAAATATGTACGTAGTCCTTGATTGCTTTTCTCTGCCATTCACGGCTTGCTTGTATCCATTCCCTCGCCGTGTTTTGCTCGGGGAAGAAATCTCCGTGCAATACGTAGCATTGTTCTTTAGCGATAGGCTTTGGAGACCAAGGCTCGTCCTGCGTTGCAGGCAACCATTCCTTGGGCGCATACTTTTGCATAAGTTCCCATCTATCCAAACCGTCTACGCCGAATTCCCCGCAGCCCGTCATCCAGTCGGGACGAATGGGCGGGAGATAGCCCTTTTGCAGTTTTCCGCTCGGCATTCCGTGTGATACGTACCAGTAAGTATAGCAATGGAAATCACTGATGCCGTGCGTTTCAGGCAGGGGTGCATAATCCCCTTCACAATACTTGATTACACGGTTGGGGTTATAAATTTCAACAACCTGCCTTGCCGCATCAAAGAATTTTTCTATTTCAAATCGGGATAAGTTGTACTGCTCTTTCCCCCACGCTGTTTTATCTAGCGTTTCGTTGCAGAAACTTTCCACAACAACACACGGATGATTGCGCGTGTGAAGTTCCATTTCCCGTACTTGCTTTAACGCCTCGCCTACTGCGCTCGGCTTTAAATAAGAAAACAACGGAAAATCACTTTGACAAAGCATACCCAGCATATCAAAATAGGTATAAATTTCATCGTGCACGGGGCGTTGCGTCATGCGATAGAAGTTCAAATTTGCAACTTTAGCAATCAAAATATCGTCGATAAGCTGTTCATAATCCCCACGCATCACGCAAAGAGGTAAATGTCCCATTTCGTTTGTTCCGCGTAAAATAATACGTTCGTTGTTGAGATAAAACGCACCTTTGGGGATACTGTTTTCGTCCATATGGAATTTCCGCATCCCAAAATGTACTTGCTTTTCGTCTACCACATTGTTGTTTTCATCGTACAACGTTACCGTAATCGCATATAGATAGGGAGTTTTTTGCGTCCAAAGTTTGAAATTGGGAATAAAGAACTTTTCCGTTAAATAGTTTTCGTCTACCGTAAACGGATCGGTTTTTCCTGCTACGCTTTCAAAGATCGTTTCTTTAAAATTGCGACCTTCAAGGGTATATCCAATTTTATGTCGGCAGGTTTTATAAGCATAGGTGAACACCGTTGTATGTACGATGATTTCGCCTTTGTCAATATCCGGTTGAACGAATATATCGGTAATTCGACTCGTACCTGCTGCCGTCATTTTTACTTTTCCAAAGATTCCAGCTCCCGCAGGACAATGGTGCCAACCAAGGCTCGGCTCGTCGTAGCCAAAGTGGGTTGCGCCGTAAATTTTATCTCCATAATGGGCATAGCCGTCTACCGTCACCGCGGTACTTGTAACGTCGTTTTTGACCACAACAAGCAAGACGTTTTTCCCTGCGTGAATATAGTCGGTGATATTGACGCTAAACGGCGCAAAAAAGCCCTCGTGACGACCTGCCATTCTGCCATTGACATACACTTCGGCAATATAGTCCACCGCTTCAAAATCCAAAATATAATACTTTCCGTCTTCTTTACTCGCCAAGGAAAGCTCGGTACGATAGAAGGCGTTCCACCTGCCGTCAGGCCCTACGTAATGGGGAATTTTTACCTGCTCCCACTCCCCTACGCCATTGAGCACGCGAGCGAAGTCCGCTTTATCTTCGTCCGTTTCCTTGCGGTAGGAAAAATCTACAATTTGCACGGCATTATCCGTCACTTTTCGCGCGTGATTTCCCAAAAACGGTGCATAATATGCACGCAAAGCAGCCTTCTCTTCCAAGAAGGATTGATAGGCTTTTTCTTCATTGAACGCAGGTATGGTTATACCCAATTGCGTATTTTGCGGTTTTAAAACGTTGCGTTTTATAGGCAAAGGCGGTATTTCCGCCATACGTTTTACTTCACCGTTCATCTTCTTACCGCCTGCTGCAATTTGAATAAAACGGTCTTTTTCAGTTCTCTTAATTGTATTTTTCATAATATTTTCTATTTATAATATTTCTAGATCCACCATTTCACCTGAAGGAATCTTATATTTTCGCCCAAAATAACATATATACACGTCCATCGCGCTTGGATTGTAAACAAATGTCCCTTCTGCACTAAATCGAAGCTTATGATATGCCTGCACGTAATCGTAAATTTGCCCGTTTGTTGCATACCAAATATCATCACGATTTCCCGCCAACTTCGCAAAATCCTCTATGATATACCATTCATTATTATCCTCAAACTCGTAGCTATGTCCCCACAAATAGAATAATTTGGGAGACTTTCTCCAATAACCGCCCTCTTGCTCTTCTAAAAAAGCTTGTAGCAAATCCATCAATTTCGGATTTCGATGGTGACAAGTCGGTTTCCATCTTAACCAATCCGTTGGAAGAGTAAAACCTTCACTATCATCCACCGTGCGCGCATAATTGATTCCACACGAACGTACTATTTCGACAACAGAATCATTATACCCCCCGTATGCATACGCCATACCATGTACGAGTTTATGAAAGATTTTCTCCAAATTTTGTCTATCTAAAAGGACTTCACCCAACGCTTGCGCACTATTCACTTCCGTCAACGGCAAATGCTTTACACCGTGAACCGCAACCTCATTATCTGATTGCGTATATAAGGTAAACGCCTCTTTTTGTGTTAAACAACGTCCACCTTCTTCTAATGCAAATAATCCTGAATTGATATTAAACGTTCCTTTTAAAGCATATTTTGACATAATTTCAATCAATTTTTTGTCAAAAATCGCTCCGTCGTCATAACTAAGCGTCAGCGCCTTTAATTTAAAACCTGGAAAGCGCAAAAAACAATGTTTCATTCACCTATCCTCTCATTTCTTTATTAGATTTATACCCGTCAGAATACATCAATCCGACGGGTATATGATAAACTTAAATCGTTGGTTTGCCAAGCAATATCCTACGAATATTTTCAATTTGCGTTGCTGTTTGTATTATAACCATAATAGCAAACGAACGCAGACATAGTCCCACAACAAGCTTTCACTCCGACAAAAGGAGTTCGTTTTTTATCTCGATGTCTACGGCGTGCCATCCTTGACCTCCCTACCCATAGAGAATACAAGCCCCTCATAAATTGCCGTAGAATTGAGAACGCATCTCTCTTCCCATCCATTGGGGAGTCGGGTTTTAAAATCGGGTTATCCGCACCTTACTTTGCAGATGCATTAGCAAGCGCCTTCCATACGGGAATACCGCTAGATATATCCCAGAATTCAGCGCTAAAAGAGGAATAGTCGTTTCCATCCGCTTCCATTTCCTCATAGGTTGCGTACTGAGCAATCTTCACCCATTTCGTCTGATCGGGCTTCTTAGAGTCTTCCACGTCAATTTCATACAGCGGAGAATCGGAAATCAAGTACGAATTTGTGCTTGAAATCAAACTGCCACGCGCAAACGAACTGCTTTCAAAGCCCTTAGGAACTTCTCCATCAACGTGTACAATTACGTTTTTCAAAATTCCCGACCACATTACGTTGCCCATCACTGCAAGGAAATTACTTCCTTCTTCAATAAAGCCCACGTCAATAAAAAGATTCTCCAAACGATATTCAGGAGTACCTGACACCTTCGAACCTTGCGCGCAAATAACGCCGGCAGGGTTTTTACCACTCGTACCCGTCTGCTTTATGTTGTTCATCGCAAGATTTTTGATGGTTGCGCCATGGAACGTTTCGCCAAATATACCAAAGGCATGCGTCGTACCATGTACAAGCGTGAAGGAAATTACATGTCCCTTACCGTCAAACGTACCTGCAAAATCATTGGGTACCATACCGTTGGGCATCGACAAAACCGTATCAGGTTCGATAATGTCCTTGGCAAGCATATACGCCCCTTGAACGATGGTTTTCTTTTCACCTGCGTAAATTCTCGTAAAGTCCTGCAACTCATCGAGAATCATCGTATACGCCGTGATATTCATTGTATAGCCAACCCTTTCATTATACAGCGTAACTTCCGTGGTCTGCCCTATGGGGAGTTGCAAGGCGCCGCCTTTCAATTTATATTCCTTGCCTGCATACTCGTAGGCTACCACATCGCCTAAACCTTCTACCGAATCGTTGATGGAAGCCAACGTTTCCGTTGACGCATCCCAGTATTTTGCATCGGTTGTCGAATAATCAATAAACTTTTTCATCGTCGTTACGGGACGGTTTACGTAGACGTCGAACGCATATTCATTTTCGCCATAGGAAACGATCAAATTCGTCTTCCCTGCTTTGTTTGCCGAAACCGTCCATTCACTTCCCGAGCGTTCGATGCTGGCAATCCCTTCGTCCACAATGGAAACATCGTAATCGCTGATGCTCACACCGTTTTCGGAAACGTAGACAGACGAAATCGTTTGTGACGTCGTATACTCTACGCCTGCGTGCTGCGCCTCCGTGTAAAGATTGAGCGACATCAGCTTGCCACCGTTGAGCAAAACCGTACTTTCCGAAACAACGTTTATTGTGACTGTTCTTGCGTGTACCGTCTGCCCACGCCACGTTGCAAAGACGCTGACCTGCGTAGAACCACCCTTGCTTGTCGCAATGAAATGATCCCCATCCATTGTGCCGATTGTAGAATCTGCAACGTAGTATTCCACGTTACCGTCGTAGTACTTTCCGCCGTTGAATTGCACGTACGATTTCAAGCTAAATTCAGCGCCCTTCATCAACGTAATCTCATCACCGATACTGCTCTCGAAATTCAAATACGGAACGTTGCCCGAAAGACTAACTTCTACAGCGCAGGTTGCCTTTTTACTGCCATAGTTCACAGTGATTGTCGCCACTCCCAAGCCAAGCGCCTCAATACAGCCGTTTTCATCCACGGAAACTACCTTCGGCTTAGAAGACGACCATGTAAGCGTTTCACCTGCAATCTCATTATAGATCGCGGACAGCTCCGCCTTACCACCAAGCGTCAAAAGAATGTTACTCTTTTCAAGCTGTAAATACTCGACCCCTTGTGCAGGGGGAGGAGTCGATTGCGAACCGCTCTCCTGACAACCTGCCGCTACCACAGTCGACATACACATCACTAAAGATAATGCTAATGATAAAATTTTCTTCATGTTTTAGCTTCTCCTTTTTCCGTAAAACCACCTTATCTCAAAGACAAGGTCGCGCTCCACGTACCAATCGTCGATGCAGAACGTTCCGACATACGGAAATCCTTCAAACCTGCAATGTCCACCTTGAAATAGGTAACCATTTCGTTGTACTTCTCGTTCGTGAAGCTGTCTGCATTGTAGAACATTGCGTAGTATGCAGGACATACCCATTCGATGTCAATATGCTCTTTCAAAACCTTATAAAGCGCAGGATCGCTCGTCTTGTACTTTTCAACCAAAGCACGCGCTTCATCAATTTTATCAAGCCAGCCTTTCAGCATTTCATACTTCCAATATTCTCTGCCGATTGAATAGTTGATGATACCCGTTTGGGCAATCTTCTTCGTTTCGTGTGCGATAATCAATGCCCAGTTGTTTTGTTGCAAATATAAGTCAAACATAACGTCCGCAGCATCTTTAAACATCGCCTTGAACCACTTTTGCGTTAATTCGTTGATATCTCTCGTCGTATCCCATTGCATCATCGCATCCAAATAAATATCAAGCATTTGGAAGGAAGTAACGTTTGCACCGGGCATTGCGGACTGCTTGAACAACCCCTTCGCGTTCCCCTGCGCAAAGAATTGATACGCATCGGTATCGTAGAAGTTCGTACCTGCCGTTCTAAACAAGAAGTTACCGAAGTTAGCGTCGTACGTCCAAAGGTAAACGGAGGGCGAAATATCAAACCATTTCAAAGAGTTTTCAACCCCCTCCTTGCTGAGTTCATCATACAAGTTCTTTTGATAGCTAAGACCGTTGGAAATCGCGTAATATACGCCTACGTCGTCACGCATTTGCAGGTCGGGATGATTGATCACGTACTTACCCTGCGCTTCATCATAATGCGCGGGTGCATCTACAAACGCCGCATACGCAAAGAATACAAGCTTAAAGTTGTCACGCTTATACGCTGCATTTTCAGGTTGATTCATCCACGTTTCGAGCTTCGCGCGAATGGCATTCGCCATCACAATTGCCGCGCCTACCTGCGTGCCGTATTTTTCCTGTGCCTCCATACAGTGTTCACAGCGACACATTACGCTAGAGTTGTCCTCGTGCGTAAAGGTTACGATATTACGCAACGGATACTTGTCTGCAGGGTATTTTATCAAGGAACGGGTAATTACGTACGCTGCGCGTTCTGCCAACGCATCGAATTCTTCCGCATCACCATGCGCCGTATAACAAAGCTGCGTATTTTCTGCACCCTGACCGCTTTGATCGGAGAACCATTTATCATGCTCCGGATGCGCTTCTCTAGGAATTACGTTCGACGTGTTGTGAATAATATGCTCCGTCGCACCGTTTTCCGTGTCACCGATGGGCAAGAAATACTCCGAATAGGGACGAGTACGCAAACGGTATTGCAAATTGTCGGGGTTCTGGTCCGTAAGACTGGACGGACATGCTCGCATTTCGATATCGGGTACGTCCACAACGTCAAAATTACGAAGTTTTGCGTTGTTCGTCTCCGTCAACGTGAAGCAATCGTATGCGAACTGTTCGTAATCGAACATAATATTAAGGAAGGTATATATTGCGTTTAAAGCCGCCGTCGTCGTTGTGCCCGTCACGTACACCGTTTTATCCTTGGTGACGATACGTACGCCTTCCGAGCCCAAAACGTCCGCCTTTAAGTCAATCCCCGCCGATTCAAGCATCTTTGTCGAACCGATTGAAATATACTTCCCTTCCGCCGTGTGCGCCATGCCTTCCTTCGGCTCTATCACCGAAGAAAGCTTTACACCCGTCGCTTCTTCAAAGAAGTATTTCAGCTCCGCCTCTGCAACAATCAGGTTGGAATCCATATTTGCAGGCAATAAAATTTGATAATCGCATTTGCCATTTTGGACCATATAGCTGTTTGCTTCGGGGGCAGTCAAATTGTGAACGCCCTTCGTATATTTGTATTTTTCTCTCGCTTCACCCGTCGGTTTTTGCGTTCCCGACGTACCATTACAACCAAAGGCAAACGAACACACGCAAAGCGCGCTGAGGAATAATGAAATAATTCGTTTTTTCATCTTTTTTCTCCTTGTTTCCCACCAATTAGGACACCACTACGTTGTAGTATGCTCTCGAGCAGTTTCCAAGCTCATCGTACGCATAGATACAAACGATAAATTCCCCAACATTCTTGAAAACGTAAGTATCTACGCCGTAGCCGTTTTCTTCCAACGTAAAGCCCTTATCGCAAACCATCGTGTAAACCTTAATCTTCTCACTAGAAGATACGTTATCGCTTACCGTGTATTCTTTGAGCGTGTGCGTGCTGCCTACGGAAAGATTTATGGTCGTTTTTTCATTAGAACCATCCGTAAACTGAATAGTGGGCGCAATCCCTTCGCTGACGTTGACAATGTAGTAATCGTCGTCCGACAATACTTCTTCCCCAGATTTTCTGGACGAGCCAATGCAGGATACCTCGTAAGAGATTCTGTACTGCCCCGTTTGCAAAAGCTGAATATCGTAAGTCTGACCTGCTACAACGCCTTCCAAGCGAGTACCGTCTACCGCCGTAACAACGTCACCATTCGGCGCATATACGGTCAACTTAACGTCTTTTGCCAATACCGAACACATCACCGCGCTTGCATAACAAGGCATGATCTTGTAAATTGCATTGATTTCAAAAACGCCGTTGGCTTCTTGAAAGCTCATCTGCGGTTTACTTTCTCGAATCGACTGCGAGAACGCTTGATTGTTGAGTTGTGTAACGGTAATTTTTGCGCCATTTTCCGCACCTACCGTGGCAATTTCTATCAACGTATCGTCTTCCGCAAAAGGTTGTACGCCACTAACTACGACTCCGCCTGTTCCCATCCCTGCCACGGAATATTCAAGCGCATACTCACCGATTACGCTTCTATATTTCGTGTAAATTTCCTTTTCAAATACAAGGTGACCGTTCATAAATTGCTGCGCCAACACCGCTACGCTTGTAGGCATTGCCTGATAGTAGGTGTACGTAACGTAGTTTTTCATCGGATTGCGAGCATCACGCAAGGTGACAATTACGCTTTCCGCGGAAGCAGCTTCCACCTTGAAATTCGTCTTAAAATTCTTCCCCGATACGGGATTGATAAATTGCATGCTCGCATCGCCGCTAAACGCATACGCCGCGCCAACTTCCAACAATTCCGACGAAGTATAGTTACCCTGCCAGTACGGCAAGTAATTCTTTTCCGTTGTCTTTTTGCCAAACCCTACGTCTACCACCGAATACAGTTTCGAAAGAATAGAGTTGTTGCCGAAGGTCGCCTTGAATTGCAACGTTTGGTTTGCTTCCACCTTGTATGTGGCCATTTGTGCTTTCGTAAGCGTTTGATATTCGCCACCGTCTGCCGATACGCTAACCACCGCTTCCTTTTCCTTAAACGAATCGTTACCCGCCGTGTATGCCACCATGGAATCGATGGAGTAAGACGCACCTTTCATAAAGTACGCAGGGAAAGAGAAGGTGTCCTTAAAAATTGCCGAATTTTCGTCCACACACTCTACCTGATAGGAATATTTTTCTTCGTAAACGTTGTCTTGGAACAAATAGGTTATCGTATACGATCCCGCATAGGCAGGCACGTATTCGTAACCGTCCGCGCCGTTATATTCAACGTCCACGATTTCACCATTTGGAGCAGTCACCGACACTTTCGCCTTCGGCGTAAGATTCAAGCCAGTGACAGGAATATAGGGAAGAATATTATTCTTCGCCGCAACCAACTTCTGCAAATCCGCTTTCTCATACGTGAAATTCGCTTCGTCCAAAACAACGATGCCGAGCAGGAACTTCCCTTCGTTGCCATACCCGTCCTTCGCCGTATATACTGCGGTGTAATTCCCTTCCATTTTGGGAATAAACACTCCGTTTTCTACGTTGACAAGCGCTTCGCCGCGGTTGCCGTAATTACGGTAAACCGAAACGTTCGTATCGCCGTAATAATTCAAGTCGATAACTCTGGAAATCGTAGGCAGAATAACCGCCTTGCCCTTTTGCAAATACACGACGTTACCCACCGTCGGCTGTACGTCCACGGTAACTTGCGGGTTCTGCGTATCAAGCATTTTACCATTCGCAAGAGATTCGCCGCTCTCGCCAAAAATCTCTTCGATGCCCAGCGTAAAACTGCTCGTCGCATAGTTATAAGCTTCAAAATTTACGTACACTTCGCCCGTCGTAAAGAAGGTGCTGTAATCAAATGCCTTTTCTCCGTAGATTTCCGAAGAATCAATATCGGTAATGAGTTGTGCGTTACCGCCGTTTCTCACCTTCATTTGATGTGTCGCCAAGTCCCAAATGAAAACAACGCCATCCCTTTCAATCATTTGATCGTTGTACTTACTAGAAACTGCCGTACCCCATGCCGTCTTCGATTGATAACGGTGGGGACGGTGAATCTTATACAACTGTCCGTCGTAGGGTTCCGTCATTTCATGCGGACGGTTGCGATTTTGTTCCAAGCCCGTTAAGCTTTGCGTGCTTGCGCCAGCGCCCGTATAATACGCGCCCTGCCCAGCCTCACAGCTCCAAATATAGAACTCTACAAATTTCGAACTATCGTAGCAATCCACAATTTTTACCGATACCGTCGATGCGTCGGGATTCAAGTCGGGTGCCGTCCTAAACATCGGGAAAATTTTGCAAATTTCCAACGCTTCCCCAGCGTAATCATTCAAATTTATTGACTTGTTATAGGTAAAGGATTTTCCGTCCTTCAAGGTAACGGAAATCCCCTCTTTGCCCTGCACGCCAACCAAGTTGCTCACGTGCGAAGCCGTTGTCCCTTCTTCAACCCCATAATAATTCTTGTTGACGACGAATTTTTGCGTAGCGGAAACACCGTTCGCGTTATAGTACGTCAGTTCGTACGCACCGTTTTTATCTAGCGTATACGCACCTTCGCTTTTCGCCGTTCCGTCAGGGAATCGCAACACCGCACTAACCGCCGTCGTCTCTACCATACCCGTCTTGATACATACCGAAGAAGGTGCAGGTACTTGGAAAATTTCACCATACGTATATTCACTTTCAATAACGTATTCCTTCGGCATTATAAGTTCAGTAGCCGCATTTGCATTCTGCAAATCCGTCACTGCAAGCGCCCCTGCCGTCAAAAATGCAGCGCCGCACAGCGATAAACATAAAATCTTTATTTTCTTATTCATTTTTTTTCCTTACTCCTTAATGCCGCCCATCGTCAAGTTTCCCATAAGCAATTTGTTGAACGCAAGGAACAACACGAATACGGGTAACGCCAAAACCATACAGCCCGCAACTCTTTGCGGAATGCCTTGGAATTCTTGTCCCTTGTCCGCACCGCCCGTGTTTCTTGTCATTTTAAACACAGCGTACGATAAAGTCGGATGGTTGGGATAATACAACAACGGAGTTTGATAATCGTTCCACGTTTGAATGAATTGCAACAAAAATACAGTAAAGAATACTTTTGCGCAAAGCGGGAAAATAATTAGGATAAACGTTCTAAACTGGGACGCGCCGTCGATTTCCGCCGCTTCCATGTAAGTGTTTGGAATCCCTTTGATATGCGCGTAGAACACGAAGAAATATACCCCCGTAAAGTTGAAGTTGAGCGCAATCATTGCAAAGAACGTATCATAGATAGCAAGGTCGCGCAACAATTCAATCATCGCAGGCGAAGAGCCGACGATAGGAACCGCCATAACCACCAGCATCAATACGTATATAATTTCACTGAAACGGAATTTGTACTTCGCACAAAGGTATGCGCAAGCAAATGCCACAAACGCATGCACGAACGAACAAACAATCGAGTAAATAAACGAGTTCAGCAAGAAATTGGCAAACGTGAAAGTCGTTTCAGGCGCATTTTCAACGTAGCCGAAAATTGAGGAATAATAGCTTGCATCCGTCGAGCTGAACTGAAACACCGTACTGAAAAGAATTCGACGGTAGTTTCCAAACGCCAACGCAGTCTTTGCACCGTAAGCATTAAGGTCGGGAAACCCGAGCACGTTACCAAGATAGGCAAAGTCGTCGTACGATTTTAACGACGTCAAAAGGCCCCACGAGAGAAGCAATAACAAGACAAGCGACAGTACAAAAAGCAACATGAATATAACAATGTCTACTGGTTGGAATTTTTTCTTTATTGTCTTTTTCATCATTATTCCCCCCTTTTACTCTACACTCGGCCCGTACTTATTCAGAAGCTTTCTTGTGAGCAATGTCAGCGGAATGAGGATTGCAGTCGCAATCAAGCCCAACGCTGCAAGCGTGTTTAAATTCATCAAGTTACCGCTTGCGTTGCCGCCGCTAGCAATATTCATCGCTGTAATACGGTAGAAATAATATCCGAAAACGTCTACGTTCCCATCCGCATTACCAAAGAAAATATGCAAGTTCATTTGATTGTTGAAGATGCCTGCAAGCCCCGTGATGACAAAGGTCGTCACCGTCGAGAAAATCAACGGCACGTAGATAAATATAAATTCCTGAAAACTGTTGACGCCGTCAAGCTGTGCGGATTCTACAATGGACTGATCGATGCCACTCATTGCGCCCGTATAAATCAAAACGTTCGTACCGAAAGAAAACCACAACGTGAAAATCAATGCCGTAGTAAAGTTTTGTTCGTAACTACTGGAAGGGAGCAACAACCCGATAACTTCCTTATCAAAATACTGCTCCATTGCCTTCGGATAGACCGTACCGACAACGTATTGGAACAAAAGCCCCAACACGACGACGGAAATTACCTGCGGAAGGTATAACATGATTCTAAAAAAGCCCGAGCCAGGTTTTTCCTTGGCTATGTAGTAGCTGAAAAGCAATGCAAGCGGCGTAACGATCACAATCTGACAAAACAGCAACTGAATCGAATTCCATATCATTTTCCCGCATTCTTCGCTAAAAAAGAATTTCCATGCCTTTATAAAGTTCTCCCCCGTAGCGACAACCTCGTAGCCATTTGTTATAGAACCGAGTATCGGCGTTTTTTTCTGAAACGCAATAACAAACGAGTCGAAATTGACGTAAAGATAAAACAAAACAAACTGCAAGATAGGCAGCGCAAACATCAGGACGTAGAACACTAGCCGCTTTTGCTGACGCGTATATACTCTCTTTCCATTTTCAGCGGAAATTTTATTTTCTTCCATAAAAATTTTCCCCCTAAGTTGAATTAATACACACTACTCCAACCTATCGTTGGAGTAGTGCTCATTTTAATTAATAGTTCCAATTGCCGTACAAACTACATGCCGCAAAAGCGTCCTGTACGTTCTTTTCTCTAAGCATTGCAGAAACCTTCGTCGTGCCGTTGCCGAATACACCGCTATTCAAGTCAATCTTTAATCTGCCCTTGACAAGCTTGAAGATTTCCGTCGAACCCGACCAAGCAACGATATTGCTACCGTTTTTGTTATCTCTTTCTTCCCACAAACGCAAAGCGTATTTACTCATTTTTTGCTTGTCTGCATCGGAAAGCTCGTAGCTAATCGCTCTCGTAATACCCGTCTTTGCCGTGAAATTACGAAGTTCCTGTTCACTATAACAGAATGCAACGAAATCCAAGCAAGCCTGCTTCAATGCAGGGTTCGATTCTACGTTTTTATTGACCATTGTATACGCCAAACCAACGTCCAAGAAACATGCGTCTCTACCAACTGCGCCTTCTGCGTAAACGCTAGTAGGTAAGCTCATCCATGCCACGTCGAGTTCGTTACGGTTCTTACCAACGTATCTTTCATAAGCGTCGAAACCGCCGTTTTCGTTCGATTCGTTGTACCAGTAGCTACCTTCAATCAACATTGCGGCATTCTGTCTTTGCGCCTTACCATCCATGTAAAGGTCCATCTGCGACGTCCAGTGGTCGTCACCCGAAGTAGCCGTCTTCGAGAAGAAGCCTTCCGCTTCGATTACATCAAGCATTGCATAGGCGTAATACTTCGCCGCCATATCGTTGCCCATCCAACCGTCTTTACCGTCAGGAGACATCGTTACCATCTTCGTCACGGGCTTTTTCACGTAAGAAATGCCTTTGAACATGTTTTCGTTGGTGAACATCAATTTTCCATTTTTATCACGTTCTACCACTTCGATTTCCCCTGAGCAGTTGTAATAGTTACGCATTTGCTCAGGACCAGCAATCGAAGACCAAAGCCCCATCAATAAATATTCGGGATAGTAGTTATAATATTTGCCCGAAACCGTGATAGGCGAAACGTCCCCCTCACTCTCCGTCTTGATATAATCGCAAAGAATAATGAATTCGTCGAGCGAGCAAGGCAACCCGTCGTCGTTCGTGCCTGCCTTACCGTCGGGCCCTACCGATTTTTTCGCAGCGGCGTCGTCGATAAAGTTTGCCGTACCGTACTTACAGGAGTACGTATAAATACTTTCTTCGTCTTCCGCTGCAAAGTACGCACCAAGGTCTGCGAACGTCGAACGGTTGTATGCAATACCTGCGTAGAATTCATAGTGAGGCAACGCATAATAGCTGCCGTCGTTGCCCGTAATACCGCCTTTTGCCGCATCGAAAATTTTGCTTTCGAGCGTACCGCCTACGCGCGCATCGTCCTTAACAATCGAATCAAGATTCAAAAGTAAGCCGTTCTGCAACAATGCGTACGGGTCAGATTGACGTTCATCAAAGAAAATATTCGTGGTATCACTTGCCATCGCCGACGTATTCTGATTGTTAGTCGCTTCATATTTCAAGTAAACGCCCGTCTTGTCCCCATATTTCACGTCCTTGTTTGCTTCCGCGAAACGTTCCATGGTTTCTTCCAACCAAAGGTTACCAGGACCCATACCGAAGTTTTTAACTTTAATCATAATTTTACTATCGGAAGGTACGTTGTATACGTTTTCAACTTTATTGTTATTACCGCCGCCTATATCACCAGCCAAATCGTCGCATGAGGTCATGCCGATTGTACTTGCCAAAGTGCAAATAGATAATACAGTTGCTAATAGTCTTTTCTTTTTCATGTTTTTCTCCTTATTATATTGATATTATTTCAAATGATTGGGCGCAAAGAAAGAAGGTTTGCCGATAAAATCGAATACAAATGCCGCCGCGCCGCTCCAAGCCTGCAAAGTTGAACCGCTCTTTCTACAAGGCGAGAAGTATTCTATCGGGGTAAATATCCCCTGCTTGAGATTGTAGGAAAACCAACTTTCCAAAGGATAGCGGTAATCTCTGCCTGCCAAGTACTTTGCATAGGCATAAATTGCCGACCAGTAAGGCCAGTTTCCACCATTGTGGTATTCATAATCCTGTGAAGATTTGAAATATGCAGCCGACATACTCTTATAGAACGGATATACGCACATCACACCGTAATCCCCTGCCTTCTGCAAGGAATTATTTTTCGTTTCCAACATGCGCTCCATCGCATCCAGCATTCGATTAGAACGCTCTTCATTGGCAATGCCGAACAAATAGGTAAGCACCGTATCCACCGAAAGGTTGTCTTCCGTGAAATCGCCGTCCATATAGTTGACGTAATACCCTTTCTCATCGTCCCAAAGCAAGTCGTTGATTGACTTTTTAACGCGCTCCGCTTCGACAAGGTATGCACTGCCGTCCTCGCCTACGGCTTCGCAGAGCTTCGCCATGCAGGTAAGCGCGCGATAGTACAAAGCTTCGTCGTAAGTAACGTATCCATTTCGGTTGACTTCGTCTGCCCAGTCGAGCTTATTGTACGGTCCTTTTTTATACAAAAGCCCCGTTCCGTCCGTTCTTTTCATTTGGTTGCTCATTACAAGCAAACAACGTTCAAACAAACGCATTCCGTCAATCGTTTCGTTCAAAAAGGCTTTGTCGCCCGAATGGTTGACGTAATCGTACACCATCATCACGAAGAAGGAGGGACTGTCGTAATGGCCACCCCAAAATGCCGATAAATCCGTCTTTACCGCCGACGGACACGTGCCGTCCTTGGCGATACCGCGTGCCAACGTGCACACCTGCCGTCTAACCAGCGAAATATCGTAGTGATATGCAGATAACACCGTCCAATAGGAATCACGATAATAGGTTCTTAACGGACTCAAATAGTTGCACCCTGCCACAAAACCTTTTAACGCACCGCATTCCTTGTAATTCTCGATGGCACAAAACAACGCTGACAGATACAGCGCCTTTTCCTCTTCCGTCTGCGCGGACGCAGGAATGACAACGTCCTCTACTTCCTTTTGCATCGCCTGCAATTTTTCATCAAATACAGAAAGCAGGTGTTCGCAATAGTCCTTATCCTCTTCGTAAGCAAAGACAAAACGTATGCGTTTTTCACCCTTTGCCGATACGGGAATGAGAAAATGATTGTTTTCCTCTACAAACGTATTTTCGCCGTCGCAAGCCAAAGCAGGCGTTTTCCAAGAATAGCCCGTACCGTAAACCAACGTAAACTCCGTCTTGCGCTCGGCAAAAAAGTTGATTTCCACAAAAACAGCATCATCTTCTTTCGTGATGAATTGCTTCATCTCTATACGGTAATCGTCGCCTAAGATCTCGATTTTTTGTCCTCTGCCTACCATGCTTACCCTCTTTTCGGTGTAAGCGCCTACCCTCTCTCCGTCCTTATACAAGGAAGTCATCGAGCGTACCGAATAATCTCTTCCGCTACGAACGGATAAATATTTCGAAATCCCCCCCTTGCCGTCAAAGCAAACGCTTAAATTGTTTGCCGATACGTCATAGGGAACGTCTTCGTGTAAATATCCGTCCGCAACAATTTGTCCATTTAAAAAAGATACTTTCATTGAATAAAACCTAATTTTTCCTAAATCTTTCGCCTTAAATATCAGACGTGAAACCGCTTTCAATCCATTGTACGAGGGTACTTTTCCCTTTTTCAAGAAGAACTACGTCTTTTGCATACGTACCTGTCGATTCGTCATAGCCGAGAGCGTCTCTAAACGCCGCCGTCGCAGCATCAGTATCCACCGTAACGCCGTCCACGCCGTCCCAAAAACTCGAATAATACAAGGATACGTACCAGAATTCAACCGAAATCCATTCTTCGTTAATGCGTTCAAGGTACACTGCTTTTTGTTCGTTCGTGAGCGAGCTATCGCTGTTAATTGCGTTCTTCGCGCTGTCGATATATCCAAACCAAGTCTGCAAAACGCTATTCGTCAAGGTATTTTTCATAGCACTCTCGCTCACACCAACCGAGGGAATCCCCTTCTTGGTTGTACCGAACGCTTCGCGAGCCTTTTGATTCTGCCCGTTATAGAGCGCTCTCATATAGCTCGCAGCACTACCGTACATCGCGTTGAACCATTTATCAATCAAGTCTTCAACGCTCTGATTGGAATCCCACATCATTTGAGAATCGATATAGCCGTTGAGCTTTTCAAACGCCGACAAAGTCGTCGTACCATTGGTTGCGCCTTGGTTGAACCAAAGGTCAACGCCGTTCTCTGCGAAATATCGATAAGCGTTTTCGTTGAAGAATGCGTTCTCGCCGTAAACGTCTGCGCGGAGCATGTACGCGCTGAAGTTCTTCGTATACGTCCAAAGCGCAAAAGTGGAATTATTGATCGCACAAAGATTCGACCAAGCTTCAAACTGCGCTCTAAATGCATCGTTTTCCGTATTGTAAACGTCGTAATAGTAATTTACGTAATCGGAAACGGCGTACATAACGCCTACGTCTTCACGCATTTCAATCGTACCAGCGGTAGGTGCAGTTACGTAATCGTTATACGCAAAGAAGAGCAAGGTTACTTCTCTCTTGTATCGAGGATTTGCTTCCATCCACTCGTCCATGCCTTCACGAACGTCGTTGCAAAGCTTGATTACTGCGCCTGCATCCGAACCGTACAACGCTTTTGCCTCCGTACAAGCGGAGCAGGTACAAACACCGCCGCCGTCTTCGCTGGTAAGGGTTACGTAGAGCGCGTCGGGACGGCTGGTAATTTGCGAGCTGGTAAGCGTTTGCGCCATAATGACTACGATCTGATCAACCATCGCGGTATAATCGTCCGCATTGCCGCGCGCCGTATAGCAAAGCTGATTAATTGCGCCGTTCACTTTATTGTTGGAGAACCAGTTCGTCTTGCCCTGCGCAGTCCAGTAAGTTACGGGAAGGATTTCCAAAGCATTGTGCCATACTCTCCAACCTTCATTCCCTGTTTCCCCTTTGTTATTAGTATAGTCGCCCGCGTTAAAGAACACATCGGTTTCGCCCATCTTCATCCCAAAGCGACCCGCAAGCGTGGAATCATTAATAATTGCACCATTGGAAGGCATACGAATTGCGATATCGGGATTTTCCGTTACCTCAATCGTATACAATTCCACCGTCGGGCGGTTGAGAATGGTATAGCAATCCGCTGAATACTGCTCGTATTCAAACAATTCGCCAAGCAAGCCGTACACGCCGTACAAACAGCCACGAGAAGTATTTGCGTTCAAATAAATTGCGTTATCCTTTCTTTCAATGTGATAGCCTTCGCTGGTCATTTCGCCCATGGTAACGCCCGAAGCTGCAAACGCCTTGGTGTCACCGATGGAGATGATTGCATCGTAATCGGAATACGCACCGTCGCTTACCACGTTAAGAGTTGCACCCGTTGCTTCAGCGAAGAACGAAGCAAGTTCCTGCCCTGCCAACGTAAGAGTTTCATCAGCATTGTCAGGCAAAACAATTGCATATTCGGTAGCACCGTTTTCCACCAGTTTGTAAGGTTCTAATTCTAACGCACCAATAGACGAAACCGCCATATCGTCCGCACCTTTCCAGGTAAGCTTTTCGTTTTCCTTGCTCCAACATTCATTGAAGGTGCTTGCATCTACAATCTCGGAAAGAGCCACTTCTCTTGCACCGTTTTCAACGCCATCGTTGAATACCTTCGTGAAGCCCTGCACGTTCACCCAAGACGTCGCATTAGCACGAGCATGGATAAGATAAGCATTCGTGGAGCTTGCACTGATCCACATATTGCTGTTCATTGCACACTCATTCGAAATATTATAGCCGTAAACAACCGTGTTATGAAGTTCCAATTTTGCATTCGGTCTGGACATAATACCGAATACAGACCACTTTTGATATTTATTGTTCGTTCTTTCGATGTAGCAGTTATCGATTACGGGGTTACCGCTCGTCATATAACCGAATACACCGTACTGCGTCGAAGTTTCATCTGCATAGATAACGCTCAAGTTTTTAATCGTTCCGTTACCAACGAACAAACCGACCAAACCACCGCTCATAAGCTTGAATTTTAAGGTATGCCCTGCGCCATCCAAAAGACCGTTGAAGCCGCAGTCTGCCTTATAATCGGTTGTCGTCGATTGCGTGAAGGTCAATTCTTCTGCGTCCGTACCCAAATCCTTCGTTACGATATAGTAACCATAGGTTTTTGCATGGGTTGCATTCGGATCGTTGTTGAAGAATTTCGGGAAGTCTGAAAGCTCATCAATAACGCCTGCGTAGGACGCTACCGTTACGTTATAGTAGTACGTACCGTCGTAAATTTTTACCTCCGTTTCTACAACTTCATTCGCATTGATTTGCTCGCCCGTCAAGCCAAAGTTTCTACGCCAAACGCCGTCTTCGTAATAGGTAACGCCGTTGCTTTCGCCATTCTCATCAACGCCGATAATGTACTCTACGTTATTCCAAGAGCTTACTTCATCAGGCAGGAAGAACTCTCCATCCATGGTCGAATACATCGCCTTTTCCTGTACGTCAATATTTAAATGGAACTTGTAGAAGCTTACGTCCTCATCAATACGGCGAACCGAACCATTAATAATATCCGAACCTTCTTCATTGGAAGACCAGTATTCCGTACCTTCCTGTTCGGGAATGGGAACTGCAGAGCCCTTCGTTACAGGCTCAATGGTAGTCTTTTCGCCATCTACCCAAGAGATGTTGACCGTTTCAAATCCCTTCCAAATTAACTTGCCGTTTGCCTTGTACCAATATTCGCTGTTGAATCCGCTATTGTCTGCGATTTCAGAAAGCAATACTTCACGCGAACCGTTTTCTATCGCATCGTTGAATACCTTCGTGAAACCCTGTACGTTCACCCAATCCATTGCATTCGCACGCGCATGGATAAGATAAGCGTTAGTGGACGTTTCATTAATCCACATATTGGTATTCTTTGCGCAATTATTAGAAACGTTGTAACCGTAAACAACCGTGTTGCGCAAAATCAGTTTTGCATTCGGTCTGGACATAATGCCGAATACCGACCACGCCTGATAATGATTGTTCGTTCTTTCAATGTAACAGTTATCAATTACGGGATTGCCGTTCGTCATATAACCGAACGCGCCATAGTAGGTAGACGTTGCGTCTTCGTAGATAACGCCAAGATTTTTAATGGTCGCATTACCAAGAATTTGACCTACCAAACCACCGCTCATAAGCTTAAAGCGGAGCGTATGTCCCTGACCGTCAAGTACACCGTTAAAGCCGTTGTTCGCCTTATAATCGGTCGTCGTCGACTGCGTAAGCGCGAGTTCCTCTACGCCCGTACCCAAATCCTTGGTTATGATGTAGTAACCATAAACGTTGGGAGCCGTTGCCGAAGGATCGTTGTTGAAGAAGGTCGCAAAGTCGCTAAGTTCATCAATAACGCCTGCGTAGGATTGTACGGTTGCGTAGTAAATAAACGAGCCTGCTTTAATCTTAATATCCGCTTCCGACGTTTCGTTTGCCGCAAGTTGTTCTGCGGTCAAGCCAAGGCTATTTTCCCAAACCCCGTTAGCGTAATAGGTTACGCTACCGTCCTTGCTGGTAATCGTCGTGATATTATTTGCGCTAAATTCAGCGCTTTCGGGAAGAACGATCTCGTTGTTTGCCGTCGAGAAGTATACGACGTCTTCCATATCCTTGATTGCCGAACGCGCGTAATAAATTACGCTTTGGGTAGGATAAATATTTTTCCCAGAAATTGCGCCGCTGCCGTCCTTATTTGTCGCCCAGCACATATCCGTACCAGGGTTAGGAACATTGACAGCCGAACCCGCGGAAACGGTTTCTTGAGTGGTTTCGCCCTCTTTCGACCAAGTAACGGTTACCGCACCGATTCCCTTCCAAATAAGCTTGCCGTTTTCCTTGGACCAGTAGTTGTTGTCAAATCCGCTATCGTCTGCGATTTCGGAAAGCAATACTTCACGCGAACCGTTTTCAATACCGTCGTTGAATACCTTCGTGAAATTCTGCACGTTCACCCAAGAGGTCGCATTCGCACGCCCATGGATAAGGTAAGCATTCGTGGAGCTTGCGCTAATCCACATATTGCTGTTCATCGTACATTCGTTTGACGTATTGTAACCGTAAACAACCGTGTTATGAAGGGTCAATTTTGCATTCGGTCTAGACATAATACCGAATACCGACCACTTTTGATATTTATTGTTCGTTCTTTCAATGTAGCAGTTATCGATGACAGGGTTGCCGCTCGTCATATAACCGAATACACCGTACTGCGTCGTCGTTTCATCTGCATAGATCACACCGAGGTTCTTGATTGTGCCATTACCAACGAACAAACCAACCAAACCGCCGCTCATCAGCTTGAATTTAAGCGTATGACCAGCACCGTCCAAAACGCCGTTGAAACCGCAGTCCGCTTTATAATCGGTCGTCGCCGATTGCGTGAAGGTCAATTCTTCTGCGCCCGTACCCAAATCTTTCGCTACAACATAGTAGCCATAAGTCTTTGCATGCGTTGCACTCGGATCGTTGTTGAAGAATGCAGAGAAGTCGGACAATTCGTCAATAACGCCTGCATAAGAGCCAAACGCAATCTTGTAGAAGTTACCGCTTGCAGTTTCGATAAGGAGATTGCCTTCCTTCTTCGCATTCGAAGCGATTTCTTCGCTCGTCAACGCAAGGTTCACCCATGCGCCGTTTTCGTAATAATCGTTGCCCTCTTCGTCCTTCACGTCTACGATCGTTTCACCGTCGGGAAGGAAGGTTTCGGGAAGAATGAGTTCGCTGTTTACAGTCGAATAGTAAACGGTTCCGTCAATTCTCGGTGCGTATACTCTGTTGTATGCGGAAACGGTCATATCCGACAAGCCCTTCCAAGTGAGTTTGCCGCCATCCGTCGTCCAATAATCCGTATCGAACGTGCTCAAATCGTTCGTCAGCGCGTTGGTGGTCGACACTTCCGTGAAGTTCGTCACGTTCGGCCAACCCGTTGCCGCCGCACGAGCATAAATCAAGTACGCATTCGTCGAAGCCGCACTAATCCACATGTTGGAATACCAACCGCTAGTATTCGACGTATTATTGCCGTGTACCGCCGTATTTTTCAAAATCAGTTTTGCGTTCGGACGAGCCATAATCCCGAATACCGAACCCTGGTGGTAAAGGTTGTTCGTTCTTTGGATATAAGAGTTTCTAATTTCAGGTGCGCCGTTCGTTATATAACCGAATACGCCGTAGCCGCCCTTCTTCGTCGTGCTATCATACGTGCCGTCTTCGTAAATGATTGCAATGTTCTTGATGACTGCGTTACCAAGAATCATACCAACCAAACCGCCGCTCGTCAGCTTGAATTTCAAGGTATGACCAGCACCGTCCAAAACGCCGTTGAAGCCGTTCGTCTTCTGGTAGTCGGTAGCTTCCGTCTGCGTGAGTGCAAGCGTATCCGTACCGTCACCCAAGTTCTTCGTTACGATATAGTAACCGTATACGTTGGGAGCAACCGCAGGATAGGTAGCCGCGTCGTATTCGCTAGGCACCGCCGTATTGTTGAAGAATGCAGGGAAGTCGGAAAGCTCGTCGATGACGCCTGCATAGGAAAGTGCTTTTACGATGAAGCAATCCCCTTCAGACGTCTCGAGCGTAATCCACGTTGCTCTAACGGCGTTTTCATTAATCTCCGTCTCCGTCAAAGCGAGTGCGTTCCACTTGTTTGCAAAATAGTCCACTCCATCCTGCGTGCCAACTGCGGAAACGATTGTTTCTTCCTCGTTATCCAACACACCATCGGGCAAGAAAATTTGCCCATCCTGCGTCGAATACAATACGTTAACGTCGGTCAATTCGATAGGATTTTTCCGACCGAGAACGGTAATATCCGCAGAGAATTCCGTCGTACCGATGTTTGCGGTAATGGTGGCAACACCGCCGCTAACGCCTACGATTTCGCCGTTTTCGTTGATAGTTGCAATATTTTCGTTGCTAGAATAGAGATTGTAGCTAAAATCGTTTTTGCTATCCGCCGCGCCGATAAGGTCTACCGTTGCGATTTCACCCGTTTTGATTTCGGTTGCGGAAAGATCCAAAACAGCGTCTTCGGTTGCTTTGGAAATGATTCCGTTTAAGTAATCGTAGTCTGAAATGGAAACGTCTTTACCCTCCCCTTCAAGTGTTGTCAACTCACACGAAGTGATATACGCCATGGAACGGAAAAGGGTTTCTTCTGAATATGCGTAATCAGTAATCGTCTGACCGTTCGCTTGATATGTATATTTAACGTACGCGCGCGCAGCGAGAACAGTACCGTATAAGTCTTCGGGGAAGGCTTTTTCAAGCGTTTCACCCATCAAGGTTATGTAATAGCCCAAACCGCCCTCGGGAACGTCCTCCGCATCCGTGTCTACTTTTGCTGGCGCAACCAACGCCTTTTCAGTGTCAACCGTCAGCTCTTGATCTCCAAGCTTACTAAACGGAATGAGTATCGTACCGAACTCAGCGGTGTTGGGGATAATTTCCAAGTCACTGCTCTCGATTGTCGAAAGGAATCTAAAACCGATCTCTCCCTGCGTACGAATGGATGCGCCGTACACCTTGAAGGTGTCCAAATCAGAATCTTTAATTTCCTGCGTTAAAGTTTCCGTTTTTGCTCCTGTAGGTTTTACGCGCGCGGAATCCGCCATTGCGGAAACACCAAGCGTCATCCCAAACCCTGCCGTAGTCAATAAGCCACAAGTAAATATGCTAAGTAATATGTTTCTTCTTTTTTTCTTCATAGCACACCTCATTCAGCCCAGCCGTCTGGAATAGGATACTTCGTTTCGTCCCCGTCTACTTCGCCCGAAGTCGATAAAGTTACAATATCAGTATCTTGAAACATATAAATTTCAATTTCTATTTTTTTGTATTTGTTTTTCATGGTTTTCCTTTTATAAACAAGTTACGGTTCGGCTATAAAGAAACTTATAGCCGAACTGTATTTTTTACCGTATTAGATAGTTACTTTTACCACAGAGGAGAAGCTCATATCCGCCAAGCCCTTCCAGTCAAGCTTGTTGTTGTCCGTTCTCCAATAATTGGTATCAAACGAACTCAAATTATTCGTCAAGGTATTGGTGGTGGTAACTTCTGTGAAGTTGGTTACGTTAGCCCAACCCGTAGCATTCGAACGCGCATAAATCAAGTATGCATTCGTCGAAGCTGAGCTAATCCACATGTTGCTATACCAACCGCTGGCGTTCGACGTGGTGTTTGCATGTACTGCCGTATTGTGCAAAATCAATTTCGTATTAGGACGAGCCATAATACCGAATACCGAACCTTGGTGATACAAATTGTTCGTTCTTTCGATATAGCTGTTTCTAATTTCAGGCGAACCGTTCGTGATATACCCGAATACGCCGTAACCGCCCTTTTTCGTCGTGCTATCATACGTGCCGTCTTCGTAAACAATCCTGATATTTTTGATAACCGCATTACCGAGTACCATACCTACCAAGCCGCCGCTCATGAGTTTAAATCTAAGCGTGTTACCTGCACCGTCCAAGACGCCGTTAAAGCCGTTCGTCTTTTGATAGTCGGTTGCTTCCGTCTGCGTCATGGCGAGTTCGTCCGTTGCGCTGCCCAAATCCTTGGTTACGATATAATAACCGTAAACGTTAGGCGCAACTGCGGGATAGGTAGCCGCGTCAAATTCGCTGGGAACTGCCGTATTGTTAAAGAATGCAGGGAAGTCGGAAAGTTCGTCAATAACGCCTGCGTACGATTTTACCTTTGCGGTATAAACGTCCGAACCTTTTTTAATGGCAATATCAAATACTCCAATCGCATTCGCTTTTATCTGTTCGTCCGTCAAATCGAAGTTGTTTAACCAGCTACCGTTCTCATAATATACGGTGTTGCCGTCTGCACTGGAAATTTTCACCGTTTCATCGATCGTCAACGTCAATTCTGCAGGAAGGAACAATTGATCGTCTGCACTCGAATACAAAATTGCTTCGTTTACAGGGGTTACCACAACCTTCGCAGTCTTGTCGAATACTGCATAATAGGTAATGTCTTCCGTAACCGTGCCAAATTCTACAAGTTCGCCGTCCGCGCTCGTCGACCAACCCTTAAATTCGTAAATATAGTACTCGTCTTCCTCTTTTACGGGGTCTTCGTGCGTTATCGTTGCATTATACTCGTACTCTTCCGTCGTTTCCACGCCGTCAATAACCCAGGTTACCGTATAGTAACAGATTTCTCTCTTTTCTACCATATAATAGGTAACGCTTTCTTTCACTTGGAATCTGTCGCTGAATTTAAACGCTTCGCCGTCCTCGCTCGTGGACCAGTAATATTCTACCGTTTCCGTTGCCGAGAAGATATCTTCAGGAAGCTGTTGCGTGTAAAAGATCCAACCGTCCTTGGTCGCCGTTTCGATCGTCGTTTCTTCACCCTTTACCCAGGTAACGTTTACCAGTTCAAAACCCTTCCAAATCAGCTTGCCGTTTTCTTTGTACCAGTAGTTGTCGTCGAATCCGCTTGCGTCTTCAATTTCAGACAAAAGCACTTCTCTAGAACCGTTTTCTACCGCATCCGTGAATACTTTCGTGAAGTTTTGAACGTTCACCCAATCCATCGCGTTCCCACGGGCATGGATTACGTATACGTTCGTGGACGTTTCGTTAATCCACATGTTGCCGTATTTCGCCGAGTTGTTGGAAGTATTGTAACCGTAAACAACCGTATTGTGCATAATCAATTTCGTGTTCGGTCTTGCCATAATGCCGAATACCGAATACGCCTGATAATGATTGTTCGTTCTTTCAATGTAGCAGTTTCTAATTTCGGGATTACCGTTCGTAATGTAACCGAATACACCGTAATAGGTCGTCGTAGCGTCCTCGTACATAACGCCCAAATTCTTAATGACTGCGTTGCCGAGTACAAGGCCAACCAAACCGCCTTTCGTCAACTTGAATTTCAAGGTATGACCCTGACCGTCGAGAACGCCGTTAAAGCCGTTCGTCTTTTGATAGTCGGTAGCTTCCGTCTGCTCAAACGCCAATTCGTCTTCATAGACAAACGTGTTTTTCTCCTTGTCAAAGGTGTATGCACCCAAATCCTTCGTTACGATATAGTAGCCGTATACGTTAGGAGCAACCGCGGGATACGCCGTCGCGTCAAATTCGCTAGGAACTGCCGTATTGTTGAAGAATTTCGGGAAATCCGCAAACTCGTCAATAATACCAGCGTAGACGTTCATATCAACGCTGTATTTTGCCCCGTCGGAAAGTTCTACTTCCAAAGAACGAGCACCGATAAAGTTGCCCTTCAATTCTTCTTCCGTCAAGGTAATCACATCGTGCGCCCAAACGCCGTTTTCGTAAACGGTTACTCTATCCAAAGCAGTCTTTTTCAAAACAGCTTTCACAATGGTAACGCCTTCGCCAAGCAAACCGTCAGGCAAGAAGATTTCCTGCGATTTTGCGGAATACTCAATCTTACCGCCAACGAATTTAGGCGATTCAAAAATTTGATCCACTTCAAATACAGCATAATAGGTAGCAACACCGCTAACCGTAGGAAGGGTTTCTTCCACTGCACCGTCTTCCGTCAAAGCCCAACCGACAAACTTAAACGAGCAGATTTCAGAATCTTCCTTTACAGGTGTTTCCGTATATGCGGGCACAGTGCCGTAAGCGCATTCCGAAGTCTTTTCAACGCCTTCGATCATCCACGTAATGGTATATTTACGAGCAGTAGGCTCGAATACAGCGTAATAAGTAGCGTCTGCCGTTACTTCAGGCATGGGTTCCAATTTTGCGCCGCCAATGCTTGCAGCCCAACCAACGAAAACAAAATCACTTTCCGTCGTGGATTCCTTTACGGGCGTTGCACCGTCATACGTAGGCATAGCTTCGTATTCCACGTTTACGTCCTTTTCAAGCTCCGTTTCGCCGTTCTTCCAAGTAACGGTGAATTTTACCTGCGCCGTAACTTCTTTAAATACCGCATAATAGGTTACGTTACCCGTTACCGTAGGCAGCGTTTCTAATACTTCACCGCCAATTGTCGTCGCCCAACCCAAGAAGGTATAGCTGGTGTTGCCAACCGTGGGTTTGGTGGGTGTCACGCCCTTATATTCAGGCATTGCGCCGTAAGCAAGCTGTTCTTCCGTTGCCGTACCGTCGATATTCCAAACTACGTTATAGCTACGAACACTCTCGGTGAATACCGCATAGAAGGTCTTGTTTTCCCTCAGCGTTACCGTTGCAAGGTCAACCGTTTCACCGCCTTCGGTTTCCGACCAACCGCTGAACGTGTATTCGTATTGTTCGGTTGCCGCCTTGGAAGGGATAGGACCGCTATAAACGACTGCAGCCCCTTCCGCTACTTCCATGGATTTCATTTCGGTATTGCCGTTTTTAAACACAACGGTATATGATTCCGTTTCTATAACGGGTGCTGCTTTTACCGTAATTTCACAAGTAGCCGTAACCGTATCGTTTTCCGCCGTTACGGTTGCCGTACCTACGCTAATAGCAGTAACTACCCCCTCTTCCACGGTCACAATCGCTTCATCGGACGTCGACCAAATTACTTCCGCCTCCGCAGGCGTGGTCGTTGCCGTCAACGTAAAGCTTTCGCCTACGACAAGCTCTTTCGCCGTTACATTAAGCGTAATTTTTTTCTCTTCCTCTTCCTTTCCCCCGCATCCTACTAATCCAAATACGGATAAGACGATAAAGAGAAGAGCACTTAAAACACTTGTAAACAATCTTTTTTTCATCCTTTTTCCTCCTTGAAAAATTTGTTTACTACGTTCTCTTATCAGTTGCCGCATCTATTTTTTCATACAACAACTATAATCCAAAATTAAATCAAAAGCAATACGGTTTCCATTTTTTCTATCATGGTAATATTTCCCGTATTGATTAGGATTTTATTATATCTTCACGATTTCACCGTTATATTTCGATTGCATTGCCTTGAATACCGCTCTGTGACTGATAACCGAATCTTCAATCGTCGCACAGGAAACGGAAGGCTCATGACCGTTCAAATAATCTAAGAAATCATGCACCAACTTTTCGTCGCCGCCGCCGTGGCCGCCAGCCGCGCCGATCATATCCCCTTTCACGTTCAAATCGTATACCGTTTCCTCATAGCCAAGCTCACTCGTTGCAGGAGCCATCTTTCTTACTACGTAACGAGAATCGTCAAACGTACCCTTAATTTCGCCAAGCGTACCTACAATGTGAATATTCCTTTCAGGCTTTGCGCAACCGCCCACCATACTGAACGTACCCGTCGCACCGTTTGCAAAGTTAAACATTACCGCCTGATGGTCTACGTTGCCGTCGCGCTCGAAATCCCATACACACTTGCCGTAACGGTTGTCCGTCCGCAAGGATTCCGCTTGCTCCTCTTCCGTAAGATTCTTATTGGCTTCCAAGCACTTCCAAACGTACTGCCCCCATCTGGGGAAAGAAAGATAGTTGGAATCCGCCGAGAAAATACACTCCTTTGCATACGGACAGTCCTGCATACAGCGCGTTCCTGCACCCGCAGGCTTTCTATCTTTTCCAAATTGGAAGTCTGCGCCAAAGCTGACAATCTGCGTAGGGTTCGTTTCCTTCATCATCCAAAGCAAAATATCTACGTCGTGGCAGGATTTTGCAAGCAACATCGGTGCAAAGCAAACCTTTTCCGACGCCCACTTACCGCGAACGTACGATACCGCCATATGATGATAGCTTACGTGTTCACACGTTTCAATGGAAATAATTTTACCGATTTCTCCGCTTAAAACATGATTTTTAATCGAACGGTAGAAATCCGTATAACGAAGCACGTGGCCGATTACCACCTTGCTCCCATGTTTTCTCGCCACCTCTACAAGTTTATTCATTTCTTGCTCGTTAACCGCAAATGGTTTTTCAAGCAACATATCATAACCTTTTTCCAAAATAGGAATCGAAGTAGGTACGTGCAAGTGGTCCATCGTGCCGTTGATAACAGCATCGGCAAATTTTTCTCTCTTAACGAATTCCGCAACGTCTTCAAAATAATTTTCCATCGAAACGTTATAGCGTTCACGCATCAATTCTCTGCGTACAGGATCGGGATCTACAATGCCTACAACCTTCATTTTTTCAGGATGTT
Source organism: Clostridia bacterium (assembly GCA_017505465.1). GTDB lineage: Bacteria > Bacillota > Clostridia > Christensenellales > Borkfalkiaceae > Scatosoma. The sequence continues at coordinate 46,291 of JAFVPE010000004.1, read as the reverse complement.
GCAAAGAAACAGAAGCATATACATTGGCACGATTTCCCGCCCCAACCAACACAACGGTAATCATTTTTTCCATTTTTTTTAAATCTCCCTTGACATTTTCACAATTTTATTATATCATAGAGTTACTTGTCATGATAGCACAAAACTGCTCTATTTTTGCAAATTTAGTAAGGAGGAGATATGGATACTTTTTACGAATACGAACCACTTTTTCTAAAAAATGCCCCTATCGGTATTAAAAAATTCATACACCACAACTCCTGCGGAAGAATTCATTGGCACGAAGCCATCGAACTTCTGTATTTTACGCAAGGTAAAGCTGTTACTGCGTGCAATTTACAAGAATACGAAGTGAAAAAAGGTACTATTGTCCTCGTCAACGGAAACGAATTACACACCGCTATTATTTCACAGCTCAATTCCGTCTATTATTGCATACAATTAGACCCGAATTTCTTCCATAATTTAATAGGGGATAAATACGTTCACTTTGAAAATATCATTCAAGATGAAGATTGCACAAAACTGCTCGATAGGCTTATCGCTATTCATTTTGAAAAGACCACTACACGCTCTATTGTTGAAAGCAAAAAGCTTGCTTACGAGTTTTTTATTCTACTTACAGAACGCTATACAAAAAATATTTTAGATGAAGGAGAATACAAAAAACAATTCAAAAAGCTTGACACCTTCCACCATATTATCGACCATCTTGATCGACATTACGTAGAAGATTTGAGCATTGCAGAACTAGCAGCGCATTTCAACATGAGTTCCTCCTATTTCGCACATTTCTTCAAGCAGTACGCACAAAAAAGCGTAATTGAATACGTCAACGAAACGCGCATTATGCACGCCAAAAACTTTCTCGAAAAGGAAGATCTCCCCATCAGCGAAATCGCCCTCCGCGTCGGTTTTTCCGATATTAACTATTTCAGCAGAAAATTCAAAGCTATTACAGGAATAACCCCTACTAAATACAAAAAGAATTGCGGAAGAATTTAATAGCAATTCTGTTCATAAGTTTCATATATACGAGCATCGCACGACACCTTGACTTTTGCGAGTGCGCCTGCGGCGCTTAAGATTAAAGTATCGTCGCTTTTAACGACTTAAAGATCGAACTCACTAAACTCAAAAAGGCAACATTAAAGGGGTGACGGAATCAATCGTCACCCCTCAAAATTTGCTACGCAGTAAACAAAGAAAAGGAATTTTTTATTTTTTGCAAAAAACCTGCTATTCCAAGCCCATAAAAACAGGGAAAAATCCGTAAGTGGTCAAGCTCGATTTTTACGGCGACGGGTATCTGTCGTTTCCGCTTTGCGGAGCCTCGGCAGGGCGTCGTCGCGCCGTCAATTTTCGTGCTATTTCCAACTACCATTTGCGGTCGCTCCTCGCGTGAACCCACGGTAATCCGCGCTTTCTACGAAACTCATCACCGAAACAAAAAAATAACGGACAGTCAATCGACTATCCGTTATTTTTGGTTGAGCAGTTTGTACCTATCTTGAACCTTCGACCTCTCATAGACTAATTTATCCTTCTAGCTCTTTCAGTCGTTGTTTTGCCCAAAGGCCAAAAATATCATCGCAAATTGCTGCTTTTTTATACATTTCAATTGCCTTACTTTTATTATTTTCTACCCCAATACCTTTCTCATAGCATTCCCCTAATTGATAATAGGATTTATCTCCATTTTCAACAGCTGATTTATACCACCTAAACGCTTCTTTTTCGTTTTTGCCTACACCTAACCCCTCTATGTATAATCCTGCAAGTGAACTTTGGGCTATCGCACACCCTCTAATCGCAGCTCTTTTGTACCACTTGAATGCCTCAGTATAATCAATTCCCGAATCCAAATCAATACCAGACTCATATTGCCAATACGTCCCTATCCTAAATTGTGCAAAGCGCTCCCCTAAAATTGCGGCTTTCACATACCAAGCTATAGCCAATTCCTCATCTTTAATTTTTACATTTTCCCCAAATTGGTAACACTCCGCCAAATAAGTTTGAGCTTTCGGGTATCCCAATTCGGCAGCTTCGCGGATATATTCTAAAAAATCGGATTCATTATTTGATTCTTTTTTTATCCCAATTTCATATAATTTTTTCGCTTCAACAACAGTATCCTGATAATACGCTCTTCTCTCAAAACTAATAAAATCAGCAAATTCATTTAATGCAGAAACAAGCATTTCATCAGCTGTTTTTTCAATAAGCATAATAGATTCAATATCTAGAGCCAAATCAATCCAACCAAGCTGTTCTTTTGTTAAAAAAACATTGATTTCATTGAAATACTTTTCAGCTTTTCTTTTATTGAGATAAGTAGCACAGTCCAAATAAAGCAAAAACTCTTCTTTTATTAAAATCTCAAAAATTGCGATTTGTATTTCTGGTTTTGTCTTCATCTTAATCCCTTATTGGTTCGTTTTTATTTAAAAAAATAGATCTAAGTTGAATGGTTCAACTTAGATCTATTTTGGTTGAGGCGACGGGACTTGAACCCACGACCTTTTGGTCCCTAACCAAACGCGCTACCAAGCTGCGCTACGCCTCAGTATCGCTATCCGTTACCCGAATAGCATAACCATTATACCCATACTTTCCTATTTAGTCAAGCATTTTTCACCGTTTTTTTAACTTTTTTCAAAAAATTTCGCTTTTCATAATTTTAGAAAAAAACATTTTGCGTACTCTATCAATTTTGCAATAAATACCCCCGTCGGGTAAATCATAAAGAATGCTACAACCGCGACCGCAAGCGTAATCCCTGCCCAAGAAATAACGGGCGCAATCTTATCCACAACCCTTGTTTTTAACACGATAAGCAGCAGAGCTGCAAGCAGGATTACCGCCGCCCCTGCGCCAATCCCTGCATACTTAACGTACGGCGAAGAATAGGTAAACACCACTTCATTTTCCCCTTCTTCCAAAGCAACCGACAAAAACTTCAAGTCGTTTTCCGCAAGCTCTGCCTTCTTTCCGTTCACTGTCACGGTATACCCCTTCGACGCAACGAAATTCAAGAAGAGGTACTCCCCTTCTTTTGCCGTTACGCGCGCAGTGATTTTACCGGCTTCGACCTTTACGTCCGCCGCCTTACCCCAAAGATATTCGGAAAGCTCTTTAGCGCTCGATGCCGTCACTTTGTTCTTGCCCGTAAACTCTTCCAAGTCCTTACCACGCAAAAACTCATAGAGCTCCGCTTGATTCTTTCTACGGTTGGTGGCGTTTGCAATATTTTCTGCTACGAACTTAAACTCGCCGCTATCCACGCGGTAGCCAAGCGGAAATACCATCGTATTTTCATAAACGTAGAGTTTGCTATTCCCTTCCCCACAAGAAAGCTGCGTTTCCGTACCATTTTCGTCCGTTGTCATCACTTTCTTCAAATGTGTTTTTTCGTCCGTTTCCAAAAGTTTACTTTCGGGTACGAGATAATATTTATAGCCAAGGAAGGAATCCCCAAACTCGTCTGCTCGGTTTGTTTTTCCGTCGCTATGCGCACTCTTATAACTATTCTTCCCGTTGCCGCGATAGCCGAAAAGTTGATAGGTGATGAAATTATCTTCATCAATTACGGACGAGAACACGCTAAACGAGTTACTATTACCCGTAAACGTTGCATTGGCGTTAACCTTTTCGTCGTAATCCTTCACGCGGAAATAACTATCGTCACGCTCGTTGAGCTCGTTACAAAGCTGCGCATAATTGCCAAGCGTCACGTGTTGCGTGGACATATTTCCCACAACGATTTGCTGTCCGTAAAACAAGACTTGCGTGGACACGACTGCAATCAAAACAAGGGAAAGCAGGCGTGCGCTCGCCTTTTTCTTCGCCACGAGCACTGCCCCAACCCCCACGACAACCGCGATAAGCAAGAAGGGAATAAATACGACCTCTAAACCGCCGAGCGAATGGGCAAAGCTCGAAGAGAATCCGCCCAAATTGTTATACGCTTTTTCTCTATCCTTCGTAAAGAGCGCAAGGAAGGAACGGTAATTTCCGTCCCAAATATACCAAAGCAATAACGCCACAACCGCCGCCGCAAGCGTAATAAGAATTGCCAAAACAACGTAATAGCTCGCTTTACGTTTTTCCTTTAATTGCATGGGTGTTCCGCCGTTCAACGCGCACCTGCCCCTATCGTTTGCATTATCCGCAGGCGTTTCCATAGTCATAAACTCTCGTTTTACACCAATCGGACTGCCGTCGTAAGCGCAACCACGCTTATAGCAAAGGTCTTCAACACACAGGCACGCACCGCCCAAGAAATACAAGGCGTTCAAAAACCCGAAGCGCAAAGCGTAGGACATATACGAACCCATATTCATGAGATTCATGGCTTCGTCCACAACTGTGGGCAACAACGTAAACACGCCTGCAAGAATCATAAATTTCGCAAACGGATGCTTGATTCCCTTACGGAAAAACCACACGATTGTGAGCAAAACGAAAACGGCGTCGGAAATGATATACGACCATTTTGCATATACCGATTGCGTGAGTTTATCTTCAAAAACAGAAGAATCAAAATCGCCGATAACGCCGTCCGTTACCGTAAATCCATTCCACAAGTTTTCAAAAATATCCCCTTCTCGTCCGCTCGTCGTATATGCCATCAAGGCAGGCAATAAAACGGGCAACGCCATTACAACCGCGCCGAAAAACGCCAAGCAAAGGCGCGCCATAAACTTATGCTTACGTCCCTTTTCTATGCAAAGCAAGCTATACGCAATCAAAGCAGGGAACACCGTAAACATCGAAAAACACGCAATCGAAAAGCAAGTGTAGATGCAACAAGCCATTGCAATGGAGAAAAACCAAAAGTTATCCGTCTTTACGAAATGGCGGAAAGCCGCCACGCAAAAAGGCATATAAATAAGAAAATCCAACCAATTGATATAGGTATTCGCCACGAAGGTATAGCCGCAAAAGGTATATACCACGCCGATTGCAATACAGATATAATCGGGAATCCCCTTGAACATTTTTTTAGAAAACCAAGTGCCTGCAAACGCAATCGCCGCCAATTTACAGGTCATAACGATACTGCTTGCATGCGCCACTTTGCCGTTCCCTAAAATAAGGAACAAAAAGCTAAACGGGCTAATGAAAAAATACAAAAACGTTCCCGTAACGTCTGCGCCGCCGACAATCGCATAGGAATACGTGAGCGTAGACCGTCCGTCGATTACGTCGAAAATATGCTCGATAAAGGGAGCGATCTGCGCAGAAAGATCGTAGCTTGCCGCCGTGTATTTATTCCCAAACGGATATACGCCGTACAATGCAAGCATTACCATATACAAAACGGCTACGATAATGGGTGCGACGAATAAGGGATAATTCTTCAAGAAAAATCCCCCTATCTTTTGTGCAGTTGTTCTCTTTGTTTTTTCCATACTTCCCTATTTTAACACTTTTGCCAAATTAAGTCAATAGTATTCTTCAATACTACAAAAAAAGAACGGACTTTTGCAAGTCCGTCCCACGCATTATTTACTTTGGATATATTCGTCAATGGCTTTTGCCGCAATTTTACCTGCGCCCATCGCCTTGATAACGGTTGCCGCGCCCGTTGCCGCGTCGCCGCCGCAATACACCCCTTCAATCGACGTTTTGCCCACTTCGTCCACCGCAATTTCGCCGCGACGAAGGGTTTCCAAGCCGGGCGTCGTTGCTTTGAGCAAAGGATTCGGCGAAGTACCGAGCGACATAATAACGCAGTCCACGGGAATGATAAATTCGCTGCCTGCCACAGCCTTGGGGGACCGACGTCCACTCTCGTCCGGTTCGCCAAGCTCCATACGGATACACTCGATACCGTTCACCCAACCGTAGGAAGGATCTCTAGGGTTATCCGTTTCCGTAGGCAAAATTCTCGTCGGATTGGTGAGCAAATCAAAGATGATGCCTTCTTCCTTCGCGTGCTCGATTTCTTCACGGCGAGCAGGGAGTTCTTCTTCCCCACGGCGATACACGATATGTACTTCCGCCCCCAAACGCTTTGCCGTACGCGCCGCGTCCATCGCTACGTTGCCGCCGCCCACAACCGCCACGCACTTACCGTGTTGAATGGGCGTGTGGCTGTCGGGCTTGTACGCTTTCATAAGGTTGGAACGAGTCAAAAACTCGTTTGCGGAATACACACCCTTCAAGCTTTCGCCGGGGATATTCATAAACTTAGGCAAGCCTGCGCCCGAACCGATGAATACCGCTTCAAAACCGTATTCTTCTTTGAGCTCTTCAATCGTGATAACACGGCCTATGACCATATTCGTTTCGACTTTCACGCCGAGCGCCTTTAAGTTATCCACTTCCTTTTGCACGATGGCTTTGGGCAAACGGAATTCGGGAATGCCGTACACGAGTACACCGCCTGCAACGTGCAACGCTTCAAATACGGTGACGTCGTAGCCCATTTTCGCCAAATCGCCTGCGCAGGTAAGCCCTGCAGGACCGCTGCCCACAACCGCTACTTTATGCCCATTGGCAGGGGCAGGTACGGGTTGAACGTTACAATTTGCATTGTGCCAATCGGCAACGAAGCGTTCCAAACGGCCGATGCCAACCGCTTCGCAGCCTGCTTTGATACCGCGCGTGCATTTGCCCTCGCACTGCGTTTCCTGTGGACAAACTCGTCCGCAAACGGCAGGCAAGGAAGAATCTTCCGCAATGATTTGGTATGCGCCTTCAAAATCCCCTTCCGCTACCTTTGCGATAAATTCGGGAATCTTAATATTGACGTGGCAAGCCGCTACGCAAGGACGGTTTTTGCAACCGATACAACGCTTTGCTTCGTCGATTGCCATTTCCGCCGTATAGCCGAGCGCAACCTCTTCAAAGTTCCCGTTCCTAATTTCGGGATCTTGCGCAGGCATAGGATTTTTTAAGGGATTCATATTGAACTTTGCAGCCATCTTATTGAACCTCCTTTTTGAACAAATTGCAGGTTTCTTCCCTTTCGTGCGCTTCAAAATCCGCATACGTACGGGAACGGCTCATTGCCTCGTCGAAATCGATTTCATGTCCGTCGAATTCTGGGCCATCTACGCAAGCAAACTTCATTTGTCCACCCACCGTCAAACGGCAGCCGCCGCACATACCCGTTCCGTCGATCATAATCGGGTTCATGCTCGCAATCGTCTTTACGCCGTAAGGCTTGGTCGCCGCACACACGAATTTCATCATAATAAGCGGCCCAATCGTAATGACTTCGTCAAACTGCTCGCCTTTGGCGAGAAGCTCGTTTAAAGGCACGCAAACGTTGCCTTGTCTGCCGTACGAGCCGTCGTCCGTCATCATATAAAAATCGTTCGAGCAAGCCTTAAATTCCTCTTCAAGAATAACAAGATCTTTATTTCTAAAACCGATGATAGACGTTACTTCCGCACCCTGCGCGTGCAGCGCTCTTGCGACGGGAAGGGCTATCGCACAGCCCACGCCGCCGCCGACGACGCACACCTTTTTCAAACCGTCCGTGTGCGTAGGTCTACCGAGCGGACCGACGAAATCGGGGATAAACTCCCCTACCTTTTTATGGTTAAGCGTTTCCGTAGAAGCGCCGACAATTTGGAATATAATCGTCACCGTACCCTTTTCTCTATCGTAGCCTGCAATCGTGAGCGGAATACGCTCGCCGTCTTCGCTTGCACGCAAGATGATGAACTGCCCTGGAAGCGCCTTTTTTGCTACGAATGGCGCAAGTATTTCCATTTGCGTCACCGTAGGATTCAGTGACTTTTTGCTAACGATTTGATACATAATCGTTCTCCTTGATTTAACCAAAGTAATATAATCCGAACTAAGATTTGCGGTAAAATTTTAATTGCATACTATTATAAAACAATCAAACAAAAAAGTCAACGAACAAAGGGGTGTTTTCGCAATTACCAAAATATATTTTTTTCACATAATTTTCATTTTTTGCCCCTTCTTTGTTTGCTTTTCGCACGCGCAAGTAGTATACTATAGAAGAATGTTTGGATTTAGACAAATTATGGAGGCACTTTTATGGCGAATCTGTTGCTTTGTTTGGCAATCGCCCTTATTGCAGGACTTCTTCTTTCCCGTCTTGCAAAGCTTTTAAATCTTCCTGCCGTTACGGCATACCTTATCGCAGGTATTCTCATCGGTCCGTACTGTCTTGGACAGTTGAGCACCCTTATCGGCGTGGACGGCATCGGTTTTACGAGTATGTCCAACGGAAACGGCGGACTCACGAGCAAGTATCTCGAATCCTTCTCGATTTTGAAGGAAGCGGCGCTTGGCTTTATTGCTTTCTCGATTGGTAACGAGTTCCGTCTTTCCCAACTCAAAAAAATCGGAAAGCAGGCGACCATCGTCGGTATTTTACAGGCGGTAATTACCACACTTTTCGTGGACGCGGCGTTACTTGCATTGCATTTTGCTATGCCCAAGGTTCTTCCTTTGGAAGCGGCAATCATCTTAGGCGCAATCGCTTCGGCAACCGCGCCTGCGGCAACTCTTATGGTTGTCAAGCAATATAAAGCGAAAGGCCCCGTTACCAACATCTTGTTGCCCGTCGTTGCTTTGGACGACGCCGTCGGCTTGATTCTCTTCGCTATTTCTTTCGGCGTTGCAAGAGGCATCGGTTCGGGCTCGGTAAGCGTGCTTTCTATCGTCATTGAGCCGTTGCTTGAAATCTTGCTTTCCCTTTCGCTCGGCGGTGTTATGGGACTCTTGTTTAGCCTTTGCGAACGCTTCTTCCATTCCCGCTCCAAGCGACTTGCGGTATCCGTTGCCTTCCTTTTGATAACGATTGCCCTTTGCTTAATTGACTACCCTGCAATCGGCGGTATTGTACACGTAAAACTCTCTCCCTTGCTCACTTGCATGATGCTCGGTACAATCTTCTGCAACATCTGCGATTTCTCGGAAGAATTGATGGATAGAGTAGACCGTTGGACGGCTCCCCTTTTCGTCGTATTCTTCGTAATCAGCGGTGCGGAGCTCGACCTTTCCGTATTCACGAGCGGACTTCTCATCGTCGTCGGCGTGGTATATCTCATTTTCCGTTCGGCAGGCAAATACAGCGGCGCGCTGCTCAGCTCCAAACTTGCAAAATGCGACGACCATATTGTGAAATTCCTTGGCATTACCCTGCTTCCCCAAGCAGGCGTTGCGCTTGGTATGGCGAACACGGTACAACACGCCGTGGAGAAGGGCGAGCTTGCTTCGCAAGTGGGAACCGTCGTCGTTAGCATCACGTTATTTGCCGTACTCATCTACGAGCTTGTCGGCCCGATGCTCACCAAGTTTGCTTTGACGAAGGCGGGCGAAATTACCCCCGAAGGGAAAACGAGTGCTCGTCACGAACACGCTAAAAAGAAAGCACTTGAAAATCAACAAGCATAATTACGAATGGTATATAAGGGCGGTGTGCGTTCAACGCACACCGCCCTTTATGCTTGAAAAAAATTACAAATAACTAATTTTTTATCAAAAAAATACTTGACAAGCAATACTATGCATTGTATAATATTATGCAAAGGAGGGCATTATGGACGCTCAATTAAAAAAAGGATTATTAGAAGTGTGCGTTCTTGCCGCGATACGGGAGGAAGAATCGTACGGATATAAGATCATTTCCGATCTTACGCCGTATATCGAGATTTCCGAATCCACCCTTTACCCTATCCTACGAAGGTTGGAAAGCGGCGGTATGTTGACCGCAAGAACGGAAGCATATAACGGTAGACTGCGGAAATATTTTCGCATTACACAGCTTGGCACGGCAAAAATCAATGAATTTGTTGAAGCCATGGAACAGTTTAAGGTAATTAGTGATTTTATCACCCGTGGAGGTGGCGTATGACTTGGAAAGAATGGGAATTACATCTTATGGAAGGGTTGAGCCCCCTTTCGCTTGAAGAAAGAGCAAAAATTGCGGAATATTATCAGGAAATGTACGGTGACAAATTAGAAGCAGGCATTTCCGAAGAAGAAATTTTGAAGGAATTTGGCGATCCAAAGGCTTGCGCCCAAAAAATACTTTTGGAAAACGGCGAGGAAATCACGCCTACGCAAGAAGTTAAAAAGGTTGAGCCTTCCCCTACGCAGCCGCAGGTTGAGAAACAAAACACGCCGCAGGTTAAGAAGCCGCAAGCAGTAAAAGAAACTGTTATCAAAATTGAGCCGAAAAAGGAAGAACGTTCCATCGTTAGCAGGGTTTTTTCTATCATCGGTTTCATTGTGCTTACGCTACTTTCCGTTTTTGCCGTGCTTGTACTTGGCGCATTTGCGCTTACGTTTGCTTGCGTTGCCCTTTCGGGCTGCGTTTACAGCATCGCCGCCTTTGCTTACGGCTTGGACGTGGAAGGTACGTTGGCGAACTTCGGCGCAGGGCTTGCCCTCATCGGCGTTGGAATTTTGCTTTCCTTGCTCTTTGCTTGGCTGACGAAAATTGTCGGCTTAGGTTGCAAAAAGCAACTCACTTCATTTTTTGAAAGGAGAATAAAAGCATGAAAAAGATATGGATAATATTTCTTACTATAGGTTGTTCCCTACTACTTTTGGGCGGCGCTCTCTTTACGTTTGGCTTTGGCTTGGCGGGCTGGGACGTGAAAGCACTTCAAAATACACAGGTTGCGGAAAAGACGTACACCGAAGCAACGGCAGGCGCTCTTAACCGCATTGCATTGGATTTCGACGTGACGGACGTAAAAGTCGTTTTTAGTGAAGAAACGGATAAAGTGACCATCACTTATCCCCAATTGCAAACGCGCAAAGGCGCAAATTTATCTGAAATCAAGATTACGGAAACGGAAGATAGCATCAGCTTTTGCGAAAAGACAACGAAGTGGTGGAGAGTTAGTCTTTTTGGCACGCCGAACGCCACCGCAACCGTGACGCTGCCTATTGGTAAAAAATACTCCCTTTCCTTAAAAACGGACACGGGCGACGTACTGTTAAGCGGCAACGGCGAATTCGCAGACGTATGCGTTGCAACGGACACGGGCGACGTCAAATTCAGCGGCACTTTTGCTGCGTCTACCTTGGAAGTGGAAACGGACACGGGCGACGTGCGCTTAGACAATGCAAGCATTGTTTGCGATAAATATATCTCTCTTTCTACGGACACGGGCGATATTGCGGCAGCGGATTTCACAGCGGATAGCTTGAAAATTGAAACGGACACGGGTGACGTCAAATTCAGCGGCAACGGAACGGTTGTAAACAAAGCGGAAATAGAAACGGACACGGGCGACGTGCGTATTTCTAAATCCTTGACCGCCGCTACGGTTGTGATTAGTACCGATACGGGAAAAGTTCTTCTCGGAAATCTTTCGGGCGCAAGTCTTTCCGCAAGTACGAATACGGGCGATATCAAATCTCTTTCCGACTGCGTTTTGGATTTCACTACCGTGGAATTGATAACGGACACGGGCGACGTAAAAGTGAGCCTTGCAGGCAGTCAAAAGGATTACTTTATCCGTGCGAAAACTTCCACGGGGAGCTGCAATATCTACCCTACCCCCGATTATAGTCAACCGAGAAAGCTGACGATCCGTTGTTCTACGGGCGATATTTTTGCAAACTTTGACTCTTAATATTGACGATATATTAGGGGCAGGTATGCGTTGAACGCATACCTGCCCCTTTCTTTTATCCGTTTTTTAGCCATTCCATGGCGATATGCGCATACAATCCCGCGCCGTAGCATATGGCGTTTTCATCAAAGACTGCCTTAGGGTGATGCAAGGGGTATTCATACCCCTTGTTTATTTCCCCTGCCGACAGCGCAAGCATAACGGACGGAATTTCTTGGCTTATATAGGCAAAATCTTCCGAACCGCCGTTTTTTGCCGCCACACTGCCGCCGCTAAGCTGCGCCGAATTGAATACTACTTGTTCCCCAAGCAGGTCTTTCGCCGCACTCTCCGCAAAAGCGGATAACTCACTATCGTTGACAAGGGTTGGACAACCGCTGTCAAAAGTAATCTTCGCTCTTGCGCGAAAGGCTTTCGCCGTGCCCTTGGCAATTTCTGTTAAGCGTTTTTTGAGGGTATCCCTCGTTTCCTCATCAAAGGCACGGAGCGTGCCTTTTAGTATGGCGCTATCCGCAATCACGTTTGGCGCACTCCCTGCCGAAAACGTTCCCACGGTCAACACGGCAGGCTTTGCAAGGGAAATTTCTCTCGCAGAAATCTCTTGCAAGCTCACGAGAAGATGCGCCGCCGCTGTCAAAGCGTCTACACCGTTCCACGGCGCAGAGCCGTGACAACTTTTGCCCTGCACTTGAATGGTAAAATAATCTGCGGCAGGTGCGCTTACTCCCGAAGACGCTACCACTGCCGTACCGACGGGCAATTCCGTCGCCGTCATCACGTGGAGCATCATTGCTCCGTTTACCCCTCGCAAAACGCCCCCTTCTATGCAATCCTGCGCCCCTTGCAATAGTTCCTCGGCTGGTTGAAAAAGGAGCTTGATTGTCCCTTTTAATTCCCTTTCGTGCGCCTTTAATAACCTTGCTGCGCCGAGCAACATTGCGGTATGCATATCGTGTCCGCACGCGTGCATATTCCCCGATTTACACGCAAAAGGCAAGCGCGTTTGTTCCCGAATGGGTAAGCCGTCCATATCCGCACGGAGTAAAAACGTTCTGTTTCCTTTGCCTACCGTCGCCGTCAAGCCTGCCTTGCCGCATTTTTGCGGCGTATAATCCATCTCTTTTAGCTTTTCTTCCACAAAAGCAACCGTCTTTTCAAGCGCAAATCCCGCTTCTGCATGCTCATGCAAATACCGCCGATACTCTACGAATTCCTTTTGCCATCTTTTCGCTTCGTTCAAAATCCCCATACGGTTAGTATGTCAAAAAAAGCAAAAAAATACCCCCGAATCACGGGGGCATGTATGTGTTGAATGAAATTTTACCAAAAAGCAATGCTTTGCAGCACGTTTCCGATAATCGCTTTCGCCCAACCGAATATCCAAGGCGTTTTTGCGCCTAAAACGCGCATCACCGCTTGATAATCCTCTTTCGAATAGGCATTCGTCATATAGATACTGCCGTTACCTTCCGTCTTGTAGATTGCAATTTTTCCGTACGCGTGGTCGCCAAGCGCAAAATAGTTCCCTATGGCAAGCGCGCCGACCGAATATTGCCCTATTGCCAACGCCCCGAAGGCGACGATACCAACGGCAATCGCCCCTGTGGCTATAACGCCCACAGAAATTGCTCCTGCCGAAAACATACCGCACGCCATTGCTCCAAACGCAAGCAATCCAAGTGCAAATACGCCTATGGAAAAGATTCCGAGTGAGACTATCCCCAAAGAGAAAATTCCCTTTGATACGAGTCCAATGGAAAAGATACCGCTTGCAACGCGCCCAAAGCCGATGTTGATATGCCAAAGGGGTACGCCCCCTATCATGCGTTTACTCTTGCGTTCAAAGAAAAACTGTCGCCAAAGCCCTGCGTATACAAACGAAGGCGTTTCTTCCTTCTTTGCCTGCTCTTCTTGTTTTGTTTCTTCTTCTATCTCGTCGGTTAAGAGATAGTCCATAGAACAATGATAGAGCTTGCCGAGCTTTACAAGTTTTTCCGTTTCAGGATATGTCACGTCCGATTCCCATTTAGAAACCGATTGCCGAGAAACGTCTAAAATATCCGCAAGCTGTTCTTGCGTGTAATGGTTTTCCTTGCGCAGTTTGGCAAGCTTTTCGCCTAATGTCATATTGCACCTCCTTTCACTTTCTGGCTCTATTATAGCACACAGAGAAGCAGAAAACAACCAACTTTCAATTTCTTTTGGTAAACTTACGGTTGCATTTTATAAAAAAGGCTTGCGATTATTCGCAAGCCTTTCTTTCGTTTTATTAGTTATTGAAATTCAACGTGTTGAGAATCTTCGTGCCGTCCGCCAAGCGAATTGCAAGAACACAGCCTCTCCAATACGTTTTATTATTCCAGTTGCAAGCCGCGACTTCAAGCGTTACTTCTTGACCTTCATAATCGCTCAACCAAGAATACTGACCTGCACCAGAACAATAGAAGCTAAAGTAACTACCGTCTGCCCCTTTAATACTAGGTTGACCGTTACCCGTAGGCATTTGCAACGTACCCGTTACAACGAATACCGTCGTAGAATAGTCCACCGTAGCTTCCAAAGCATACAATCCGCAGGCGTCTTATCGGTTACAAACTTCGCCGTAGAATATTCGTGCGAGCCGTAGTTATTTTGCAAGATTTCCGCGTCTACGATACACGTTTGACCTGTTTGCGTTTTCGTATCATCATTAATGTAACGCTCTCTCATACCTTTCACGATAACTTCGTGACCGATTTCAATATTTGCGAACACTTCTTCCTTGTTTACAACCTTAACCGCAATCAAATCCCCTTGTTCGCTAAAGAGATAGAAACCATCTTGATTTACAAGGGAAGGGCCAACGATACCCTTTACGGTAACTTCCGTATCGGGAGCAGTTGCAATTGCTTCCGCAACCGAAATGCTATCAATTTGCGGAGCTTCTTTATAGGTAACTTCCACTTTTGCAGTGTATTCGCCACCGTAACCATTGAAATAAACTACGACGTTCGTCGTGCCGTATGTCTTACAGCTCATTACGTATTCGCCGTTGCTATTTGGCAGAATCGAAATAATGCTAGGATCTTCGGAAGAGAATTGAAGATGTGCTTCTTCAATACCGTATACTTTAGAGCTTACTTTTGCATTTAATACCAATTCGGGATTGGTGTAGTACAAGGATTGGATTTGACCAACGCCGTAATATTCTACGAAGAATTTCGCAGCGTCCGCTTTGTTTGCCACAAAGTTGTCGTCAACCACTTCGATGGGAAGGAAACGCCACAAGCAACCGGAAGAAGAGCTCTTTGCGTTGATAACTGCAAAGTAAACGGTGTACACCTTACCTGCTTCGCAAGCGTCCAACCAAGCGAAATCGCTACCGCTGCATTGCGTATACGCATAGCTGCCCGTCGTTTCGTCAAGGTCGTTGATGTAATAGTTTACAAAGCCTGCGCCTTCCGCTTTGTTGATGAGTGCGTTTACCTTGAAAATCTTATTCGTAATATCTTCGGTAACGGGGGTTTCCATAACCGCCTTTACCGTCGTTTCTACCGCTTGCGTCTTATCCCAAGCCGCCGTACCTTCGTCGTTTGCTACAAGCCAAGCGTCTTCGATTTGGTTGCTGCCCTTATAGCCGTATTTTTCTGCGCTCGACGTTTCGTTATCCAATATCCAATGTGCTTTTTTACCAACCACGGTAATCGTGTTGCCGATGGCTACGCGAGCCGCAAGGTCTCTATCGTAAACGTAGATAGAATCGGATTCGTCCACGAGATATACGCCGCTGGGAATCATACCGTTTGCATAGGTAAGCTTTGCAACTACGCCGTCTACCTTTACAAGCGAGCCGTCCACCGCGTCTCTTGCTTCTTCAATGGACATATTGGTGTATGCGCTTTCATCAACCGTAATATTTTCGAATGCGATCAATCTTGCGTTTTGCACTTCTGCGCTATCCTTGAAGGAATGCAAGGTGCAAGAAAGCAATACGTCTGCGCCCTTGTAGGGTTTTTCGGTCATTGCCGCATAGCCGATAGAACCGTCTTCGCTGTACGTGCCGTATACCTTGATGCTGTTCTCGCCGTCGGTGATATACATTTCGCCGTATTTTGCGTTGCTGACCGATTCAACCGTTGCGTGGATATAATATCTATCCGTCGTCGTTGCTTCGCCAACGTAATCGCAAATCGCCTGCGCCATTTCAATGGAAATAACTTGGTAGCCTTCTGCGATACCCGTACCTGCCGTCGTGGTAATTTCAAGGGGAGGTCTTTCGCCCTTCTTGTATGCGTCAAGATTGGGTTTATCAAATTCAACCGTGCCCTTATAATTCTTAATCGTACCCGTAACGGTAATCATATCCCCTTCCATAAGAGTACCTGCATCATCGCCTTTCAGCCAATAGCAGTACATAGGATATTGATCGTAGCCTTCCACCACGAAGGTAAGACAAGCTTCGCCGTCGCCTGGACTCTTAACGTCCGTAACCGTACCCGTCAAGGTGTGCGTCCCCGCCATGGTTGCGCCTGTTTCAAGCGCATAAGCGTCTGCCAAAATTTTGCCCATTTCTGCAAGCTCGTCCGCCGTAGGTTCTTTGAATTCGCCGTCGGGAACTACGGGAGTTTCAGGCTTTTCCCCCTTTACGTAAGAAACAAGCTCGGGCTTATCATATTCCACCGTGCCGTTGTAATTCTTAATCGTACCCTTTACGGTAACCGTGTCGCCTACTTCCAACGTACCTGCGTCTTCACCCTTGAGCCAATAGCAGTACATAGGATATTGGTCGTAGCCTTTTACCACGAAGGTAAGACAAGCTTCTTTATCGCCCGTCTCTTTTACGTTCGTAACCGTACCCGTCAAGGTGTGTTCGCCTTCCAAGCTTGCGCCTGCTTCAAGCGCGTAAGCCGCTTTCAACGTTTCACCCATCGCCGCAAGTTCTTCTTCGGAAGGGCCTGCAGGTTCTTCGGGTTCTACAGGTTCTTCGGGTTCTTCGGGGTTAGGACTTTCCGACGTCGGAGGCTCGGATTGACTGCCGCCGGGCGTATTATCGCCTGCGCAAGAAGCCAAACCAAACGTCATCGAAATTGCCATGAGAAACATAAGTACTGACGTTAATTTCTTCATAAGAAGCTCCTTATATTTTAATACAATTTCATTATAACGAATTCACACGAAAAAGTAAACCGTATGAACGCAAAAAAAGACAAAAATCGACGTGATTTTTGCCTTTTTTATTCCTATTATTTGCAAATTTTTAAAATTTCACAAAGCTGTTTTACGGCGTCGTCGTAAGATTCAAACTCGATGACGTAATCGCAAATTTCCGCATTCTTGTTCTCTGCATCAATGGCGATAATGCGGTTTACCTTGTCGTCAATCGACGAGTTTTTGCGCAAAATGGAATTCAAAAGATCCCGTTTTTCACGCTTGATATAAATGGTAACGACGTTGCGGAAATTGGTTTTTAACGACATCGTACCGCAAATATCCATCGTCGTCATAACGTGCTTACCACTTGCGAGAATTTTGTCGATATCTTCCTTACAAGAGCCGTAGCCGTGCCCTGCGTACATCGTCGATTGGAACATCTTTCCGCTATCCACCATTTCGTGGAAGGTGTCGATATCCACGTAGTTATACCACTCGTTCGGCTCGACTGCCGTCGGGTCCTTCGTCGTGTAGCTAATGAGCTTTTCAAAGCGATCCGTTTTCTTCAAGAAACGTTTTGCAATCTTCGATTTACCGCACCCCGAAGGGCCTACCAAAACGACGATGCAAGGCTCGTTCAATAAATACGGATCGGGACGAATGCTGTAACTGTCCGCAATCACTTCGACGAGC
Source organism: Clostridia bacterium (assembly GCA_017505465.1). Classification (GTDB taxonomy): domain Bacteria; phylum Bacillota; class Clostridia; order Christensenellales; family Borkfalkiaceae; genus Scatosoma. The sequence goes on along the minus strand of JAFVPE010000004.1, from coordinate 28,880 downwards.
TTCAAAAACTCGTCGTACGTATTGACGGCAAGCATACCCGTCGCCTTTTGATTCCAAGGACGGCGCATCAAAATGGGATAACGCGCTTCCGAACGGACGATATTGTGCATAGCGTCGTCAAAGAGAATGTCCACGTTGATTTTGTCCTTGCGCGAGCCCATATAAATGTGGTCGGCAGGAATTTCGGGAAACTCTTCCATAATACGCTTCGCACGAATCCCCATAAATTCAGGCGGAATGGCGGTGGAAACGAATACTTCCGTCATTTGGGTGAGCTTGCGGACGAACTCCTTTGCCCCCTTGATAACGGGCTGCGTTCTGTAAAATTCGGGATCGCTAAAAAACTCGAAAATAGCGTCCGAACGGGTGCCTTGCTTCCCCCACTGCTTGATTTCGTGAATGCTGATCGGGGGATCGAATTTGTACTTCTCGTTCGCCAAGCGAACGGCGTACTCGGTGCATTCCATCAACAAATCGTCGATGTCGAGCGCCGTAGATAATCTATATTTCTTATTCATATCCTACTCCTTATCTTATATAGTCGAAAAAAGCAACCTGCCGCGTTTGATACAGAAAGCGCGGAAAGTTGCGAGAGTTCGTATATTATACAGCATAAAAAGGGAAAAATCAATACCTTTTTGAAAAATTTTTTTGGTTTTTTTTCGTTTTGTATTGCTTTTTGACAAAATGTATGTTATAATGCTTCTCGGTGTGAAGAGATAAAGGTATAATCTCGCAGTATGGGCGAGCGTTTCTACCAACCGCCCAACGGTTGACTACCTCTCGTTTTTTTGTGGTAGTTCACCGTTATTTTTATGTGTTTTGGAGGAAAATATGAATTACGACGTTATTATTATCGGGGCAGGCCCCGGAGGCATCTTCTCGGCTTACGAACTCGTGAAGCAAAATCCGTCGTTGAAGGTTGCGGTCTTTGAAGCAGGCTACCCCCTGCAAAAACGCAAATGCCCAATCGACGGCGATAAAGTGAAAAGCTGCATCAACTGCAAGAGCTGTTCGATTATGAGCGGTTTCGGCGGCGCAGGCGCTTTCTCGGACGGGAAATATAACATCACCAACGATTTTGGCGGAACGCTGTACGAATACATCGGCAAAAACAAGGCGTTGGATTTGATGCACTACGTGGACGAAATCAATATGCGCTACGGCGGGGAAGGCACAAAGCTTTATACGACCAACGGCTCGAAGTTCAAAAAACTTTGTATGCAAAACGGCTTGCACCTTTTGGACGCGTCCGTTCGCCATTTGGGTACGGACATCAACTACGTGGTGCTTGAAAACTTGTACTGCGATTTGAAAGACAAGGTGGATTTCTACTTCGATACCCCTATCGAAAGCATTTCCGTCATCGACGGCGGTTACGAAATTGCAAGCGAAAAAGGTTCGTACACTTGTAAAAAATGCGTCGTTTCCGTCGGCAGAAGCGGCAGCAAATGGATGGAGCACGTTTGTAAAACGCTCGATATCCCCACCAAATCCAATCGTGTAGACATCGGCGTGCGCGTGGAAATCCCCGCGGAAATCTTCTCTCATCTCACCAACGAGCTGTACGAGAGCAAAATCGTTTACCGCACGGAAAAATACGGCGACAGAGTGCGCACCTTCTGTATGAATCCCAAGGGCGCAGTGGTTAGCGAAAACACGAACGGCATCATCACCGTAAACGGCCACAGCTACGAAGATCCTGCAAAGCAGACGAACAACACGAACTTTGCCCTGCTTGTTGCAAAGCATTTCTCCGAGCCCTTCCGTGATTCCAACGGCTACGGCGAGAGCATTGCACGACTTAGCAATATGCTCGGCGGCGGTATCATCGTACAACGTTTCGGCGATTTGATTCGCGGACAAAGAAGTACCCCTTCGAGAATCCAAGAATCCTTCACCGTGCCTACCTTGAGCGCAACCCCCGGCGATTTGAGCTTGGTATTGCCCAAACGTATTTTGGACGGCATCATCGAAATGATTTACGCGCTCGACAAGATTGCCCCCGGTACGGCGAACGACGACACCCTTCTTTACGGCGTAGAAGTCAAGTTCTATAATATGGAAGTGGAAGTAGACGAGCGCTTGCAATGCCGTTACGACGGCTTGTACGTGATTGGCGACGGAAGCGGTATCACCCACTCCCTTTCCCACGCTTCGGCAAGCGGTGTATACGTCGCTAGAGATATCTGCGAGAATTTGTAAATACATATATAAAAAAGGAACGCTTTCCCAAGAAAGCGTTCCTTTTTTATCTTATCGTGATCTCTCGGATCTTGCGATTATCGCACAAACGCTGCTGATTATAGAAAATAACATACCGAACAAACCAGCAATGCCGTTATTTCCCATAAATATTATCGCCAACAACTGATTAATTCCATTTGCAAGACTCAAAGCAAATACAACCGTAGGGAACGCTTGATTCCAATATTTGGATATACTTATAATCCCCATCACACCACCGGCTATTGAGAGAAAAATCCCTAACGTACTTATAACCACATACGCATTAGAATTATCAGAACCTGCCCCAAAAATACAAATTATAATTGACATTATCAATGTCAATATATTCATCACAAGCGCAAAAGCTGCGCAACTCATATTTTTCGACGTCCGAGCATTTTCTTTTATCTTTTTATTTTGTTGTTCTTTTTCGCGCTTCTCACGCTCATAATCGGGATCGTTTTCCATGATTTTAGAATAAAGCTGTTGCATATCCACATCGGCAAAAATATCGCTTCTATATTTTTCTTTAAACATATCGTTTATGCCTTTTGCCGTTTCCCATAATATAGCTGCACAAGCCTTATAAGTATCATCGCTTAAGCCAAAATATTTTTCAATACAATCAGCACAAAGCCACGTAACAGCGGCACTGTTAATACATCTTATTTTATATTTTTGAATTTCCTCACCAACCGCCGCATTTTGCTGCACAAAACCATATATTCCAGTAAACGCTATAATACGTGTGCGCCGAGCCAAATCGTCCACCATATGTTGAGTCCCACCACTAAAAGAAAGCGCTTTCGATATACAAATACCGCCTATCTCTTGCACGGCATTTTTTCTCTCCTCCGTATCGGAAACATATTCTTTTAAAAGATGAAAAACCTCGTCCAAACAGTTTCTTATCGAAATCGCAGCGGAATTAACTTCTCCATACTTTATAGATTCAGTTCTTAAAACAGTCAAGTAGAAGAGTGCCTCCCAACTATTAGGATCTTTTTCTTGAATCAGTTCATAATGCCTTATCGCTGTTGTATGATTTAAAGCTTTTCTTGCGTTGCGAGCAGCTTTATATAAATGCTCCATCTCATTCGCATGATCGATTTTAACCGTCCCTTGTACTTCTACCGTCCCATCAATCATCATTTTTTTCGCTTCTTCTACGGAATATTTCATTCCGCAAGATTGACAAACGAAAAGCCCGTCTTGTTTGACCATATCCGAACTACCGCACATTTCGCATATAAGTTTCTTCATTCCAAGTCTCCTTTTGTTTTATATGTTACAATTTGTAACATATTATATTGTAACATTATGTTACAATTATGTCAAGGGTTTTTTGAAAAATTATGGAAATGGTCGGCTTAAAAGCAATTCGAAAGCAGAAAAAATACAGTCAGTTAAAGGTGGCGATGGATTTATCCATTAGCCGAGAAGCACTTTCCCACTACGAAAATGGAAAACGTAGCCCTGACGTTGATATGTTAATACTACTGTCCGAATATTTCAACGTTTCCATTGATTTTTTAATAACGGGAAAAGAATTTAATCAAAAATGAAAGGAAGTCCGTTTGGACTTCCTTTTTTTGTTTGCAATTTCGATTATTTCACAAGGTTAAACCAAGCGGTCATAAGCGGCTTATCCGACAGCCATTTCTTGCCGCAGGATTGATAGTCCGCCAAAAGAAGCTTGTCGCCGTCGTCAAGGTCGCATACGATACGCACGATTTCCCCTTCCTGTGCTTCTACGAGCTGATAGGAAATCTTTTCCCCGATTGCCAACGCCTTTTGAAGCTCTCTATCCGACTTTTGTTCGTCCGAGCCAAGCGCCAACACACCGTAGGTGAACGCAATTTTGCCGTTCAAGTAATGCGCTTTCAACGCCATTTCCATTTGCACGTCGATGCTTGCGCCGTTTGCGTACGTACCTTGGAGCGTATAGTAACCGCTCTCTTCTACGTTCACGCCGTTCACCGTCATCTTTTCGCACCATTCGGGCTTTCTAATCTTCAACGTCAAACGGCTTTCCTTCGCACATTCCACGGTGATTTTCGCATTGCCGCTTGCAGGATAGTTCGTTTCCATACGAAGAATTACGTCGTTGCCGTCGTCGTCCTTCACCGCCGCCTGCCCGTTAAAGAGCAGGTTGACGTATACACCGTCATCTCTTTGCACCAAAGCCGTCAAGGGCATCAAAGCAACGCCGCACGCGCCGATTGCAAGGCAACAGCCGTAATAACCGCCGCTTGCGAAAAGCAGTTGCCCGCCGATGCCGCGCCCTCTCGTATTCATATACAAGGGGCTGTAGCTGTCGAACGCCATCGCTTCGTAGTATTTCTTTTCCCACATATTGAGCTGTTCGTTATTCTCGGTGTTCAAGCTACCGTACAATGCATTATAGCCGGAAATTTCAAAGCGGTCAATGTATTTGGGATCGCCCGTCAAGTCGTACAATCTTCTCAAAACACGCATCCAAGTAACGGTTACACAGGTTTCCTGCATAATATTTTCGTGGTATTCCGTCTGCATAACGGCGGAATTGTCGAAAAGCTCGTGCGTGCAACCCGAACAACCGATGATGGTGATATCCGTCTTTGCCACCTTTTCGATGAAACGGCAGGTTGCTTCGAGATATTTCTTCTCGCCCGTCGCTTCGTAGTACGCCACCAAGCCTTCGTAGAAGGACATCATTTCGTATGCCTTCGTTACGGGATACTGATAGGGTGCAATTTCATCTTGCAAAGCAAGCTCTACCAAATTGCAATCGCTGCTCCCCCCTTCGGAAATGATATACTCCGCAAATGCGAGATATTTTTTATCCCCCGTGCGCTTATACATTTCCACAGTGGGCTCTAAAATCGTGCAGGAGTTTACGCAACCCCACCAAGGGGACGTTTTCGTGATGCGCTTTTGCCCTTCGTTCGGGCCGATTTTCGCCACGATATAGTCAAGGTGCTTACAGCAAGCTTCAACGATTTGCTTTTTGAGCGCCTCGTCCTTGCATACTTCGTAATAATAGAGCATACCGACGAGCACATACTTTCTGCACCACATATCCCAACCGTCAAATTCCAAGTCTACGTCATAGGTGGAAAATCTGCCAAGCTCGTCCTGTCTTGTCAACAAATCCTTGACGGAGTCCGTCATAATTTCGTACAACTCTTCGTCCCTCGTATATGCATATACAAGCGCTGCGCCGCGCATTTGCTTACCGAAATATTCGCCGCGCCATCTCAACTGCATACCGAAATCTTCACCGTTCCAATTCTCTACCTTACAATCCTCGTGCGTCGTGAAAGGCTCGTTAAATTTCGCCCAAAGGTCCTTTCTTTTCAACTGTTTATCCGTAACAAAGCGGATAACGTCACTCATAAGCCCTTTTTCTTGGATAAGATTCTCAAATAATTTCATAATTGCACTAACCTTTTATTTTTTCGATTCGTAATATTTACGGTACAAGTTATTCAAGTTTCTTGCCGAAGGGAAAATCGATTGTGGACTTAAGAAATGCGAGAACTCGAACGTGATACACTTTTCTACGTATTCTTCCGCAATTTTAATCTTTCTTCTCAATACGTCGAAGGGAATCGGGAAGAACATCGTGCGCACGTCTCTTTCAAACGTTTCTACGTTTGCCCAAAGGCGAATGCCGTGTTCGTCCATAACGGGCTTGATTGCCGCCAAATAATCCGCATATTCTTCAAGCGATACCGTGCCGTCTTGGAAAGCGCAAATGTCGATATTTTTGCCGCATTCCTTCAAAATACTTTGCCAAGCGTCCACCGTGCGTTCGGGGGAAAGCGAATCGGGATAGCCAACCTTTTCACCTCTAAAAAACGGACTGATGAACACCACTTTATCTGGAGCGTTCTCTTTGCAAAGCGCCGCAAGTCCACCCATCGTTTCCGCAATATTATAAATATTGCTACCCGTTTCGTGGGGAATATACCAACCCTTAAAGGATGAGAAATGTCCGTAAAGCTTCAACACCTCGTCCACGAAGAGCTTGTTCTTTTCGATTTCACCTCGATAGTCCCCTGCGTTCCACGTCAAATTGGAAATGTACAAGCCGATAAACACCTGCATATCCCTCTTTTGCGCTTCTTCCAAAATGAAGCCGATAAAATCTTCCCCTTCTTCCTTCAAGCCTGCAAAGTGCTTGGAAGGATACAAGCATTTATCGTAGAACACGCTGCGCATGATGATCACCGTGTCCATGCCCACTTCCTTCATGTGGTCAAGATCCGCCGCCCATTGTTCGTTCGACCAATTGGACGCAGGAATGTCATAAGTTACTTCGTCGATAAACGTACCTGTAATAGGATATTTGCCCTGCATTTCTTTCACTCCTATACCTTATTTGCAAGCCGTTTTTCGCTATGCGAAAGAACCGATTGCCTTTACTCCTCTATATTATAGCACAAAATATTTATTTTGCAATTAACTTTTCTTTCTTATTTATTGCATTTTATGCTTTTTTTTCACTTTATTATATCATAATCATATTTTTTTGTCATTACTCATAAATTGCAAATATACGCTGTAAAATTGCATTTTATATTTCGGAAAATGGTTGTTTTTTCAAAAGAACAAGATATTAAAGGGTTTTTTTGCTTTTTTGGATATTTTTTTTATTCTCTAAAATTTCATTATGGGTATTGACATTTGATTTTGACGGTGCTATAATGAAACCATGAAAGATAGAACGAATGAAAAAATCTATCCGCAAGTCGGTAATATGAATGAGCAGAGTACGATACAGACCTTTGAAAAGGCGTCTCCATGGATAAAAGCCAACACGTCTTTTTATTGGGTAAATTTTGAGTACCCTGTTTATCACGGACACACCGATTGGGAAATACAAATCGTCCTTAACGACCATATTTTACACAAAATCAACGGCGAAACAAAAATTATGACGGAAGGTTCGGCGTGTCTTGTCGGTCCGAAAGACGAGCATTCTTTTCACTATCCAAACGGTGTTAAAAATCAATTTCAAGCGGTTTGTCTGTCCACGAAAGACAGTTATATGAAGGCGTTGCTCGGTATGTATTCCCCCACCCTCTACGAAGAGTTGTGCAACGCTCCCCATCCGCTTTCGTTCACCTTGTCGCATTCCACGCTCGAAAAGTTAACGAATATGCTGCTTGAAATACAGACCTTCCATGGGCAAAGCACCCCTTATACCGAGCAACAGTGCAACCTAATTTTTTCCAATATACTCTTGAATTTTATCGAGCAGTATCAAAACTCTTCGGGTATTCCCGAAGTATTGAAGCCACTCATTCAACATTTGAATAACCCCTTGATTACAAACGAACAAATCAAGGCGGCTCAACAGGAATTGCCGTACAGCTATCCGCAGTTAACCCGTATTTTTAAAAAGCATATGGGCTGCACGATTACGCAATACGTGAACCGCACGAAGCTGCAACACGCAAAAGAGCTTCTTACCGCAACCGATATGTCGATTACGGAAATCACAAACGAATTGTGTTTTGAATCCACGAGTTATTTCCACAATCTCTTCAAAAAGCATTTCGACATGACGCCTGCGGAATATAGAAAGCTCGATAAGGGTTTCCCTACGGATAAAATCAAATAACGGAGCTGTAATATGAATGAAAGAAAGGTAGGCAACAAAGCGCAAATACGCTTCGCGCATGAAATTTTCATTGCCGACAAGCGCTGCATTCTCGTGCAAAACGGCGCGCTTGAACTGTTGTTCAACAAAGACAATGCGCTCGATATCGTTTGGGCGAAATATAAAGGAGTAAATCTCTCGTTTTTAAGCAAAAACGGCTTAAACGACGGCGCAAGGGATTTCGTAGGCAACTTTGAAGGGGGATTTCTCTACACCTGCGGTATGGATAACGTATCCTCTTGCGTGGAAGGTAAACCCGTACACGGTAGCCTTCATTACAAAAAATGCGACGTTGCCTACGCCTATGAAGAAGGCGAAAATATCGTCGTTTGCGGCGAAGTGCGAGAATGCGCTTTGTTCGGCAAAAATCTCGTAATGAAACGCCGTTTCATCGTTTCGGAAAGCTCCCTTTCCATTTGCGATACACTTGAAAATCTTGATTTTAGAGATACGCAATACGTACTCCTTTATCATATCAACTACGGACACCCCTTCCTTGACGAATGCTTGCAGCTTGAAATCCCTGCGGCGCAAAGCGATCCGCTGACGGAAATTGCAAAGCAAAGAAAGACGGATATGTTCCGTATCACCGCCCCTATTGACGGCGGCGACGAGGACGTGTATTATCACACCCTTACGGAAGGCAGGATACGCCTTACCAACCCCGAAAAGCAAATCTCCGTAGAAATGCATTACGACACGGCGGACTTCCCCGTTACCCTTGAATGGAAGAGCATGATTAGCGGTGATTACGCGCTCGGTATAGAGCCGTCCTTAACGAGATTCGATAACTTCAAAATGAGAACCTTAAAAGCCAAGGAACAAAAATCCTATCAAATCAAAATAAATTTCCAATAAGGAGAACATAAAAATGAAATTAAGCGAGAAATTATTCAAAGAAGGCAATGGTATTTTGCGTTTAAAGCCCACTTGGGTGCCTAGAGCATTCTGCCGCCCCGGCAAAAGAATCAAGCTCCATCCCGACGATTATTACGTGTTGGGACTTGAACGCGGCGGCATCGACGAAAGATGGTTCGCGTCCACAACTTGGGCGGAAAATGGCCCCGCTACCCCCGACGACGAAGGTCTTTCCTACGTCGTTTCCAAGGACGGCAGCGAGCAAATACTCCTTCGCGATATGGTCGACGAATTGAAGGACGAGCTTATCGGCGAGCTTTGGGATAAGTATCATAAGTGGCCTATGTTCTCAAAATTCTTTGACAACGCAGGTCCTTTGCCCCATCATATTCACCACCGCGACGAGCACGCAAAGCGCGTGGGCGCAGAGGGAAAGCCCGAAATGTATTTCTTCCCTGCACAGGTGAACAATCACGGCGGCGAATTCCCCTTCACCTTCTTCGGCTTAAACCCCGAATGCACGAAGGAAGAAATTAAGAAATGCCTTGAAAACTTCCACAAAGGGGACAATCATTTACTCGATTACTCGCAAGCGTACAAAATTGAACTCGACACCGGTTGGGACGTTCCCCCCGGAGTGCTCCACGCGCCTGCAAGCCTTTGCACGTACGAACCGCAGTTCGCTTCCGACGTTTATGCGATGTATCAATCGGTTCTCTACGGCGGTCAATGCGTAAGCGAAGATTTGCTTTGGAAGAATTGTCCCGAAGAAGAAAAGGGCAACTTCGACTACCTTATGGACGTTATCGATTGGGATTTGAACGTAGATCCCAACTTCAAGAAAAACCGTTTTATGCGCCCCATCGTCGATCACGAAGACGCAGCGCATAAGGAAGAATGGGTATGCTATAAGAGCAAGCTTGCTTGCGCAAAGCGCTTGACGGTATATCCCGGTCAAAAGGTCGTTATCAAGGACGCTGCGGCGTACGGCATGATTATGCTGCAAGGCCACGGCACGTTCGGCGGCCACGTTATTGAAACTCCCTCGCTTATCCGTTACGGTCAACTTACGCACGACGAATATTTCGTTAGCGCACAAGCGGCGAAAAACGGCGTTGTGATTGAAAACACGAGCGAAAGCGACCCCATCGTTATGCTCAAACATTTCGCAGAAAATCCCGACTTGGAGAAATTGAACAAATGAGCAAATGGTATAAAGGCGTATTCCGTAGACAGTTGACGGATATGCATATTCACGACGAGGACGAGGCTTTTTTGTCTGAATTCAACGCCGATGCCTATTACGAAAACCTTGTAAAAGCGAAAATTCAAAGCCCTATGATTTATTTGCAATCGCACACGGGGCTTTGCAATTACGCCACCGAAACCGCACGCACGCACAAGCATTTCTTGCACGGCGAAAACGAGCTTAAAAGGCTTCTCAAAAAGTGTAAAGACGGCGGTATGAAGGTCGTTGGCTATTATAGCCTTATCTTCAACAATTGGGCGGCGGAAAATCATCCTGCTTGGGAGCAGGTTTACGCCAACGGCGATACGTGGCGCGACCGCGGTCAGCGCTACGGACTTTGCTGTCCGAACAACTTGGAGTACCGTGATTTCTTAAAGGTGCAAATCGACGAGCTCGTTCGTGAATTCAAGGACTCGAATTTAGATGGTCTTTTCTACGATATGCCCTATTGGGAAGTTACCTGCCATTGCGACGCGTGCAAAAAGCGTTTCAAGGAAGAAACGGGCATGGACTTGCCCGAAAAGGAAGATTTTAAAGACGCTACGTGGCTTCGCTACGTGAAAGCTCGTCAAGATTGGATGGTGGAATTCGTACAGTTCGTGAGAGAATACACCAACAAGGTATATCCTTCCGTAACGGTAGAATTTAACTACGCCGCCGTGATCGGATGCGATTGGCTTGGCGGCTCAACGGAAGGCATCAACGACGAATGTGAATTTACAGGCGGCGATTTGTACGGCGATTTGTACTCTCACTCTTTTGCTTGCAAATACTACTACGGCGTAACGAAAAATCAACCCTTCGAGTATATGACTTGCCGTTGCGACAAGACGTTACGCGAACACACGATTACCAAGCCGCAAAAGACGTTGGAAAGAGAAATTCTCTTGACTGCGGCGCATCACGGGGCTTCGCTCATTATCGACGCTATCGACCCTATCGGTACTTTGGATGAACGTGTGTATGAGCGTTTGGGCAAAGCGTTTGACCGCCAAATCCCCTTCGAGCCGTACATGGGTAGGGGGAATTTGTATTCCGAAGTGGCGGTTTACTTCGACAGTAAGACGATGTACACCACCGACGGAAGCGATCGCTACAACCGCACCTGCGCCATCGGTGCAGTCAAAAAGCTCATTGAAGCGCACGTTCCGACGGCAATCGTTTCCAACAACCGTCTTGACAATCTTTCCAAATATCAAATGGTGATTGCGCCTGCTTTGCAGGATTTTGACAACGACGCTCCGTTAAAGTTCATCGAATACGTGAAAAACGGCGGTACGCTCTACCTTTCGGGCAAATCCGATTCCCGTCTTATCAAAGAATTTTTCGGCGGCAAGGTGGTAGGCGAAACGTACGGCGATTGCCCTTATACGGGCGTTCAATTGGGCGCAAGAGTTTACATTTCACCCAAGACTGCATTCGAGAGCGAGTTTGGGGAATTCAACGAAAAATACCCCCTTCCGCTCACCTATTATTTGCCCCTTATGGAAGGCGCGGACGGCAACGTGAAGGCGACGATTGCGCTCCCTTACGCTCCGCCCGATTATAACTATCACTATGCCTCCATTCACTCCTGCCCCCCTTGGAAAAACACCGAATATCCTGCGTTTATCGAAAAGACGTACGGCAAGGGCAAGGTGATTTGGTGTGCGGCTATGCTTGAATACGACGACCGCGAAGCGTTCAAAAACATCTTCAAAGGTATTGTGGAACGCAACGTCGTCAAAAAGTACGCTTGCAAAGCGAGCAAGGGCGTGGAATGCGTGATCTTCGAAGACGAAAATGCTTCCCTTATTTCCCTTTGCGATTTGCAATACGACGAGAACAAAACAAGCGGCAACATTCCCCTTTCCGTTAAGACGGACAGAGCGCCTAAATTCGTCCGCAATATCGGTTTGAATGCGGACATGGTATGGTCTTACGATGAAAAAGCAGGTATTTTAACCACCACTCTTTCCGTAGACGATTTTGCAATGTTTGAAATTCAATATTGACTTTATGAAAAGCCCGACGGCAAATGCCGTCGGGCTTTTCATTGTCCATGTTGATATTTACGTTCGTTCCATATTCCGACACAACCGCTTTGACGTGTATAAAAACGCACCCATCATGGGTGCGTTTCATTTTCTTCAACCTTCGGCGTTTTGGGCTTCTTTTTTGCCAAACCTATAATCGATTCCACAAACAGTTTAACTGTGGCAACTGCAGCAATGATTTGCCATATCACTGCAAAACCGCGCACGAAAAGCAGCCAATTTTCATTTTGTCCCAAGTAGTAATAAATCATCGACAGTACGCCGCACAAGGAAAAGCCTGCAGATATCAAGTCGATTGCGCCGTATGCCTTGATACGCAAATCGGCGGATTTTCGAGCCTTTATCAAATACATCGAACACGATACGCCGCGCCAAAGCGCGAACGGCAACAGGAATAGGAAAAACCACCAAAGGGGCGTTTGAGCCTGCGCTTTATTTTGCATAAAAAACATAAGCGCCGTACCAATTGTTTCCCCCTCCACTAACAAGGCGATACTCACGAACAGCGACAGCCGAGCCCTTACTTTTTGAAGCTGCGCTTCGTCGTATTCCCGTTTACTCGCCTTCTTCCAAAGGAAGTGGGATACGATACGGGTAATGAAAATTGTGAGATAAAAGCCGCCCAACGCATAGTAGCCCGTCTGCGCGTCCCCTTCACTATTCAAAGCAGTTAATAAAGTAAACAGCGCCACCATGAACGAGAAGAAAAAGCCTATGTAAATGAATACGTCCTTTTCAATAAGCGTGCTAACGATAAAGCGTACCTTTTCCACGAACGTCAATTTCTCGTCCGTGTACATACGCACAAGCATAAACATCGCCACCGTGGTAACGATATTGGTTACAATGAAATTCAAAACCAAATCGGCAATGAGCCGACAAAGCATCGGATTAGACACACGGAAGAGCGAAACGATGACAAACCAAAGCATTTGCAGATACGTCAACGCCGAAATGAAATTGTGATTGCCCGACGTATGGTAATCAATATTGCGCGCATTTCCATACTTTCGAACGTGGTAGACGGCAATCCCTCCTTTCACAAGCGTTACCACCGCCAAGACGGTAATAATCAAAGGATAAACGACTATATCGCTCCGTTCAAACACCGCAAATAGGACGATAACCAAGGAAAAAAGGAAAGCGTGTACCGTTTCAAAAATGCAGGCGATCATTTTATTTTTAATGCTTGCATTAAAGAAGGTGATAACCCCTTCCACGAGCGCGATGCCCGCAAGAATAGCAAACGATATTTCCCCTTGCAAAATGGGAATCGACAAAATAATGCAAGCGAAAACGGACGCTGCCAAAGACACAACGTCATCCCATTTCCATAAGCTTCTTTGTCGAATTGCTTTCATAGTGCACCAAGCCTTATTTTTTCCGCTTTATTGTAGCACGAACGAAAAAGAATTACAAGCAAATCGGGGAATTTTCTCATAAATTTCACAAAATCTTCCTTTTTCGAGCATAAAAAACGCACCCCAATGGGGTGCGTTGATAAGAATTACAATTCTTCTTTCATAAATGCGATAATCCCTGCCGACCAACCGTGGCACAAGCTATGTCTAAAGCCCTTATAACAATAGGCACCGTAGTCGCCGTGGATATCCTTTTGCCCTTTTTTCGGGAATGCGTCGATGCGTCCCGAGTTTTCCACCCAAGCCATATCGAAATCTTCCCAAAAGGTCGTTGCGCCCTTGTCGAGCATTGCGCCGTAGTAGTCCTTCATCATTTCCACCGCTTTCGCTTTGTCGAAGGATGCCACTGCTTTGAGCACGTAATAGCTCATAAACGTCGACATACCCTGCGCTCCGCCTGCCACAAGACGTTCCTTTTCCTCGTCCGTCAATTCCCCGGTTGCAAAGTATTTCAAAGCCGTTACTTGCTTGCTCTTTACGGGAACAATCGGCTGTTTCATAAGCTTTGCAAGTAGACCTTCCGCTTGGCTCGTCGATTCCCCAAACTCGTTTAATAAATAGATAGCCCTCTTCACCGCCATAACGTTAATTGCGCGTGAACCGATAATTTCATCAGGCTGTCCACTTGTAGGCCAATCCACGAAATAGTGGGGTAAATCCAAATCCCCATTCTCGTACACACAGGAATTCATTTGGTCAATCAATCCCTTCAAATAGGGCAGCTGTCTTTCCGTAAAGGCACGAGCGCCCGTTCTTTCGTAATATTCCGCTACGATAATAATCCACCACATAGAATAGGTGGGATACCAATTCATCCAAGCGGGCAACGGTGTTTGATCCCTTACGAAATCCAACGATATTTCAAGCTCCTTCATCTGTCCGTATAACGTCGTGAGCGCCAACATTTCCGGATGCATATCCCCAATCCAAACAAGGCGGTCTCTCTTCACGCCGTCCCAAACGTAGCCGCTCGAAACGCATAAATCCACCGTCCGTTTTGCAGCCTTGTAAATTTGGCGAATTCTCTCGTCGTTACCATTGTATTCGTAATGTGCTTTTTTACGGAGACAATGGCTTTCCGCCACTACGCTTTTGATCTTCACTTCCCCATCGAAATCAAGGCGAACGAAACGGAAGCCCGTTTGCCCAAACGTCATATCCGAATAGTTTTGTAATCGTACGGTAAAATCTCGCAAAGAATGGTCGTTCGTTGCGTTGGTTTCCCCGCCGAGCTCGGCACAGCATTCCGTAATACTCTCGCCAAAGCGAATGCGGACGGGTACGTTATCCGCCGCGTGCGTGAGAATGCGAATACCCCCGCATATTTCCGCACCAAAATCCAAAATAATATGCTCCCCCTTGCTAAAACAAGTGGCATTCGGCTCTGTAAGCCCAATTTGTAACGGTTGCTTCTTCTTCAAGTTTTTTAAGGAAATCGCCTTTTTATCTTTGAATAATTTTTTAGGTAAAACGTATTGCTTCATAATATTTCTCCCGACGCTTTTATCTTTTTATAAAAGAATCGAATTGATTATAGCATACTTTTTTACGTTTTGCAACTCCCTAGCGATTCTTTATTGCTTACAGATTTACAATAATGTGCAAAAAAATCAATCTTTTTCTCCCTTTTTTGTAGGGTTTTTTTACCTATTTAATATGCTTTTTTTACCTTTCCTATTGCGTTTTATTAATTTTGTTGACATAACACGCGCGTAACCATATAATAAAAAACAACAAAAACACAATCTTTGAACGCCATTAACGTCAACCGATTTTCATCGATTGATTTGACGTTAACCAAACAATATAAGACCGTTTCCGCAGCGCGGAAACACCTGTTTTGGACGTTGCGGGTCCAAAACGAACACGCATTTTTAGAGAGGTAAAAAAATGGAAGAGAAAAACACACAGTTTTTGAGCAACGTACGTGTGTACGAAGCTCCCATCGTAACGATCAACGCTCTTTCCGCACAAGACGTGATCACAGCTAGCACGGACGTTGGTTCCGAATATCCCGAAGGCTGGGGCGAATAATAAGGAGGCTTTATGAAGAAACATAGTTTTGGATTTTTAAAGATTCTTTTGCCTTCCTGTTTGGCATTGGCTTCCCTTGCCGTAGGCGCTCTTATTGCTACTGCCCCCACCAAGATAAATGCAGCGGCAGACGTCATCACTGACGGTTCGTATAAAACGGACGGCGCGTCCATCCGTATTTTCGACTACGACGGCGAAACTTACGCTCCTACAAGCAGAAAAGGGATTCGTTTCCACGTACAAATGGATAAGGATTTCGTTATCCCGAATTCTTCCGACGTTCTCGTCCCCGATTTTGGAACGACCAACGAAAGAAATGGCTCTTACAAGGTTTCCGACAGTTATAAGACGTACACCTTGATTTTGCCCACAAAATTCCTTACGGGTGAGTTGACGCAAACCACCGATAAGGTCATGAAAATTGACACGACGGAATATTGGTTTAACGACAAAAAGGAAAGCACTGCAATTGAATCGATTGCTTACGTTTACAACCTTCCCGATTCCGTTTACACGATGAACTTCTCGTTCAAGGGTATCGTTTGTAGCGTTGCAAACGACGGCACGGAAACGGTAGTTGCGGAAACGGAAACAGCGGAAAGATGTGTCGCATACGTAGCGAAGCGCGCATACCAAGACACCCTTAAAGAGGACGTTTATTGGAACGACGCAACGCAAGACGAAGAAGCCGCTCCCCTTATTAAAGACTTTATCCCTACGTACCAAATCACGTACGACGTAAACGGCACGAAGACGACGGAAGAAGTGCTTTGGGGGGATACTCCCGAACAAGTCCCTACGGAAAACTTGAAGGGTACGTGGTATAATACAAGCAAAAGCGAAGAAATCGACGTTACGCAAGCCATGAACTTTTCCAAGGATTGCGAAATCACTTTGGTTTCCACAAGCTCCACTAAGTTCGTTTTGACGGGCGTTGCTTCCCACTCGAATTTTAGCGCAGATGATAAAACCTACAACGGCGTGAAAGTGTACGCCACCCTACTCACTACGGACGGCGATTCGAACTTGGGCTTCAACACGAAGCTCGATATTCACGCCGTAAACGTCGAATACCAAGGGACGGGCACTTTTAGCGGTTTGCAAGGCATTTGGACGATGGAAGACAGCGGTCAAATGCGTTTGTTCTTTGCTTTTGATAGCTCTTCTATGAAGAGTGGCGACAAAATTATCGTAAAAGGCGACTCCGTATTCTATGCAAACGGCGTTATGTATAAACTCTCGAAAGACTATACCATCGATTACGACGGTATCGACTACGGTATGTTCTTGGGGTATTTGTATAACTCCGATATCAAAGAGCTCTACAACGCCCCCGAAGACACGGATGCGAACGGCGAATACGACGAGTTCACCCTTCGTATCGACTTCTACAACGACCTTTTGATTACGGACGACTTTACGTTTGTAAACGATTCCTTGCCCGAAGGCTATAAATATCCTGTATACGTGGATTGCGGTCAAGACGATACGACCTTCCACCAAATCGCGGGCGGCGAATATTATTGGAACAACGGTCAAGATAAGATTTTGGAATTGATTGCCGTAAACGAGAATGCCGCATACGGGCTTCACAACGGTGACACCTTGTACGGCGCGCCCGGCACGAAGGTTGTACAAAACGGCGGCTACTATATTCTTTATGACGGCTTCCTTGCCTACTTCCTTCCCAAAGCGGATCATCCCCGCGGCGGTGTTTGGACTGTCGGCACGGAAACAGCAGCTTACGGCACCGAACAATTCGCGGGTACGGGCGACAACGTAGGCAATGCGATTCGTTTCTACACAAACGATTGTTGGTTCCCTGCAGACGCACCCAAGGTGCTCACGATTGAAAATATGTCCAAGGATGATCCTTGCGCAGTATATTACACTTCCGCAGACGGTCAAACGGTAACGGAAATCACCGAGTTCGTATACCACGGTCAACAAATGGGCGACGGCTCCAACTACAAGATTCTCGAATTTGGCGGCGTTACCGGCGCGAATGCAGGCGATAAGATCACGATTGTTGGCGGCACTCGTTTCTGGCTTGGCTCCGAATACTACACAATCGGCGATATGGAAGGCGAAATGCGCACGAAGGATCTCGTATTCTGCTACAACGGCAGATTCTGGTACACCGCTTACGACGGCAATAACGTAGATGTAACACTCGCCGATATTGGTTGGATGAACAACGAACAGGACTCCCGTACGGAAATCCGTTTGTGGTTGGACGGTATCGCAAATAAGAAGGTCTTGAACCGCGATATCCGCGGCAATATGATCATCAATGCAAGCAAACCCGCCCTTTTCAACGGCATTGCAGTCACCAATGCATTCTATTACGGGCCCGAAGATTTGGTTTCGCTCGTTGGTCACGTTGGCACAAAAGACGGCGATTACTTCGTAATCCCCGCAGGCTCAGTATGGTGGACGGAAACCAATGGTTCGGTTACCTTCACGGAAGAAGTCTTCTGTACCTATGTAAAAGGTAATTGGTTGAAGGGCGATCACCGCGCAACAATCGAAGTTTCCGCAAACCGCGCAAGCGTTTCGGGCGTAGATACGGTTGCAAATGGTCAAACCTACACCTTTACGATTACTCCCGATAGCGGCTACGTTGTTTCTAGCGTTACGGTTAACGGCGTAAAACAAGCGTTGAGCGCAAACAACTCCTACACCTTCACGGCGAAGGCAGCAAATACAATTCAAGTAGAAACGGTTGTCGGCTATGAAGTTACCTTCGACGTACCCGTTCAAGTGACGGTGAACGGCGGTGCAATCGGCAACGGCTCGAAGGTAGCGGTTGCACAAGGTAATTCGCTCACCTTCTCGGTAGCAGTCGAAACGGGCTACAAGCTCGCTTCGGTAACGAATGCTACGAAGAACGGCGACGGCACGTATATGGTAACCCCTACCGCCAATACGATTGTTACGTTTGCGGTTGAACAATTGTGGCAAGTAACCTATTCGGGTAGCAATGCAACGATTAGCGCACAAGCAAACGGTACAGCGATTGCAAACGGCGCTTGGGTAGAAAACGGCACGGCAGTTACGTTCACGGTTAGCGCAAACAGCGGCTACACGTTGATGTCGGTTGCAGGCGCAACGCAAAATAGCGACGGTACGTACTCCACAACGGTAAATAGTGCAAACGTTTCCGTATCGGCAACTACACTCGCAGAGAGCGCATTGACGAATGCAGACACATCGATTAGCATGGAAAACCGTAGCGGTTGGAACTCCGCGCTGAACCCCGATAGCTACTACTTTGCTATCTTGCACAACGGGGGTACAACTGGTTGGTTGAATACTCCTAGCGTTACGGGTTATTGGAACGACAACGGCGCTTCGCTCGCTCAACAGAACTACGGCGTTGATATTATGAAATATATTTATATCAACGATAAGTCGGCAAGAGAATTGGTTGAAGCGAACGCGGCAGGCGTCACGTCCTATAAGGGAACGGACGCATTCCCCTTGACGAACGGCGGTATATTCGCGCCTATCACGGTAGAGTCCACAAGCGGAAGCGGTCTTATGATCCGTATCATGAAAGAGCTTGCTACAACCTTCACCCTTACCTTTAAGGCAGGCTTTGCCATCACTTGTGAACACAACGACGTCTTGTACGTGAACACCGATATAGTTTACGAATTCGACGGAACGAACTTCACGAGAACGTTCGACGCCTTTGAATACGTAGACGCAACCGAAACAATCGGTATTGAAAACCGCACCGATTGGGACATCACGAAGAACCCCAACAGCTACTATTTCGCTATGCTCTATACAAAGGGAACGAATGGGTGGTTGAATACTCCTAGCGTTACGGGTTATTGGAACGACAACGGCGCTTCGCTCGCTCAACAGAACCACGGCGTTGATATTATGAAATATATTTATGTCAACGATAAGTCGGCAAGGGAATTGGTTGAAGCGAACGCGGCAGGCGTCACGTCCTACAAGGGAACGGATGTAGCCCCCTTGACGAACGGCGGTATATTCGCGCCCATCACGGTAGAAACCACGGGATCGAGCGGCGTTATTATCCGTATGGTAGACGAGTATGCAGAAACTCTTATTGCGAACGGCGCGATTACGTTCACTATCAAGGCAGGCTTCACCCTTCCCGATGAAAACGGTAACACCTTGCTTGTTTCTCAAGATATCGTGTATACGTTCGACGGATCGACTTTTGTAAAACAATAAGCCTTTCAACTAAAACAACAACCGCCCACGGATTTTTCCGTGGGCGGTTTTCATATTCCCATAAAAAAGTGGCACTCCTTTTGGGCGTCGCCTTTTATACGTTTTATTGTATTATACAGGCATTCTGTCGTGAACAATCTCGCCTTTTCCGTCTTTTACAACAATGGAAACGACTTCGCCCTTGCTTGCCTTTCCTTTCACAAAGGTTTCGCCAATTTGTAAACGGAAACTCTCTTCGTTATCCGCAGGATTGTATACGCGCGCAACGTATTCCCCTTTATCGTTCAAATGACAATTCGTCAAAATCACCTTCCCTTGCAGAGAAACAGTGGAAAATCCCTTGTTTTCCTTGCCAATCGGGAATACGTTTACGGCATAAGGGGGTTGGTTGAAAAGCTCCGCTTCACGGTAAATTTCATACACCTTCCCACGCATAATTCTAAAATTGAACGTGTACCTGCCCGATTCAATTCTCGGCATATAGCGGTCATAGGGATACAGCTGCAAATCCCCGATAGGGTGGAAACAATACCCTGCGCCGCGAAGCAGCGTAAGGTGAATATAACCGCCTTCCACCTTGCCTGCGTAGATACCGTCGTTGATGACGGCGTAGATTTCCCCTTTTGCGTTTTGCACGCCGAACCACTTTTGGAATACACATTCCGCATTCGGCTTTTGCTCGAATACGAACGGCCCGTCGCCGACGCTTACGCCGTCCTTGAATTCTTCAGGCAAAGGAATTTTTACACGCAAGAGCTTATTCTTGTCCGCAAATTCTACAATCGCCTTTAAATCCACGTAATCGTGGTTTTTATATTCTTTTACCTGCAACACCGCATTCGATTTGCCGTTGGTGTAAATGCCTTCGTACACCGATAAAACATCGCCGTCTTCGATAATTCGCTCCGACGGAGTAGCTTCTTCCAAAGCGCAAAATTCCGCCACTTCTAACGGCGTCATCTCTCGCATCGGCACGGGGTTTTCCCCCAGTGCTTTGAGGTCTTTAAGACTCATTCCCCAAGGGTCTGCGGTATCGTCGTAAACTTCAAAAATTGGCTTACCAATGGAAATATGCTCGTCCATATTGCACGCTTTTGCAGGCGCAAAGATCGGCGTTCTAGGCACTTCCACCACCTTGATTTCAAATCTCGTCAAGGACATGGGTGCTAGTTTTCCTTCAAATACGACCTTTTTACGCCAATCCAAGTTCAGCGTGGATTCTTCCTTGAGCGTTTGGCAGGGAATTTCTTTCCCTTGGCAATACACGCGCGGCATGAAACGGATTTTCTCATCCCAATTTTGATTTTCTAATGAAAATTCCGCAACGATAGGCGTGGTAACCTCATAGGGAGCGTAATTAAACACGAATACGGGGAATTCCCCCGGCTCGGCATGCTTTTGCCCCATTGCCATACGCAAGAACAACTTAGTGCGATAATCGGTAGCAATTTTTTCTGCTACGGATAATGCGCAAAGCCCTTCTCTTTCCCCTTCCGTTACAACCGTACCGGGAAGAATGTCGTGGAAAGAGCCAAAGAGTATCTTCTTTTCCGCCGTTTTCATATCCGGCGTATCGAAAGTAATGCCGTTTAAATTGCCCACCGCCAACATCTTTTCGGCGGCATAAAACAAGTTTTCCGCCCGTCTAAACCCTTGCTTTATCTTCATC
Source organism: Clostridia bacterium (assembly GCA_017505465.1). GTDB lineage: Bacteria > Bacillota > Clostridia > Christensenellales > Borkfalkiaceae > Scatosoma. The sequence continues at coordinate 7,519 of JAFVPE010000004.1, read as the reverse complement.
ATCGACGAATAACATCCGGGCATACAAGTAACGAGGGAAGTATTGACTTCGCCTACAACGTTCAAGCTTTCGGCAAATAAGTCGTCGGGTGTGCTATGTATAATTTCTACGCCATCCACCTTCAACGCTTCGATATCCCTTAAATCCTTGCGGGAAGGGCCGCCGCCGTGATTGCCTACTCCCCAAAGGGAATAGTCTACGTCTTCCATTCCATCTCGCATTTTACCGCCTGCGTCGGAGCCCAACATCCACATCGGAACGCCTTCGATTTCTTTTTGGATTTTCTCTGCCGCGTCCCCAAGAAGCGTGTTGTACGTTTCGCTGTTCGTCATAATAACGGAGCTACCGTCGGGTGACGTCCAATAGAAAAATCGGCTCGGATAGGTAAACTGTATTCTATTCGGACGGCAGGACATATATCCTTTGTAGCCGTTTTTCGCCAAAATTTGCGGTAAGCCAACACTATGTCCAAAGGCGTCAAAGTTGTAGGCAACCGTCGGCTCTACGCCGAATTTTTCCATAAAATACGCCTTTCCTACGCTAATTTGGCGCACGAACGTTTCTCCTGTGGGCATATTACAGTCGGGCTGTAAATACCAACCGCCGACAATTTTCCATTTTCCTGCCTTTACCAGGGCTTTGATTCGTTCGAAAAGCTCGGGAGCGCTTTCTTCTATCGCTTCATAAAGCATCGCTTCGTTGTGACAAAAGATATAGTCGAATTCATCCGCCAAATCCGCCGCCGATTTAAACGTGGCAATCGCCGAAGAAACCCCTTCATCCCAAGTCCATTGCCATACGGGATCGATGTGCGCATTACAAATCAAGTGCAACTTTTTCATACTCGTCATCCTTTTATACAATGCTTACCTTATTGTATCATTTCTTGTAACAAAAAGCAATACTTACACTTAAAAAATAGCGCCAATTCTCTTATTTTTACTATTTCACACTACTAATTGTCAAAACTACCATACATAAAAGCGCACCCAAAGGGTGCGCTTGCGTGTCTGTTCCGAACGATTCTGCTGTAAATCAGGTTTTAGTCCTGATTTGAACCCAACAGGTTATTTGTTTCTAAATAAATCCTTAAAAGCTTTACCCATCTTTTGGTCTTCCAATGTTCCCGAATAAACTCGGAAATCTTCCTTCTTAACTTCTACTAATATTGCTATGTCTTCACCTGTAATAGGGTTGAAAAAATCTGCCAATATTATCCCCATTTCTTCGATTAAATTTTCAACAACAACTCCGATATACCCAGCATACAACCCTTTGTCCGCGTAATTGTCATTTAATAAAATAATATCGTTTGTCCAATCCACTAAAATATTTTCTTTTATTTTACTCATTGTTTTTCTCCTTGAATCAATTTACAAATCCTGAAAAGGGCGTTGCCAGTTTTATTTTACCTTTGGGCAATAAACTCCACCCCGTTTTTATTTGTTTCATCTTACCATTACCAACAGGCAACTCGACCACTATTTCTAATAGCATACATTTTTGCTTTATCAACAGGGTACTGCCAACTTTTTTTATGATTTTTATATTTTTTTATAAATAGCAAGAAGAATGGTCCACCAAACCAACTACTTTCAAATAAAATCCTTCATTTCAATGTGCCAAACGCATATATTGCATACATAAGTATTACCCAAAAGCTAATACAAACGATAATTAAATATGGAATATAAACGAACTACTCGCATTTACAGTGCCATAGCTGTTCATTACGGTACAATTTCCCCAAGTGTGCTTTTATCGAAATAATTGAATCTCAAAAAATCTTGCACATTTACCACTTTCAAAGCATACCGTTAAGGCGTTTTTGCTTGCCGTATATTTTGTTAAAGCTTTTTTAGGATATGCAATATCTGCGCCAACAATCTCTTCTCCATCAAAAGGAATATTAATTGCTTTTGACGTGTCCGAAAGGTTCCAAACAGCTAAATATATTTTATCTTGCGTTTTTAAGCCGCTAACAACTAAATCGTCTCCAAATTTTGTAAACCCTAAAGGGAAATACGGCATTGCATTTTTCTTATCTTTTGTAAGCTTATTGTAATATTCGACGCCTTCTTTTACCAACGAAAACTGTTCTTCCGTCAAAAGCTCTAAATGGCTTGCTAAGTGCATACGACCTAAAAACGAGTTAATCATATTCATAATAATTCTCTCGTCGGTAATGTTTTTTTGCACCCATTCCGCATCATAAGGTAAAGGCTTACCAATTTCACCAACACCTACGGGATAGCTCCACACAGCCGCCTGCTCTGGTAATACCGAAGACAAAATATTTCCTGCAATGTACGGGTATTTCAAATAATCCGTTTGATCGGATGTGGAAATAATAGAGAAATGCGAAAGAGTTTCATAATCCATTCGCATACCGCCTGACGAGCACGTTTCAAACAATACGTTCGAAAATCTTTCTCGTATATTATCTACCCATTGAAGATAGGCCCTTGTAGATTGTTCCAAGCCTTCGCCCGCGCAAAACGCTAAGTAATCCGTACCTACACCGCAATCTTGATTGTAGTCCAGCTTTACGTAATCTGCGCCGTAATCCTCGACCATTCGGCGTATCGTTTCCGTCAAATAATCTACGACTTTCTTTGCTCTAAAATCCAAGAAATGTCTACCCATAATACACAAGCGTTTTCCATTCCTTTGCAAGAAGCAATCGTCGTCGTAATAATCGAGCATTTCTTGACATTGACAGCCGATAATTTCAGGCTCTATCCAAAGCCCTGCTTTCATGCCTAGGGAGCGAATATAATCTGTCGTCTTTCTAACTCCTTCAGGAAAACGAGCTTTACTCTCCTTCCATTGTCCCACGAAAGGATAGATAATATTACCCGGCTCTTCATTGTGCCAACCGCAATCAATTACGTAATATTCCACCCCTGTTTTCGCCACAATTGGAGCGAGCTGGAAGGTATTTTCTGCCGTAGGACTATCCCACGAAAGGTACATGTATTCATTAAAGATGGTAGGCAGGTATGTGTCTACTGCGCTTTTACCACTAATGTGTCGACGATATTTCGTCATCTCATTGATAACATTATTCTCCGTATCAGCAAACGCCAAGGCAACCGTTGGCGTGGTGTATATTGCTTGCGGTTGCAAGGCTTTACACCAACCCCCAAATGTTTCATTCGCCCCGCTCAAATACAAATAATATTCGTCATTCTCATCGCTTATTTCATAATACCAAGAATGATTCCGCTCAATCTGATACATCAAGAAGGTGTTTTTGTTGGAATTTTCTATAATCCCCTGCGGAAGCGAAGCCTTCGTTGACCAACTGCCGATATTCGCAAAGGAAATTCTCTTTTGCTGCTCAAAGCTCCCCTTGTGCATCCCAAAATCAAAAAAGGATTTCTTGCGGGGCTGACATTCAGCGTGGTGACTTTGAATGAATTGCGTAAAATACAACTTCTTTGAATTATCAATACTGGTCTCTCCTAACCCACCATATACAAATGCTGATACTTCCTGTAAAACAATTTCTAAACGGGAAATATTCTTTATTTCTGTGTGAATGCGAACCGCTGTTGTATCGTCATAGCCTTGGAATACCGTTTTGGTTTCCACAAGAACAGAGCGCTGTACTATTTCTAAACGATTTTCTTGCAATTCGTGCGCTACGTACTGCAATCTGTCCCCTTCGGACGTATGTATCATCTTCGCGCCCGTTGCTTTATTTTCACCAGCAACCTGCACTTGCACAAAGGGAAAAAGATTCCCTTCCACATTTGCAAGAAAAATACGACCATCACAAATTACAAACGATAAATTCTTAAAATGAATATTTTCCATTTCCGCCTCCACAACACTATCTCTTTTTCTTTTCGAATCTCAAGTTGCTAATTAAAACTGCACACACAATGCAAACAAACGCAATAGCATATTGCCACGTAAATACGTTTTCATTCAATAAAAGTGCTCCGATTACCGCCGAAAACAAAGGCTCGGAGAGTTATAGAATAAAAAAATAAGACAAATCATTCTTCTGCACAGCCGTATACCAAATAATATTATATCATATTTGAAATCAAAATCAATAAGTTTAATGTTAATAATTGTGATTAACTGATATTTTTTAATGTTGGATGATAGTCATTGGACTAAAATACTAAATTTTAACGCTTACCCATATAATTTTAACGAATACCCCACATAATTTTAACGAAAGCAAAAAGAGCCCCTCAACCGAAGGCGCAAACGACCTCGGAAGATAGGCTCTTTTTATCGCAAGAAATGCTTTTTACGCCTTGAAAGGGTAAAAATACCCCTAAAAGGCAATAAAAAACGCAGAATTGGCACAAATAATTGTATCCTATTCTGCGTATCTTTATGGTGCGGATGACAGGATTTGCGCCTTTAGCGGCGCGCCCCGCTCGGCAATTATTAATTGCCGCCTTTGCCGTCAAGTTTATCATTACCCAACTGCCGTAAGGCAAAGCGTTTTGCTTCCACAAAACGGCTCCCACCCTCAAATCCTGTCAAAAACACGAAACTCAAACCAAAAAAGAGAACCAATTTTGATACAATTTCAAAATGGGTTCACTTTCTTCGACAATGGGTTCAAACACCCTAAAAAATGGGTTCAACAACTTTAAGATTTTTAATTTTTCATTATATCTTTATCTAAAACATCAGCAACAATGTCCAACCGAGTTTTTTCTTGTTTCTTGGCGTATACTTCAAAAATTTCTTTAACAGCTAAATATATTAATATCCCATATTCGTTAAACCGACAAAAAGCAACAAACCCATTATCGCCTATCACCTCTAGGGAAAACATTTGAGCAACTATTATACAAATAAGATAAAAAACATTTATCAAAAGTTTTAATCGGTAAATGCGCAACAATAAAATTACTAGACATAAAAGTAAATCCATTTTTAAATGCCGTTGCTTTATTTGTAATGATTATTTCACGATTTTGATAAAAATTTTTAGCAAAAAAATTAGAGGCGTTAATCGCTAGCACAATCGTATAAATTATGACACAAATATACTTCCCAAGTTTACTTTGAGTTAAATAATTCCCTGCGTATGCAATCGCAGATAATAGTGAACCTACGATTATTAAAACAACCACCGTATACATAATTAGGAAAACTCTTTTGCGATTTCTTTTAAATAAAATATATTCCAATAATTTATGTAAACCAAAAATAAAAGGAATTATAAAAGAAGATACAACTATAAAAAATATGCATTCTATTGCCTTATTCATCTTTTCCTCACAAAAATTGTTTCCTTTTTATAAATAAACTTTTTTCTATTATCCCGTGCCAACTTATGTGAAACGACATGCTACGCCTAAAAATAAATTCTTATGATACTATTACTTCCTTTTCCACCACCCAGGACCGTTGCCGTAAATATATTCCTCATATTCCACTAAACACCTAGCAGCACTTGAAGGACTACTCAAATCGCCGCCCCCAATACATAAAGTACTCTCCTCAGAATCATACTCTCCCCATCCTTCAGGATTTTCAAAAAACAAAGCCTTTAAATTAGTGCACCTTAAAAAAGCTGCTGGTCCTATAATAGAAACGTTCGCTGGAATTTTTAATTCCGTAATGTTCTCAACGCCATTAAATGCGCCGCCCTCGATACGTATAAGATTTTCTGATAAATAAATTTCTTCTAAATATTTATTTCCTGATAAAGCTTTCTCTCTTATAATTTGTATCGAATTGGGCATTGTGTATATTTTATCTTTTTTATTTATTGGATAATCTATAAGCACACCCATATTTTTATCGTAAAGAATTCCTTGCTCTGATTTATAATTCAAATTATTTTCACTAACATTTATTGTTTCTAATTTTTTACAACCATGAAAAACACAACCACCTTCAATAAGTGAGACTCCTTGAGGTATATTTATAGTTTCTATATTTTCACAATAAGCAAACGCCCAATCTTCTATTGTTTTAATATTTTCTGGAATAATGATATTTTTCAAATTTTTACATTCATAAAAAATACCATGAGGTATCATATCTATTCCACTTGGAATCGTAATGTTGGATAAATTATAGCAACCATGAAAAAGTTGACTTCCTATTTCAGTAACACTTGACGGAATATGTACTTCTCCAAGCGACACACAATCAACAAAAACAGTACTTTCTAATTTCTCAAGCCCGTCGGGCAAATTAACTTCTCTTAGACTCCTACATTCAGAAAAACATCTATCCCCAATAATTTTCGTCTCTCCCAAAAAAGAAACTTTTTCTAACGAATTACAGTTAGCAAAAGCCCAATCCCCGACACTCTCAATATTTCCAAATATTTTTACACTTTCTATATTCTTTTCCCCTTTAAATGCAAAATCAGCGATTTTTGTTACTGGAAAACCATTATATTTGCTTGGAATAACAATATCTAATTCAGCGGCTGTTCCTATACCAACAACTTGATATTCTTCTTTTCCACTTATTCGCTGATAATGCAATCCTTCGGTTCCCGACTCTATTTCTACTCCCTTATCCGTTTCCGCACCTTGACAGCCAACAAATAATCCAAATGAAAATATCATAAAGATACTCATCAACATAAAAGTGATTGTTTTTTTCATAATGTTTTCTCCTTAATAAAATAAAAAATGCGTCCCATTAAGAGACGCACGAAAAACGTACCTCTCAATGTTGCTACACATCTGCCCATAACAAAGGGAGAGAGAATACATTTTTACCAAAATAGTATTCCCCCTTGTTAGGGCGCTATTCAGATGTGTAGCGTAATTAGTATATCACTTGCAACGCTAATTGTCAATAATTTTTATAAATCCGATTTATCAAATATACGGATTGCGGATAAAATTCACAATATTTCCAAAATTCAAGGCAGCATTTTCTTTTGCCAACTTATTAAACTTTTTCTTATTGTTTTCCGATAACTTATCAAAATCCTCTTTCAATTCCCTTGTTTTATTTTGAAATTTAAGCATAAACTCTGCGAATTCTCTATCTTCATTCGTCATAATATTTCTCCTATTTTCTTTATATTATACCATATATTGACAAACTTTTCAAGCCTTTGCTTGAACTAATCATGGACTAATCGAGGACACAATTTTAACGATTAGGTTGCGTAAAAAAAGTAGGCGCAACCTAAAAAGCAGGATTTTGACGATATTTTCCGTTCAAAGCCCTGCTTTTTGCCGTTTTTATGTAAAAAAGACGGTAATTTTGATACTTTCCTTGTATTAAAATTACCGTCCAATCGTGGTGCGGATGACAGGATTTGCGCCTTTAGCGGCGCGCCCCGCTCGGCAATTATCAATTGCCGCCTTTGCCGTCAAGTTTATCATTACCCAACTGCCGTAAGGCAAAGCGTTTTGCTCCCACAAAACGGCTCTTCTCGTGCAAAGTACGGTTTGCTTTGCACTCGGTCACCGCAAACGCCCTCTTATGCGTTTGCTCATCTCGCCCCTAAAAAGTATTATTAATACTTTTCTTAACGGGTAACTCGTCCCTCAAATCCTTTCAT
>JAFVPE010000003.1 GCA_017505465.1 Clostridia bacterium | reverse complement strand
ATCATAGGTAAAATTGTAAATAATCAACTTACTTATGTACTTATCATCTATTGTTTCAACCTAATCGTTGTTTCGGTTGATTTGCTTTTATTTTTTATCAATCGTAAAAATGAAAAAATCTTGAAACTAGGGGGCAAACAATGAAAGAGAAAGTTAAATTATCAGCAAACGCTATGATAGGTATTAATGAACTTACATTGAAAGGCGAAATCGTTGTATTCGGCTCTACCTATATGGCAAATTTTCCTTTGTATGAATTAATCAACAAATATCATTTTGAGAATGCTATATACAATCGAAGTATAGCAGGATTAACGACGAGTGAAGCACTTGAAATTGTCCAAGATTGCATTATAGCTATAAGTCCTGCAACAATTTTTATAGCATTGGGAGAAGAAGACGAAAACAATATTGATGCAATTAAGCAATATAATCAAATTATAAAGCTCATTCAATCCGCTCTCCCTAAAAGTAAAATTTACTTAATATGCTTGCAAGGAAATACGCCTTACGTCGAGCGGTTTAATGCAAATATTCTTTCCTTGTGCGACAATAAAAGGATATGGAATATACGTTTTATTTCTTCTTCATCTACGGAAACAAACGTATATAAAGTGCAATTCAAGCAGTTAAGTTGTTTTTTTCGCGATAAGCCATTGACTATGGTAGGAGCGTTTGCAATGGCCAATTAGTACGATAATGGGCGCTTTGCAAAACCTATAAAACGGAACGGTAGGAAATTGTTATTACGCCTTATATATCATAGAAAGGGTTCGATTTAGGTTGCTCTTACTCCACCACGACACGACTTTATGCAAGAAATTGTGAATAAAGTCGTGTTTTTCTTTGTGTTTTTTGCGTAATTATGCGCTTTTCTTGTGATAATCTTATCCTGTGGGTTGTAATTTGGGATGCAAAATCCGTCGTTTTAAGTCGTTTGCGGCAGCGGGAATTTTAGTAGTCCCATTTGTTTGTATATAAAGTTGCTAGAAAATATATTGTGTAGCTATTGCAAAAATAAAATTTTTATGTCATAATAATGATATAAGGACGGTTATGTTGGCTGAATTTGTTGCGCAAAAGTGCAATAATAGGGCAGTTTTTTGCAATTTATAAATACTGACAATCGACTAAAAAGATGGTATAATTTTTTTACACTATAAATTTTAGTAGTGTTCACTAAACAAAAAATAGGTGGTTTTTATGAAAGCAATCAAGCTTGATGGGAATTGTAAATTGTATATGTATAAGGCAGGGGAAGCTCCGATGTATCCGCAAGATATCGTGGGGGAAAGTATCCCGTCGCACATTCCGGGGAATGTTGAAATTGATTTAATGAACGCAGGAATTTTGCCTAATATTTACCAAGCTACAAACGTAGAAAGCACGAGAGAATTGGAGCTTTGCGATTGGTGGTACGTTAAGGATTTTGAGGTGAGCGAATTGCCTGAAAATAGCGATATTTTTCTTGTATTCGACGGCGTGGACACCTATGCGGAATATTTTTTGAACGACGTAAAAATCGGCGAGAGCGACAATATGCTCATTTCTCATGAATTTTCTGTGGACGGAGTAGTGAAGCAAGGGAAAAATCAACTTACCGTACATATTTATTCCTCACGTAAAAAGGCGGAAAATCATGAAATCAATCCGCTTATGGTCGCCGATTGGGAATGTTTTGAAAACTTGCGTTGTAGAAAGCCTGCGCACGCCTACGGTTGGGATATTTTTCCGCGCGTCGTTTCCGCAGGAATTTGGCGCAGTGTAAAGCTAGAATTTAGACCGAAAATTAGAATAGAGAACGTCTACGTATCCACGGTGTTTGCAAGAGAGGATTTAGCGGGACTTTCCTTCCATTACGAATTGAAAGCACCCGCCGAAAAATTTGGCAAGCTTCGCGTGGAATTTGCAGGGAGTTGCAAGGACCGCAATTTCCGTTTTTCCTATCCCGTTTCATACAAAGCTGCAACCAAATTTCCTTATGTGGAAAATCCGCTTTTGTGGTGGCCAAACGGCATGGGGGAAGCGAATTTATACGATGTAAAGGTCGCCTTATATGACGAAGCGAACGCCTTGCTTGACGAAAGAAAATTGGCGTTCGGAATACGTCACGTTCGATTAGAAAGAGCGGATTTTATCGGTGAAAACGGCTTTCGTCTTTACGTAAACGAACAGGCGGTTATGTGTAAGGGCGCAAATTGGGTACCACTTGACGTATTGCATTCCAAGGATGCCGCAAAGTATGAAGAATGCGTGTTAAATTACGTGGAAAACAATTCCAATATGGTGAGAGTATGGGGTGGCGGCGTATATGAAGACGAAGTCTTTTTTGACTTGTGTGACCGTTACGGGATTATGGTATGGCAAGATATGATGCTCGCCTGTCATGCCTATCCGCAGGATAGAGCGTTTTCCGAAGTTTTTGCCAAGGAAGTAACGAGTTTTATAAAGAGAGTTCGTAACCATTCTTCTATTGTGCTGTATTGCGGAAGCAATGAAACGGATTGGGTTTATTTTTGTACAGGCCAAGATCCAAACGACGACGTATTGACGAGAAAGGTGATTCCCGAAGCAATCCGCTTGAACGATCCGTATCGCTTGTATTATCCGTCCACGCCGATGTTTACGCGAGAGTACGTAAAGCAGAGAGGCGGTAGATTTTTGGTAGACTTGAAAGAAATTGAAGCTTCGAGAACGGAACTGCCCGAAGAGCATTATTGGTGGCACCGTGACGACTACGAAACCTATTCGAAAATGAAACACTGCTTCGTTGGGGAGATTGGGTACAGTGGTTGCTTATCGCTTGAAAGTATGAAGGAGTGCATGGACGTCCGCGCGTTGACGAAAGAAAATGAATATAGCGGCGACGCTTGGAAATGCCATGATTATTCTACGGATGGGGACGTTCGGCATGCGACGAAATACTATTTTGGGGAACTCCCTGAAAGTTTAGAAGATTTTGTGTTATCTTCGCAAATATCGCAAGCCGAAGCGTATAAATACGTCGTGGAGCAAACAAGATTGCAAAGGCCGTATATGACGGGCGTATTGCTTTGGAATATGCGCGACGGTTGGCCTGCGTATAATTCCGCAATGATCGACTATTACGGGCGCAAAAAGCTTTCGTATTATTACGTCAAGCAATCACAGCAGCCGCTTGTATTTCTTATGGACGATGGATTGGTTGGATATGCTTGCAACGATACTTTGCAAGAAACGAAAGGAACGTACCGCATTTACAGTGGAACGGGAGCATTATTGAGCGAAGGGGAATTTTCCGTCAGAGGCAATCAAAACGGGAAAATAGGGGATTTCTCGGATTTGAGGGATGAAAAGTACCTTATCCTTGTGTTGCAGGTAGGTGAAAAGGTTTACACGAATCACTTTATTAATGAAAAGAGAATACATAGCTTTGAAAGTTATAAGCAGTTCCTTTCCGTTTATACGGCAAAATTCGGGCTTGCGTTCAAAGAGTAAATGGGTAAAACAGTCTGAACCATTGTGGGCGGGCTGTTTTCTTTTTAGAATACATATAACAAAAAATGCTATTATGAAAGAGAAAAAACTAAAATGTATTGCAAAAATTGCTAAATTATATTATAAAATAACACATAAAATGGTGGAATTTTCTTTTTTAGCTGATTCCTTTAACGAGTATTTGCATTAAAAAATTGTTTGGGTTATATATAGATATATATAAATATATATTTTTTTGAAAAGATATCCCCAAAATTTCATTGTAAACGCTTGTGAGGAGTAAAAAAGATTCGTAATGGAGCCATGCAATTTTAGAGCATATTTTTGCAATTTATATATAATGACAAATAAAGCAGAAAATGATATAATGATACTGTAAATTGCAATAGTGTAAGCTTTAGGATTGTTCCTTTTTTTACTTCTCTATTCGGTTGAGTTTTGGAAAATATAAAAAAACGAAAAAGCGGCTAGCCGCTTAATGTTTGTTCTACAAACATTAAAAAACAATTGGTGGAAAGAAAATGCGATTTCGCATTTTCTCTAGTAAAGGAAAGAGTGCGCATGAGAATTGCTTGGCGAAAAAGAAATGCGCGTTTTGATAAAATAAAAAATAAATAAAGCATTCAAGTGTATGAATGCGCGGAGGAAAATATTATGAAGAAAATAGGTGTGATTGCTCTTGCGGCCATCCTTATGTGCGGTAGCGTTGGTTGCGCGGGAAGAGGTGAAACGGAAAAGGTCGACAAAACCAAGACGCAGTTGTACGTAACTACGTTTGAGGGCGGTTACGGTGCAGGTTGGTTGGAATTGATTAAGACTCGTTTCCAAGAACAGTACGCGGAAGTATCTTTTGAAGATGGCAAGAAGGGCGTTCAAGTCATCGTTAAAGAAGATCGTAACTTGACGAACGAAACCTTGGTAAACAACCTTGCAGGTAGCGACCAAGAAGTATTCTTTACGGAATCGGTAAACTATTACGATTTGCAGGGCAGAGGGCTTCTTTACGATATTTCCGATGCGGTCACCAAACCCCTTAACTATGATTTCCAAAGCGCTTCGACGGTTTCCGGGGAAGAAGAAGTTTCCCTTGAAGGCAAGATGCGCGACGTACATAAAGAATATTTCAAGGCTGACGACGGCAAATACTATGGTATTCCTTTCTATGAAGCAAACTATGGTATCGTTTACGACGTGGACCTTTTCGAAAAGGAATTGTTGTATTTTGCGGCGGAAGGCGCAGGGGATGCGAAGGGCTTTATTAGAAACGAAAAGACGGCTCGCTCGGCGGGTCCTGACGGTAAGACGGGTACGTCGGACGACGGTTTGCCCGCAACCTACGACGATTTCTTCAAGCTTTGCGACAATATGGTAAGCAAAAAGCTCACGCCGATTACTTGGAACGGTAAGAACCCGCACTATATGAACACGATTGTAGAAGCTTTGCAGACGGACTATGAAGGCGAAGCAAATATGCGTTTGAACTATACGTGCGACGGGGTTGCGGAAAACCTCGTATCGTCGATCAACGCAGACGGCAGCGTAGAAACGTATAGCGAAACGATCACCGCCGACAACGGTTACTTGACGTGGACGAAGCAAGCGGGTAAATACTACGGCTTGAAGTTTGTAGAACGTTTGGTGGCGAACGAAACATATTACAGCAAGAAAGACGTTATTAGCCCTAGTTACGAACACGTTGACGCACAAAACGCGTTTGTTACGGGTAAGTTTATCACGGGTAACCCTACGATTGGTATGCTTATAGACGGAAGCTGGTGGCATAACGAAGCGTCGGCTACGTTCAAAGCGGCAGGCAAAAAGTTTGGTCAAGAAGTTGCAGGTGCAAAGGCTAGAAGATTTAGCTTCATGCCCCTTCCCAAAGCGACGGCGGACAAGGTTGGCGAAGAATACACCATTTTGGAAACCAACAGCTCCATTTGCTTTGTAAACGGCAACCTTAACCCCAAGAAAGATAAGCTCGTAAAAGAGTTCATTCAATTCTGTCATACGAACACGTCGCTTGCCGAATTCACCTCGGAAACGTATACCTGTAAGCCTTATACGTACACGATGACGGAAGCGGAAATTTCCGCTATGCCTTATTGGGGCCGTGAGCTGTACAGATTGCACAGCGAAGCAAAATTCATGTCCACCTATTCGAAGAATCCCGTATACAAAGCAAATGCAGATAAGTTCACGCAATATTACACGGGCGCAACGTTTGAAAGTAAAGTAGGGCACATCACGCATACGGTTGTTCCTACGGCAATGATCGAAGACGGCGTTACGGCGGAAGAATATTTTAACGGTCTTGCAAATGCAATCACCGCAACGGTATGGGAAAGAGATTTCTTATCGGGCGTTGGGAATAAATCTTAAATTTAAACGTTACGCACTGCGGTGTGTTGATTTCGTATTACGTAAGAGTTGCCTTGATGCGGTTATGGATTGAGGCAACGCTTTCGTCTTATACTAGGGCTTTAAAAAGTTGGGCGAAAGCAACTTAAAAAGAAAAGAAGGATTAAGATATGGCTAGAGTTGGTCTCAAAAATAAGAGAAAACAAGATTTAATCTTTTATATTGTCATGTTGGCATACCCCGTAGTACAATTTTTGGTTTTCTACATCGGTGTGAACGTAAACTCTTTTTTGATGGCGTTTCAAAGATATGACGTGACGGTAAACGAATTTGTATTTTTACCTATTCGGGATTTCTTTAAGAACTTTGTAGACGTATTCGATGCGTTAACAACGGAAACGGTATTTCCGTATGCGTTCAAAAACGCACTTATCGCTTATGCGGCAGGGTTTATCACAACGGCATTCTCTTTGATTTTCTCGTACTATATTTACAAGAAATATCCGTTACATGGGACGATAAAGGTTATTTTGTTCACACCGTCCATCATTTCCGGTATCGTTCTCGTTTCGATCTTTATCGAATTTATGGAAGTCGTTGTTCCGAGTATCTATACGGACGTAACAGGGAAAGAGTTGCTTGGTATGCTTTCGAATCCAGATACGCGATTCGGTACGGTGCTTTTCTACTGCGTATGGATGGGCTTTGGCGGCAGCATTTTGTTGTACGTGGGCGCAATGAATAACATTTCGGACTCCGTTATAGAAGCATGTAAACTTGACGGGGCAAATACACTCGAAGAAATTGTTTACATCGTACTTCCGCTTATCTACCCGACGTTCGTTACCTTTATCGTTGTTGGGGTAGGGGGGATTTTGACCAACCAAATGGGATTATATTCCTTCTTTGGTCCTAATGCCAAGGAAAATATCCAAACCTTCGGTTACTATTTCTTCCGAGAAACGAAGTATGCGACGGAAACGCGTTATCCTTTCCTTGCGACGATGGGTATTATGATGACGCTTGTCGTTGCTCCGCTTACCCTGTTCGTTAAGTGGGCAATGGAAAAAATTGGGCCGAAGGCAGATTGAGGTGACAAAAATGAGAAAAAGACAGAAAATGCACGTGCCTCCTTTTGCAATCGTTATTTTGGCTTTCTTAATCTTCTATTTCATTACGTTGTTGTTTCCAATGATTTGGGCAATTTATACGTCTTTGAAAGATTCGATGGACTTTATTATGGATCCCGTTTGGCCGACGGCTTCGTTCTCTTTTGAGAATTATATTCAAGCTTTTAATCAATTCTTCATTAAGGTTAGTGACGGCGCAGGCGGCGTTAAATCCGTTTACTTCGAAGGAATGATGCTGAACTCCGTTATTTACTCGGTAGGTAGTGCGTTTATCCAAACGGCGATCATTTGCGTAACCGCGTATGCTACGTCGAGATTTAACTTTAAGTTTGACAAGGTTATTTATACAACCGTTATCATTACTATGATTTTGCCGATTATCGGCAGCTTGCCTTCGGAACTTAGAATGGCGAAAGCGCTTCATTTGTATAACACCATTTGGGGTATGTTCCTAATGAAGGCGAACTTCTTGGGTATGTATTATCTTGTGTTTCATGCAATCTTTAGGGGTTTGCCTAAGGACTTTGACGAAGCGGCGTATATGGACGGCGCGGGGA
Source organism: Clostridia bacterium (assembly GCA_017505465.1). Lineage (GTDB taxonomy): Bacteria > Bacillota > Clostridia > Christensenellales > Borkfalkiaceae > Scatosoma. The sequence continues at coordinate 35,987 of JAFVPE010000003.1, read as the reverse complement.
ACTTTACGATATTCTTTAGAATCAACTTCCCGCTTGTCATTGGTACTTTCGTAACGGTAATGCTTATTAAGTTTATTGAATTTTGGAACGATTACACCACGCCAATGATTTATATGCCCGACTTCCCGACGATTGCATACGGCTTGTACGGCTTCGTGCAGGAATCGACGACTCCCGAAAGATCGGGGACGCAAATCAAGCTCGCGGCTTGTATGTTGGTATTCATTCCTAACTTTATAATTTTCCTTATTTTCAAAGATAAATTGATTGGCAACATTTCTATGGGTGGCTTGAAAGAATAAGCTGCTTCGAAAGGAGTAAACATGAAAAAGAAAAAGATAAGTTTAATCGCTGCTTTGGCGGTAACGTTTGCAACGTCTATATGCGCTTCGGTGGGTATATGGGCGCATAGCGTGCACGCGCAAGAAACGTCAGAACCGATTCTTATTGGCGGCGAAATTAATAATGAATATATACTTGACGAATATTTGTCCGTTTCAGATGCGCAAATTTCTTGCGGCGGAAAAACGGCGGACGCGAAGGTAATTGTAAAGAAACCCGACGGCGAACTCGTGCAAAGTACGAACGTTCGTCTTGATATGGGCGGTATTTACACGATTGAATATAGAGCGGTGATCGACGGAAAGCTTAAGACTATCAAAAAAGATTTCACCGTTCAAACGCCGATGTTCTCGGGTAGCTCCAACAATACGTACGCAACGTACGGCGTGGACGATTCGCAGTACAACACGGGGATCCAAGGCGTAAAAGCAGTCTTGGGGGTAGGTGACGTTTTGCGTTATAACGACGTTATCGACTTGAACGAGAGTGACGGGGATTTTTTAGAGTTCTTTCTTCTTCCCATAGACGGGCCTGGAACGATAGATTCAAGAGCGTATACCATTACGCTTACCGATTTACATGATTCAAGCAACGTGTTGACGGTTATCCTGCAGTGTTATAAAAATACTGATCCCAACGTCAGCGATTATTGGTTCTATGATTATACCTACGTATTGGCGGGCGGTCAAAACCAAATCCCTACAGGCTTTGAGGCGAACAACGGCGGTAAGCTGCACGTTGGTAACGAGTGGGGGGCGCCTACAAGATTTTCCTTCTACGGTATGCACGGTCAAAACGTTGCGGTCGGTTCGGAAACCTTAAAGCTCACCTATGACGCAGAGTCCAACACCGTGTATGCAAACGGTACGAAGGTTATTGCTTTGGACGATCTCAGCGTATTTGAAGAAGCGTGGCGCGGCTTCACCACCGGCGAAGTAAAGTTGACTATTTCGGGCGGCGAGATTTTGGGGACGTCCGCACGCATGATGATCACGAAAATCGGCAAGAACAAGCTCAATCAAACGATTTTAAGCGACGTGACCGCACCGGAAATTTCGGTGAACTACGACGGGTACGACGGTGCTGCTTTGCCTACCGCGAGCAAGGGATATTCCTATCCTGTGTTCGAGGCAACAGCGAAAGACAAAATGTTTGGCAACGTTCCCGTAAAAGCGACGGTATATTACAACTATGAATCTAGCCAAAGATATCAAGTGGAAATTATTGACGGAAAGTTCAAGACGGATAGAACGGGTATCTACACCATTGAATATTTGGCGTCCGATGGTTATAGAAACGAAGGCAAGGTTTTGGTTCCCGTAGAATGTAAAGCGAGCTCGCCTGCTGTTTCCGTAGATGCAACCGGGGAATACGTAACGTCGGCAAAAACGGGCGAATTGATTTTCCCTGCCAATATTTCGTATTTTGGCGGAACGGGTAAAGTAGAAACCTACGCAACCGTGCAAGCGCAAGACGGCGAAGAAGTAGTGATAGACGATAGATTTAGACCTGAAAACGCAGGGGAATACACCATAACACTTTATGCCGTGGATATGTTGGGAAAAACCGCAACGTATGAATATACGTTAACGGTTGAAGCAAATGAAGCCCCCGTATTCTTGGACGAAGTGATTTTGCCTAAATATTTCCTTGCGGGGTATAACTATAAGATCCCTGCGCTTTGCGCCTACGATTACGCGTCGGGCAAAGAGAAAATTGATACGGCAATCGCAGTAAAAGACGGCGGCGAAGAGAGAGAATTGGCGAATGGTATCGGCAAGTTCACCGCGGATGCAGACGGCTACGCAACGGTAATCTACAAGGCTAGCGGTAAGCTCGGCAACAGTCAAAAAGAATATAAAGTACCCGTCATCGACACGTGGGTAACCGAAGAAACGATTGATATGTCCAAATATTTCTACGGTGAAAACATTACGTCGACGGCTACGAACGCCGATATCAAAGTGAGCGCAACGGCAGATGCGTCCTACGATTTTATCACGCCGATGATCGCACATAAGTTTGAAATGCAGTTCTCGATCACGGGGAATGCGTTTGAACGCTTGCAGCTTGTATTTGCGGACGCGGAAGATGAAAACGTCAAGTTTACGGTTGAAATTGATAATTCTCACAGCGATACGAAAAATGCGCTTTTGAAAATTAACGGTGTAGACACGAGATACGTGCCGAAGGCAGGCTTCTTGGGCGGTAGCTTCTCTTTCTTCTACGACGACGTAAGCAAGATGCTTCAAGATGACGGTGGCTTGAATCAATTGATTAGAAATGCGGACGGAAGCGTCTTTGCGGGTTTCCCTTCGAAGAAAATTTACGTTACGGCAAACTACATTGACGTAACGGGGGCGGCGGAAATCGCTTGGACGAATATGGGCGGTCAGTTGTTGAGCAACAACGACATGGATACGATCAAGCCCTCGATTACGATTGCAAACGAGTATGAATCTAGTTACGCATATAAAACTACGTGTGAAATTCATGCGGGGATAGCGGCGGACGTTTTGTCTCCCGAAACTACGAATACCTTGATCGTTTACGATCCCGAAGGTAATGTGGTAAAAGATTTGAATGGTACGGAGCTTTTCAACGTTTCGTTCGATAGATCCTATTCCATCTACTTGGATTCTTACGGAAGTTACAGTATCGTCTATACGTCGGTTGACGCGTTCGGCAGAGAAAGAGCATATTATTATGCAGTATACGTAACGGACGATATTGCCCCCAAGATTGTGTTGCAGGGGACGGTGCAAGAAGAAGTTAAGCTTGGTAAAAAGATTAACATTGTCGAAGCGATTGCCGTTGATAACGTAGATGGGGAAGTTCCTCTCTATACCTATTTGGTAACCCCTTCGGGCATTGTAACAAAGGTAGAAAACGGCGGTAAATTCGTAGCGCAAGAAAAGGGCGTTTACGAAATTCGTTATATGTCGATTGACGCATTCGGTAACTTGCAGTTAATCACTTATAAGGTAACGGTAAAATAAGGAGGCGGCTATGTTTAAGAAGATGAAAACAAACAAAATTATAGCAACGATGCTCGCCGCTTTCTTGACGTTCGGTACGCTTACCGCAACGGGTTGCGTAGATAAAAACGATGAAAAAAAACCGAGTCAAACGACGGAGCAGGTAAGAGGTACGCACGAAAGAACGGTAACGGAAACGGATATCGAGTTGGTAAATAACGGTAGCACAAATTACGCAATCGTTATCGGTGAAAATGAAACGAATGAATCGGTACTCTTTGCCGCAGACGAGTTAAGACAAAACTTCTATAAAGCAACAGGGGCAACCTTGTCGTTTAAGAGAGATTCTGATATCACCTATACGGATGCAACGCAAGTGCTTTCCATCGGTGAAACTACGCTTTTGCAAAAGGCGGGCGTAACCTATGATAAAAACGAGCTTGGTACGGCAGGTTACGTAGTGCAAACCAAGGGTAAATCGGTATTTATGGTAGGCGGTACGGGGGACGGTTCGCTCAATGCCGTTTACGGTTGGCTTAAAGAACAGTTTGCATACGAATATTTCGGAATCGACGAAATTGCAATCGAAAGAAATATCGTAAAAGAAAACCTTTTGAACGTAACGCTTAAAGAAAAGCCCGACTTTAACTATCGATTGGCGAATTTCGGGGAAGCTTGGTTTGATGCGGCGGTTTCGCGCAGAGCAAGATTAAGCAATCCCGGTAAAGTTTGGGTAAGCATCGACGGGGTAGATTATCATACGTCGTTCAAGATTGTTCCCCCTGAAGTTTATATGGACGAACATCCGGATTGGTACGCAAGATCGGGACGTCAGCTTTGCTTCTCGAGAGATCCCGAAGGCTTGTCGGAAGTCGTTGTAGAAGAATTAAAAAAGGGATTTACCAAATATCCCGATAGAAATATCGTAACGTTTACGCAAGAAGACTACAACGCATGGTGCGATTGTCAACTTTGCACGGAATCGTTAAACCATTACGGTACGGATGCCGCCGTATACATTAAATTCGTGAATAGAGTAGCGGATGAGATCAAAGCTTGGGCGGCGGAAGAATATCCCGGCAGAGAACTTACGATTGCAATGTTCGCATACCAAAAATCGGAAGAAGCGCCCGTAGTAGAAACGAAAAACGGCTATAAGCCAATCGACGATTCTATACTTTTGCGCGACAACGTAGCTTTGTTCTACTGCCCGATTTATGCAAGCTACTATTACGATTTCTACTCTGAAGAAAATGCGAAAGCGGCTACGACGCTCGACAAATGGAACGTTTTGGGCGACAAATTGTTCGTATGGATGTACGGCGCAAACTTCCGTCTTTACTTAGCGCCCTATAACAACTTTAACTCCATGCAGAACAACTATCGTTTCGTTTACGATAGAGGCGCGCAATATTTATTCGATCAACAACAGTTCAATCAAACCTCGGGTACGAATTGGTATAAATTGAGAATGTATCTTTCTTCCAATCTTCAATGGCAGATTGATCAAGACCAAACGCTTCTTATCAATAAGTTCTTTGATAATTATTATAAGGAAGCGAGCGAAGTTATGAAGCGTCTTTTTGACGAAGAAAATACTTGGTTTGCTTATCTTGCGGAACATCACGCGTATACGGGTGCCGTAAGCTATACGGAGTCGACGCTCTTGAAGGAAGAGTATTGGCCACAGGGTTTGTTGGAAGGTTGGCTTGAACTCATCGACGAGGCTTATAAGAAGATTGAACCGCTCAAGGTATCCAATCCTTCGTTGTATAAAAAGCTTGAAGCAAGAATTAAGATGGAAAGCCTTTCTTACCGTTTTATGATTTTGGAAATGTATTCGATTTATTATTCCGAATCCGAAGTAAATCAAATGAAGGAAGCTTTCAAAAACGACTGTATAGAATTGGGAGTAAGACAATATTCCGAACAAGTTGCTATCGAAGACTATATCGAGAAGATGTAAATTGCGGAAAGCAAATCTACTTAAAACAAAAAATCATTATGAAAAATAAAAATGTTTGAGGAGGAAAAGATGAAGAAATTAGGCTTATGGTTAATGGCTATCTGCTTAATCGCCGGTACGTCCTTTGCAGCCGCTTCGTGTAGCGACAAAGGCGACGGCAATCAGTCCACGAGCAATAGTGTTACGCAAGAATTTGTGGAATTGAGTGAAACTTCCGTTTCGATGGAAATTTATTCTCAATATACCTTGACTGCGAGCACCAATGCAGAGGAAGATATTGTTTGGACGTCTTCAGATCCTACAATTGCTACGGTAGAGAACGGCGTTATTTCCGCTCTTGCCGTTGGTAGCACGACAATTACCGCCACGGCGGGCGACGTAAGCGCAACCTGTACGGTTACCGTTACGGGGCTTACGGGTTTCCCTGCGCTTGTGCTTGATAAAACGGACGTGGCACTTGTGATTGGCGGCGATAACATTACGGTAAACGCTACGGCGATTTATAAGGAAGAGCCTGTAGATTGCGTGTTCTATTGGGAAAGCGCAAATCCTTCTATCGTCACGGTGAATCAAGGGGTTATTACGCCTGTTGGCGTCGGTTCGACGACCATTACCGTTAGTACGGTATGCTTGGGTGAAATCCTTGTTGAAGAAATTACCGTTCGCGTAAGCGCAGACGAGAACGTTCAAGTTTCCAAAGGCGAAATCTCGTTGACGTTGGCGCAAATTTCCGCAGGGGATATTACGTCGGACACCTTTACGGCAGAAGCATTCAAAGAAGGGGCAGTCAATAACGACGCAACGCTTGTATTTGAATCGAGCGACGAAAACGTTGCAACCGTAACGGCAAACGGCAACGAAGCAACCGTAACGGCGGTTGGAGTCGGTTCTTGCGTGATCAGCGTATATTACGATACGGATGCGGGAAGAATAGAATCTTCCGTAGAAGTAAGCGTAAACCTTTCGCAGGTGGTTATCGACGGCGTTACCGATGTTATGTACGACGGCGCAAATACCGCATTGGACGTTTCCGCCTTTAACTTGGAAGGGGAGTTTGTAGGCGTTTATTACAACGGCGAACTCGTAGGCGATAAAGACGGTAAACTTGCGGAAAACTTCGTAGAAGCAAATAAGGCGGCAGGCGCATTGGATATTGAATTGCGTACGAGCCTTGCAATTTATTCGGCGAAATTGGCTATTACGATTCACTATCTTGATACGACGATTATTCTCGGCGAGACGTCTAAACCGCTTCCTGCTTATGAAGGGAACGTAACGGAAGTTGGTTTTGCAGAAGGCGACGCCGTTACCACTTATACGGTAACCGGAAGCGATGCGGCTTGGGTGAATCGTTTGACAACGCAAGACGTCGGCAAAATAAGATCGTTCGGTCATTGGATTATAGAATTCTCGATTGACAGCGTTCCTACCGGCGCAGCTAACGGTGGTTACGTTATGACGGCTTGGGTTGGTTCGGGACACCTTGCTTTGGTGCAAGGCGCGGGTGTGTCCGTATATCTTTTCCAACCGGGCGAATATACGGGATCGATTGATGACCATGCGAAAGAATCTTGTATCTCTATTTACGATGAGAACGGTAAGATTCCTTCGCAATTTGAAGTAAATAAGAAATACTATTTTGAAATGCATTTGCAGCACGCCGATCCCGGTGACGTCTTTGCATTTGCATTCAACGATGGGTTAACGATGTACGTTGGCGACAGCTTCTTGTGTACGGACGAATATTATCAAGAATATATCGCGCCGACTAGAGATAATACTGCACCGGAAGTACCCGATACCCCTCTTCAACCCGATCCCAGCCTTCCCGATATTTCGCAAGGGGATAATAGGACGGAAATGCCTACCTATGACGGCAGCGCAACCGCTCTCGGCTTCCCTGAAGGCACGGAAACCGTGTATGCGATTGAAGCGGGCAATGACGGTTGGAATACGAGAATTATCATGAAAGCAGATCCTGCAAAGGATTATTTGAAATTTGACCTCGTTGCATCCGCAGACCTTCCTAATTTCACCGTTTGGCCTGCAAACTCGAGTTCCACGCTCGGTTCGTATTCGGTAACGGGTATAAATGCGACCACTACGGACGCTAATCCCAACAGACATTTTGTCGTTGTGGACAAAGACGGCAATGAAGTAACGAAGGGCGGCTTTACGGCAAACGAGCTTTACACGGTATACGTGCAGCTTATTGAAGAAACGAATATTCAATGCGGTTCGTTTGCAAACGGTATAACGCTTTACATTGCAAACGTTGAATCGGTTAACGTGGCGGATATGCCCGTGGATCCCGATGCGCCTATCCCGACGATTTCGCAAGGCGAGGCGCATCGTAAGATGCCTACCTTTGAAGGGGACGTAACGTCGCTCGGCTTTGCGGAAGGCACGGTTGTATACCAAATCGACGGTCCTCAAAGCAATGCTTCGGACGTGAAATTGGTAGCACAAGTGGATGCTTCCGGCGATAACGCGTATGCAAAATTGGATTTTGTTTTGTCTGCGCCTACCAATTCTATTGGGCTTTGGATTACTGCGGAAAATCTTCACCTTGGTTATTATACCATTACGCCGACGGGCTTCACGACGGACGGACACGGGGATTCTTCTAGAGAAATTTTCGTAAAAGATGTAAACGGCGAAGACGTGCAAGCATTTGAAGCAAACAAGATTTACACGTTGTATGTAGGTCTTGACGGAAGAGAGAAAACAATACAGCTTACGACGTGGGCGTCCTTGACTATGTACGTAGCAAATTATGCTTGCATTACCGAAGCGGAATTGCCGTTCGAATCTACTCGTCCTCCTGTTGAGCAGGGCAAGGAAATTAGCATATTGTTTATTGGTAACAGCTTCTCGGATGATACCGAAGCATATATGGTAGATATTCTCTTGAACCTTGGATATACGAATATCGACGTTGGTAACTTGTATATCGGCGGTTGTTCTATCGATACGCACTATAACAATATCTCGAAGAATGCGAGCGCTTATGAGTTCAGAATGAGAAGTCATAACGGTCAAAAGTACACTGAATACGTACCTGGTACGGTGGGCGGTGAACTGCAATCTATCGATTTCGCAATCGCATATAAGGATTGGGACGTTATTAGTGTTCAACAAGCTAGTGGCGAAAGTGGACAGTCCGCATCTTACGATAAGTTGGACGAATTGATTGCGGCAGTATTAGAAAAAGCAACGAATGCAGACGTTGAAATCGTATTCAATATGACTTGGGCATATCAAGCGGATTCGACGCATGCGCAATTCCCTAACTATAACAACAATCAAATGACGATGTACAACGCTATCGTGCAAGCGGTGCAAGATAACGTTGAACATACCGTTATTCCTAACGGTACGGCAATTCAAAACGCGAGAACGTCTTATATCGGCGATAATCTTACGCGTGATGGGTATCACCTTGATTTGGCGCTTGGCCGTTATATCGCAGGTCTTACGTTCGTTGCCAAGGTAACGGGCGCAGATATTAGCAACATTGAATATGCTCCTAGCAGCTTGACCGAAGAAGAAATCGCGATTGCAATTGAGAGCGTACAAAATGCGATTGAAAAGCCTTTTGAAGTAACGGAATCGCAATACCAAGAATTGGTTGAAAAAATTTACCTTTATCAAGGTATTGATAACACGAATAAGCTGCCTACCTACGTTGGCGATAATGCGGAAATCGGCTTTAATGCCGACGAGTACGTTCAAGAAATGTACACGATAGCCACCGAAAGTCCTTGGAATCCGGACGCAAACGGCAAGACGAGAGAAAGCCTTGCGGCGCGTATTCCGATGGATACAAGTAAGAATTGGGTAACCATTCGATTTGCGGTATCGAAAGAATTCTCCGCAGGTAGTTTGTTCTTTGCTTGGGGAACGAATGCAGACGGTAGCGCGGCTGCGTTTGGTGAGATTCGTGTTAACGGTGCGGATTCGAGCGATTTTGTCGTAAAGATCGTTGATATGGAAGGCAAACCCGTAAGTAAATTGGAAGCAAATACCGTTTATTTGTTGGCAATGAGCAGACCGGGCACCAACGTATTCAAGCTTTCTAATATGGTGAAGGCGGAATCGTCGGTTTATTTCGCGTCGAGCAGCATTACCTATTACGACCAAGATCCTATTGGCGACGTAACGCCTATTGTTCCTACGACGCCTAGCGTATCGCAGGGTGACGATCGTCACGCAATGCCCACATACAGCGGCAACGCAACCGATCTCGGCTTCCCCGCAGGTACGGAAACGGTATATAAGCTTGAGGGTGCTGAGTGGAGTGCAGACAATACAATCGCTTGGGATAATAGAATCGTTATGCAAGTGGATTCTGCGAAGGACTACTTGAAGCTTGACGTTGTATTTGCAGTGGACACTGCTTCCGTTACGATTTGGCCCGCCGCTTCGTCGGGAATGTTTGGTTCTTACTCGTTGACGGGTAGCACTGCAACCGCAACGGATGCAGATGCGACTAGAAAGATATTTACCGTTGATAAAGACGGGTTCCAAGTATCGGCATTCAAGGCGAATACGCTTTATACGATTTATATTTATCTTAATGAAGTAGAAGAGAATATTCAACTCACCGCATATCACGATGCAACAATATATATTGCGAACGTTGAATGTGGCGACGGTGACGTAAATCCTATCGTACCTAACATATTCACGCAAAATAAAGCAGGTAGCTTGCCTTTATATAAGGGCGACGTAACGGCGCTTGGTTTTGAAGCGGGTACGACGGTATTTGAAAATAAGAAGGTATCGGATACTTGGAATGATGCAGTATACATTCCTACCGATACAAAAACGAACTGCTTGAGTATAGAATTCTCGCTTTCGGCAATTCCTGCTGCAGGCGAACAATTCATGATTTATGCGTGGATCGGCAGTGAAAACGGGTGGATTGCAAGAATTAACGACTGCTCCGTAATCCATAGCGATCCTATCGTAAGAGACGTGGAAATTCTTGATGCCAACGGTGATCCCGTAACGGCATGGGCGGCGAATACCAAGTACGTATTGAAGATTTATCACGGCGGCGCATCGGCGATTTGTATCGCTTCCGTTCAAACGAGCTACACCGTTTACTACAACGGCGCACTCGTTGAAAACAACGATACCTACGTTGCTCCCGAGCTTCCCGATCCGGAACCCGATCCCGATCCGGAGCCCGATCCCGAGCCTACGACTCCTACCATTATGCAAGGGGATTCGCGTAGCGAACTGCCCGTTTATGGCGGTAGTGCCGCAGACGTTGGTTTTGCAGAAGGTACGCAGGTCTATGAAGCAACGATGGCTACGGCTTGGGGCGGTAGAGTAATTGTCAAAGTGGATTCTGCGAATTACGACTACGTTGATATTGACTTTGTTGTTGCGAGTGGTTTATGGTATTTCAATGCTTGGGTAGTCACTTCGAGCGGCATGCTTGACGGTAGCTATCTCGTGAATGAAAACACGAGTAATAGCACGTACGGCAGCGGTTATGCACCGCATTATCCTAACAATGGGACGTCGGGCGGAAAGACTAAGATTCAAGTTTTCGATGCAAACGGAAACGTGGCAACAGGTGCTCGTTCGCTTGGGACGAAATATACGTTGAGAGTATATCTTAAAGAGGAAAGCTTGACGGAAATTCAATTCGGGCAAGATAACGTTACGATGTACGTAGCAAACGTAACGTTCGGCACGATTGATTACGTTCTCGAAAACGCGCCTACGTATGCGACGGACGGCGACCATACGAATGAGAAATTACCTAAATATGCAGGCTCGGAAACCGAACTTGGATTTGCGGCAGGTACGTACGTATTTGAACAAACGATTACTTCCAACGGTTGGAATGATAGAGCAATTTTTAAAACGAATTCCGATTACGATTATATTGAAATTGATTTCGTGGCAACGAAAGTAGGCAGTTTCACTATTTGGGTGAACGGAACGAACGGCAATATGCTCACAGGCAATTATACGGTTGCGAGCAACGGTGCGGCAAGTGTTGCAAACGGTGCATTGGCAAGACAAATGGCAATTCTTGATGTAAACGGCAAGCCTATTACTTCGGCGTATAAAGTAAATACCGTTTATACCTTGAGAATTTATACCGACGGCTTGACGAGGGTGCAAATTAGTAGCTTCGACAACTATCCCAACACGTATTATTTCGCAAACGTAAGATACGGTAACGGCGATATGGCGTACGCAATCGTACAAGGTGATAGCCGTGCAGATATGCCTACGTATGACGGTGACGTAACGACGCTTGGCTTTGAGACGGGTACGACTGTTTATGCGTTGGAAAATGCAACGCCTGACAGTGTATATAATGACGGGTGGAGCAAGAGAACGATTATCTATACGCCTGCAACGCAAGACTACGTAACGTTTGAATTCGTAGCGCTTAACGACGTTTCTAGCAGTACGTTCCATGTTTGGGGCGTTCAAGGTGCGCCTAGCATAGGTACAATTGGCGTAGGCACGAGAGATATCGGGCTTATCACCGATATGGAGGGCCACGCTGTAACGAGCGTTGTGGCAAACACGCATTATTTGGTGCATATTGCTTGCGCGAATTTGAGCGAAATTCAAGTTGGTCCTATTTCCGGCGGTAACACCATTTACTTTGCGAACGTTACGTATAATAGCGGTACGTTTGCGCCGGTTGAACCGGAAATTCCCGATGAACCCGAGGTTCCCGCAGTCGAAAACGTTGCAATCAAGCAAGGCGACGCAAAAGCGGATCCCGATGCATTTGCAAGCTCTGACGTTGTAGATTACGGCTTTGCGGAAGACGATACTGTTTATCAAGTGGAAATAATGGACACTACGGATAATTGGAATAAGCGTTTGGCGTTGGCAGTTAATCCTGAAAAGAATTATCTTGCGATCGAGTTTTCTTTGGAATACGAATTGCTTGAAGAAAGTAGTTTCTACGTATGGACAGTAACAGACGGCGGCGAGGCGGTGCTCTTAGCAAGAATTGCGTTTGAAGGCGGCATTGTAGAAGGCGACGGCATGGTAGTTATCAAAGATGCGGACGGCAACGACGTAACGGACAGTGTGCTTTATGGATATGAAAAATATACGATGTACGTATATTATAACGGCGCAGATGAAGTTTGTATTGGCTGTGATGACGTTGATAACGTTTTGTATTTCGCAAACGCAACTTGCGTACAGGAATAAGCAAGTAAAATGATATGTACGAAGGGATAGAATGGAAAAATCGTTTTATCCCTAAAGACATTCAAGAAGGGAGTTTACAGCAAATATAAAGGCGAAAGCCTTGAAATTAAAATATGGAGAAACAAAATGAACAAGTATCGAGAACTTATTATTAAGGTATTATATCTTGAGCAAGCAGATATTTTGACGGAATCCGACGGGGTCATTGTAGAACCGGGCGACGGTTGGGAGGACTAAGAGCATGAAAAAGAACGTTGTTAGAAAAATAGCAGCTTTTGCTCTTGGGGCAACAGCTTGTTTAGCTTTGGGTGCGGCATTTATGTTGAAACCAGAGACGAAAGCGGATGCTGCTGCGGGCGATGAAATCACGGCGATGAATACGTTGGCGGGTTTTACCATCGAAGAAAAGGCAGCCGTAAGAAAAGACGAGCCTATGGGGCTTCGTTTTACGACGAAAGTCAGCACGGCAACGCAAGCCCAGATAAAAGAACAGTTGGGTGATGGTGAAATCGTTTATGGTACGCTTATGTTGCCCGCCGACTTTTTGGTCGGCGATGAGTTGACGCACGATACGCCTTCCGTTGTCGTAGCAGAAGTTCCTTCGAATAAATGGAAGGACGCAACGACCTATACCGCCGTTTTGGGGGGTAAAGACGGGGCGAGTCTTGGCTCGTCCTATTATAGCCGTCCTATCGCAGCACGTAGCTATGCACTCAATAAAGATACGGGCGTAGTTTATTATACTGAAAATACGGCAATTAGAAGTATCGGTTACGTAGCATATAAGGCGGTAAATGACGTTGAAAAACCGGAAACGGATACGGACGTTCAGGCAATTGTTACGAATGCAAAAACCAAAAGAGAATTTGTTTTCAATGAAAACATTTCCGTATATAATAGCGAGAACAGCGGCGTAACCGTAATCGGTAACGGCTTTGACAATCAGTCTGCAAACGTTTTCGCGTTTAAGGTAGGCGGCATCATGGATGAAACCGTGACGATAAACTATACGACGTCCGATGAGAGCGTTATTTCAGTTAATAACGGCGTCTTGACGGCGGTTGGCGAAGGCGTTGCTACTGTCACGGGTACGGTTACGGTGGGTTCCGAGAACTACACTTGCACGAAAGAGCTCTCTACGTTTCATTACGCGCCGTCTAGCGACTACCAAATTTTGATTCCCGCAAGCGCAGGTGAATATGAAACGCAAGCGGCGAATAAATTGCGTAGTATTTGGCAAGAATCTACGGGGATTAGACTTCCTATTATAACCGAATCGGGAAATGAAGAGACGTCTGGAAAATATATTTCCATCGGCAATACGATACTTGCGAAAAAAGTTTGTGTTCTTTCGTCAATCACGGCAGGAAAAGAATTGGGTGAAACGTCTTCGGTCGTAAGATACGTCGATAACACAGTCTTTGTTCGCGGTATGTCGGAAAGAGCGACTCTTTACGGCGTTCAACAGCTTTTGAAGGATACCGTAGGTTACGAATATTTCTTGACGGATACCTATACGGTAGATGAAAAGGCGGAAATCATCATCGGGCATATCGATTATATTCCCGATATTGCAAATGAAGTAATTCAACAGCAGACAGCCGAAGACGGTATCATCGGGGCTGAACACGGCACGCACGGTTATACGGCATTTATGGTTCCCGTTGGTGCAGATGACCATACTGGTATCACGCATAACTCTATTAACGTTATAAAAAATACCGTTACGGATAATGGTGTTACGGACACGAATCAGTATTATTCGTCTTCGAACTTAACGTATAAGGATTGGTATGCAACGAAGACGAGTTGGGGAACTACACTCTTCCATCGAGATAGTAACAATTACAAGCTGGAGCTTTGTTATACGGCGCACGGCAATACGAGCACGGAGAACGGTAGACCTGCTTTGGTTGACGCGGTTGCGACTGCTATGTTTAACCAAATGCAGAGAGACGAATACAAGTCCTATGACAGAATCGGATTCTCGCAAGCGGACCATAGCGAGTGGTGTAATTGTACCGCTTGTAAGACGGAAGGCAATGCGGCGGATAACTTATTGCACTTCATTTTGGACGTTGCGGCAAGTTTGAAGAGTAAATTGAAAACGGCAGGCGATGCTAGAGCGGACACCTTCAAAATTTGTACCCTTTTCTATCTTGCAACAAGTACGCTTCCCACGTCTAATGCGACGTATTTGGATGAAACAACGAAGGCTTATATGTCGCACTTGGAAGTTTGGTTTGCGGAAATCAAGGCAGACTTCAACGTATCTTTGGATGATACAAACAGTACCTATAACGCCAACACGGCATTGGCTCAATTCAATGGTTGGGTAAATATAGCGAAGCCCAACGGTGCCGATATGCTTTGGTGGGGCTACTATGCAAGCACCACGTGCGGTTTTATTCCCTATGACTCTATCGAAGCACTTCGCGGTAACTATGCGTTGGCGTACAATGCGGGCGTGGACTATATGTTCAACCAATCGATTGGTTACAACGTAAACTGGATGAGATTAAAGCAGTACTTGATGAGTGAGCTTCGTTGGAATGCAAACCCCGACCCTACGACTTGGGATGGTTGGATTGAATCTTACATGAAAGGTGCATTCGGTCAAGGCTCTGAAGCGATGTATGCGTATTACACCGCTTGGGATGCTTGGGCAGACGCACATAAAGCAGATTTCTATAATAATGCGTCGGGTACGTCCAAATCCATCAGTAAGGATTTGCGTACTTCGGGTAAGATGCCTTTAGAGACGCTTATCGGATGGCTTAATTCTTGTAATAAGGCGCTTGCGGCTTTGGATGCGAACGATCCCAATTACAAAATTTATTACAACAACATCATTTTGGAAAGATTGACCCCGTTGTACCTTATTATGTACGTACACGGTGGGTTTAATGGTAGCTCGTTCACGAGCAGTAAGATTAATGAATACGTAATTCCTTACGGTCAAGATTTCTTGGACGGCATTGCGCAATGGAACGTTACGTACGATGGGGAAGGTGCGTCCCTTAATAACAAAATGCCCGAGTTTAAGGCTGCCATTGAAAACGCATTGTCAGGCATTACTGCGGTAACGGTCACTGAAAGACAAAATGTGATTAGTACGACCACGAGCATGACGTTAAATCATGCAAACATCGCAAGCGGCGAGTCTTATACCGCAACGGTGGTTGGCGAAGCGGGTAACGTGACGGTTACGGACGTAACGGCAAACGACGGCTCGGCAACGCTTACGTTTGATTCGCTTGCATTGGGTACTTCTTACGTAGTTACTCTTCGTTCGGATAGCAAGGCAATCACCTTCACCAACGCATTCGCAGTGAGCGCAGTTATTTCCGATTATGCAGCATTTAAGACGATTGTAGGGAAAAAGATTGATAGCGGTTATTACTTGCTGACGAAAGACATTGAAGGAGATGGTAAAGCGATCAGCGTAAGAGATACCTCTTATTTCAATGCAATTTTGAGCGGTAACGGTTATACGGTTTCTAACTTAAAAATCGGCGGTAACGGTATGTTCTATAATATGGCGGGTGCCACCGTTAAAAACGTTACGTTTGAAATCGTTTCGGCAGCAGCTGCAGTATTTGCAGTAGAGGCTAGCGATACAACGTTTGAAAACGTTACGATAAAATTTGCAACGGAAGAAACGCAACCATTGGCTGGAACGGAAACGAACGTTGTATGCAACAACGTGCAATCTTTGGTGAGTCTTAATTACGAAGAAACGGGCAAGACCTTCTTCTTGCCTATTGGCGAAACGGAAGTATTGATTCAAGACGCAAACCTTGTAAAAGGTGACTATACGGTTACCGTAGGCGGCGAAAGCTACACGGCAACCGCATTTAAGAGCGGTCAGATCAAAGTAAACGTGCAAGCGCTTAACGTAGGCGAAACCGCTAGCGTAGTGTGCGGCAACGGTGAAGCTGCTTACGGCTACAACGTCATGGGTATTACGAAGTTTATCAAGACGTTTGACGAATTGCTCTCGCTCGGTATTCACACCACTGATACAAATGGCGAAGGCTACGGCAATGACGTTTACGGATATTACGTACTTGCGAACGATATTGACGGGCAGGGAGCATTTACAACGCCTGGTTACAACTATGGACAGTCGTATTTCCAAGGCACGCTTGACGGTAACGGATATACCGTGAAGAACTTTACGGCTGGTCAGTGCGGTATCTTCGGCGGTATGATGAATGCTACGGTGAAGAATATCAACTTCGACTTTGCAAGTGTTTATACTAAGTCGGCGGTCGCTGGCTGGAACTATACCGCGTTGCTTGCAAATAAAGCCACGAACGTTGTATTTGAAAACGTCAATGCGCGTTTCTTGGGATATCAAGCGGTTGACGGCGACGTGGCTACCTTCTTCAAGGGTACGCTTGTCGGCGAAATTTCTGAGAACGTTACGTATAGAAACGTTACGATTGACCTTTCGCTTTGCACGGATGGGTTTGTAGCGTCGGGCGGTAACGTTTTTGGTCCTGCGATAAGCGGACTCGTTTGTGAAGATGTAACGATTAAAGTAGGCCTTGCTGAAAATGAAGTGACCTTCGGCTATTCTGATAAGGTTGGAACGGCAATTTCTAAACCTGACGGCGTAACCGTAGAAACGACGGATGAAGACGTGGTAACGATCCTTCAAGGTGATACTCGTACGGTATTGGCTTATTATATGGATGACGTAACGAAGGTTGGCTTCGAAGAAGGCACGATCGTGCAATATTTGGAAGGCAAGGTAGCTTCCGGTTGGGGTGAAACCATTTACAGTGAAAGAGCTGTTATCGTTGCAGACGGTACGCAGGATTACATCTCTGTTGAGTTCTATGCGGCAAACAACTTTACGGGTGATAGCATCTTCCATATTTGGTATAGCAGTGCGGCTTGTAGCGTTAGCAAGGCAGGCGTTGCTAGCGACGCTAATATTCAATCGCAAATCGTTGACAGATATGGTATGAAAGTAGCTTCTGTCGTTGGCGGCGAAAGATATACCTTTAGGGTTTACGCACCCGGTACCGAGTATCTTGGCATCGGCGTATATGGCATCAATACAATCTACTTTGCAAACGTATCCTATGGCACGGGAAATCTTCCCACGCCTATTACGCAAAATATTGTAGCAGGCACGCCGAGCCGTGGTAGCTTAAATGTCTATAAAGATGACGTAACGGCGCTTGGCTTTGTGAAAGACACGCTTGTGCTTGAGAACAGCAACATTACGGATACGTGGAATGACGGTGTCGTAATTGCAACCGACAACACGAAGAATTGCTTGAGCGTAAACTTCTCGCTTTCGAAGATCACTTCGGGACAACAATTTATGATTCACGACGGATCGGGCTTCTGTGCAAGAATTAATGATTGCGTAGTATGGCACGACGGCGGTGATACGTCTTATAAAGAAGTTGAAATTTTGGATGCAGAAGGTAATCTTGCAACGGAATGGACGGCAAACACCGTTTATACGATGAAGATTTATCACGAAGGCGTATCGTCTATTCGTATTTGTGCTGTTGGTGGTATGGGCTTCAACGTTTACTACGATAACAACATCACGCAGAGTGATGACGTTTACGTAGCGCCTGTTGATCCTACTCCCGAAAATGCACCTACGAATGCATCGGGTACAACGCTTCCTCGTTATACGGGCGATGAAACCGCATACGGATGGGAAGAAGATACGTACGTCTTTGAAGCAACCATGGCTTCTTCTTGGAATGATAGAGTCTTATTCAACGTAGATTCCACGAAGTACGATTATATGGACGTTGACTTTGTGATTACGAACGATAGAAACGTATGGTGGTTCTCTGCATGGGTAGTGAACGCAGGCGGCATGCTTGACGGTAGCTATACGTTGAATGAAAATAGCGGCTTCGCTAATCATACTCCTAATACAGGCGCAAACGGCGGCAACACGAAGATTCAAGTCTTTGATGTAAACGGCAACGTTTTGACGGGCGCTCGTACTACGGGTACAAAATATACGTTAAGAGTATACCTTAAAGATGAAAACTTGACGCAAGTTCAATTTGGCCAAGACAACGTAACGATGCTCTTTGCAAACGTAACGTTTGGTATTGTTGAAACGGTTGTTTCCGGCGGCTCAAATGTGAATGCAGTAACCGTATATGAAGGCGATGAAACGGCTCTTGGGTTTGCAGAAGGCTCTCGTGTATATAAATACGAAGGCGTAAATGCTTCGACGGATAAAGCGGCAATCGCAGTGGATTCTTCTAGTTACGATTACGTTGACGTTCAATTTGTGATTGGCGAAGGCGATGGATACTTCTTCTTATATGCACTTAAGGGTGGCAACTTCCTTAATAGCGGTTCGTTCTACGTTATCGATCCTAGCAATATTAGGCTTGCAAGTGGAAGTGTTATGGATAGAGCTATTCAAGTCTTTGACGCGAATGGGAAGATGGCTTCTTCGCTTATGAGCAAGAATACGCTTTACACGTTGAGAGTTTATATTAAAGCGGGAGAAGTAGACCAAATTATGCTTGGCAAAGATGCTTCTACTATCTATCTTGCGAACGTAAGCTTTGGTAACGGCGAACCTGTTTGTCCTGTAGTACAAGGTGATAATCGTGTAGATATGCCTACGTATGACGGCGACGTAACGACGCTTGGCTTTGAAACGGATACGACGGTTTATATGATTGAAAATTCGAGCGCTAATCCTTGGGACAATGCGTGGAATATTAGAACTATTATCTATGCTCCACTTTCGCAAGATTACGTAACGTTTGAATTTGTTTCTACCGTTGACGTTGCGGCGGGTAGCGACATATTCTATATTTGGGGCGCAAACGGTTCCCCTGCTATTGGATCGGTTAAGACGACAACGACGGATATAGCGCTTATCACCGACGTAAATGGTTATGCTTCCACGAGTATTGCGGCGGGTGTGCATTACTACTTGCACGTGGCTTGCGCTAATTTGAAGGAAATTCAAATTACTTCGCTTATTCCTAGCAGTACTGTTTACTTCGCGAATATCGAGTATAATAACGGCGCGTTTGCAGCGGCTGAAAAACCGGCGACTATTATCATGCAAGGTAATCCCGAAATAGAAATGCCCTCTTATACAGGTAAAGTAACGGAGCTTGGCTTTGCGGAAGGTAGTTTCGTACAGCAAATGGTTACGCAAGATTTGACGGCAGGCTCACAGTGGTGGGATACGAAGAACTATCCCGACAACTTGCATAGACAAACATATCTTGCAAAGATTCCTATGGATGCAAGTCAGACAAAGATTAGCATTGAGTTTGCAGTATCCGAAGCTATTGCTTCTGGCGAGGTCTTCCATATTTGGGCGTATGAAGGTGATACTTATCTTAAGGATGTCGGTGTTTCTTGTTCTACCACGTGGGCAAAGGACGGCATTGCTGCATGTATCTACGATAAGAACGGAAATGCGGTAAGCAGTTTGCAGGCAAATACCGTTTACGTATTGGAAATGCGTATGATTGGCGCAACTAGATTCAACGTTGCGAATATTGCGGCGTCTGGCATGACGACGTACTTCTCAGCAAGCAGTATCAAGTATGAACAAGTTGTTACGTTGCCTGACGAAGTGGTTAAGAGTGCAGAAACGGATGAAGTATTGCCTAAATACACGGGCGATCAAGTATCTATGGGCTTTGGCGCAGACGATTACGTCTTCGAACATGCATCTACGAATACTTGGAGTGATCGAGTAGCGATCGGTAATAATAGTGTAGATAACTATTTGGTATTCAACTTTGCAAGCAGTAATCCTTCGGGCTTGACGATTTGGCTTATGAAGTCTGGCGGTATGGTTGGCGGCGCAAGCTATATTTTGACTCCGTCGGGTGCGGTAGTAATTAACGAAGGGAATACTGAAAGGACAATGTACGTTGTTGGTGATGATGGCTTTATTACCGATACCATGCAAGCCAACAAGATGTACACGCTTTACGTATGCATTAGCGATATAGACGGTATCTATGTCGGCGTGGAAGCAGGTACGACGTTGTACTACGCAAACGTTCATTATACGAATGGGCCTGAGAAGTTGATTAAGCAAGCGTGGACGAATATGCCGCTCTATAATGGCGACGTAACAGCTCTTGGCTTTGCGGAAGGCAGTTTCGTACAACAAATGGTTACGCAAGATTTGACGGCAGGCTCACTGTGGTGGGAGACGGAGACCTATCCCGACAACTTGCATAGACAAACATATCTTGCAAAGATTCCTGTGGACGCAAGTCAGACAAAGGTAAGTATTGAGTTTGCAGTATCTGAAGCTATTGCTTCTGGCGAGGTCTTCCGTGTTTGGGCGTATAAAGACGGTATGGATACGGATCTTGCGAATTGCAGTGTTTCTTGTTCTACCACGTGGGCAAAGGACGGCATTGCTGCATGTATCTACGATAAGAACGGAAATGCGGTAAGCAGTTTGCAGGCAAATACCGTTTACGTTTTGGAAATGCGTATGCCTGGAGCAACTAGATTCAACGTTGCGAATATCGCAGAGTCTGGCATGACGACGTACTTCTCGGCAAGCAGCATCAAATATGGCGCAGAAATCTATCAAGGCGATAGCCGTGTGAAAGCGTCTGCATATCAAGGCGACGCAACACAGTATGGATTTGCGGCGACGGACGACGTAGTGGAATTAGCAATGACGGATTCTTGGTCCGATAGAGCCATTGTGAAAGTAGACTCTACGGTTTGCGATTACGTGGATATTGACTTTGTTGTTACGAGTGGCTTGTGGTATTTCAATGCTTGGGTAGTCACTTCGAGCGGTATGCTTGACGGCAGCTATTTCGTGGCGGAACTTAGCGGTGGCACGCAACACGCAACCTACGGCGCGGGCTTTGCTAAGCATAATCCTGATACGGGCGCAAGCGGTGGCAATACGAGGATGCAAGTTCTTGACGCAAGTGGCAATGTTGTAATAGGTGGACGTGCGCTTGGAACGAAATATACGTTAAGAGTATATATTTGTGATGAAAGCTTAACGGAAATTCAATTTGGTCAATCGAATATGAACGTGCTCATTGGAAATGTAAGGTTTGGCACAAACGCTTAATTGACACAAGAAAAAGCGGCTTATCCGAAAGGGTAAGCCGCTTTTATTTGTTTGCGTGAAGGGCGAATTTCCAAATGTTATGAAATAACGGTTGAAATTGTTGACGGATTATGTTATAATAATCGTTGGAAGAAAAATCAGGTATAGAGGAAAGATGGCAATAAGACTTTTATTATCGGCAAATAAGAAGAAGGAAGACTACGTCCGCGCGGTAGAAAAGTGCGGTGCAGAAGCATTCGTCGAATACCTGCCTGCCTGTAACGTGGATTACGACGGACTTATTCTGTGTGGCGGCAATGATATTCAACCTTCTTATTACGGGGAAGAAATCAACGGTAGCGTGAAGTTTGACGCGGCGAGAGACGAGGCGGAATTTGCGCTTGTCAAAGCGTTTATGACAACGGGGAAGCCCATTTTCGGCATTTGCCGTGGGGCACAGCTTTTGAACGTAGCGCTTGGCGGCACGCTCATTCAACACCTTGAAAACGTAGACGAGCACCGCAAGGATGCAAACACAGAAACCACGCACGAAGCATTCGCAAAAAAAGGCAGTATATTTGAAAAACTTTACGGCGAACGTTTCGTTATCAACAGCTTTCATCATCAAGCTTTAAAAAAGCTTGGCGAAGGCTTGCAGGTGAGCTTGCTTGCAATGGACGGCAAAACGATCGAGGGGGTTGAACACGTAGTGAAGCCTTATTTTGGCGTGCAGTTCCACCCCGAGTTGATGACACCCGAATATACCGAAGTGGAAACGGCGGACGGTTTGACTCTTTTTCGTTATTTCGTGGAGCTTTGCAAGAAGCATAAAGAGCTGTAATTTCTAGCGCGCGGATAAATCTATCTGCGAGTTATTATTTTAAAAAAAGTTTTTCTTGACATGCGTGCGTTTATAGAGTATAATGAAAATAGAGCGAAAACTCTCGCTTAAAGGAGCGCTATGGAATACGTAATTGAAACAACCGCCGTAAGCAAAATTTACGGCAAAAAGAGTGCGGTAAACAAGGTGTCTATGCACGTGCGCCGTGGGGACATTTACGGCTTAATCGGCAGAAACGGCGCAGGGAAAACCACCCTAATGAAGCTTATTTTAGGGCTTGTGCGTGCAAACGAAGGGAGCATTCGTCTTTTTGGTTCGAACAACTTGGATGAAGGGCGTAAAAAGGTCGGCTCTTTGGTGGAAATTCCAGGGTTATATAAAGACGCGACGGCTTATGAGAATTTGTCCCGTTTTTCCTTGCTATTTGGGACTCCTCAAGAGGAAATACAGCCGCTTTTGGAGTTCGTAGGGCTTGGCGATACGGGCAAGAAGAAGGCGGGTGCGTTTTCCCTTGGTATGAAACAACGCTTGGGAATTGCGGTTGCCTTGCTTGGAAATCCCGAAATTCTTATTCTTGACGAGCCGACAAACGGCTTGGATCCTGCAGGGATTAAAGAGATTAGAGATATTATTATAGAACTCAAAAACAAGGGGGTAACCTTCGTTGTATCGAGCCATTTGCTCGATGAATTGGGCAAGGTAGCAACGACGTACGGCATTATGAATAACGGCGTGTTGGTGGAAGAAATTTCAGCGGAAGAGCTCCGCGCAAAGTGTCGTAAGAGTATAAAAATCGTTGTCGACGACGTGGAAAAAGCGAAGGCGGTTTTGACGGAACGCCACCCCGAAATCCATTTGGAAACGGCGGAAGGCTCCCTTAAAATATTTAGTGACGTGGACGATCTTTCCGAAGAAAACAAGGCGCTCGTACAGGAGGACGTGCGCGTGTATGAAATCGTAACGACGAACGAGAGTTTCGAAGAATTCTTTATTGAAAAGGTGGGACAAGAACAATGAAGAATATGTTGAAATTTGAATTTGCAAAATGGAAAAAACAAAAGAGCTTTTACATTTTTCTTGGCGTTTTGCTTGCGATGACCTTGATTTCCGTACTCACGATTAAAGCGGTTATGTGGATGGACGATATGATGGATTTGGAAATGATGGCGATGATGGGGTACACGTCGGAAAGTATGACGGTTGCCGCGGCGGCGAATTCATCCATTACCATGATTTTAGGCTTGTACGTTGCAATGACCGCTTGTCAAGATTACGGGCAGCAAACGATTAAAAACGTGTACGCCCGCGGGTATTCTCGCACCAAAGTCTATTTTGGAAAAATGCTTATTGCGCTTTTTTCTATGACCATTATGTACGTGGCGGTAGTGCTTTTTAATTGGCTCCTTAGCGGTGCTTTCTTTGGCTTTACTTGGGATCACGTCGGCAAAACAATCGTGTTGCTTTTAGGGCAATATGTGATTTGTTTGGCGTTTTTAGGCTTGTATTTTATGTTTTGCCATCTTTTCCGTAAGACGGGGCCTGCGCTTGTACTGTCGCTTGTCGCGCCGATGGTTTTGGAAATTGTTTTCGTATTTATAGATATATTCACGATGGAATTGAATCCCGATTTTGCAATAAGTGCGCTTTGGCTTTCGGGAATGCTTTCCCGCCTTTCCTCTTTGACGGTAGGTAACGGCTGGATTGTCGGTTGTACGATCGGCGGACTTGCTTATGCGCTCTTATTCTTCGGGCTCGGTTATCTCTTCTCTTGCCGCGCAGAACTTTGATAAAAAGTAATATATTTTCATGCATTTGTGAAAAAATCACAAAGCGAAACGCATAGGAAAATTTTTGTCGGGTAGTTGCCTTTTTCAAAAAGGTTTGCTATAATAAAAAAGTAGGGTGAAGGCGAAAGGGAAAGTGTTGCAAGTCTGCGAGGTCGCTTTTATGGAATACGTCTGCAAAACGGGAAAACAAATTTTCAAGAAGGTGTTTTCAACGCGCAAAGCCTTGGGCGGCGGCGCGTGTTTTTCGGGGGCGTATAACACGCTTTTCACGCGGCAAATAACGTTTAATACTTGGAGTGCAATCTAACATTGCGCTCCATTTTGATTTTATTACAATACTTTAAGGAGTAAACAAGATGAGTAAAGTCGGCATTTTAATGGGTAGCAAATCGGATTTCGACGTGGTAAAACCTGCGGTCGCGGTATTGAAAAAGTTTGGGGTGGAAACGGAAGTTCGCGTCATTTCCGCACACCGTACACCCGACGAAGCACATGAATTTGCAGCGAATGCAAGAGCCAACGGCATGGAAGTCATTATTTGTGCAGCAGGCAAAGCGGCGCACCTTGGCGGCGTGATTGCGGCGCTCACGACTCTTCCCGTTATCGGTTTGCCCGTCAAGACGGATATGATGGGCGGCTTGGACAGTCTTTTGTCCATCGTGCAAATGCCTTCGGGAATTCCCGTAGCAACGGTAGGGGTAAACGGCGGTGAAAACGCAGGCTTGCTTGCCTTGCAAATTTTGGGCATCAAATATCCCGAAATTGCGGATAAACTCGCGGAATACAAAGAGAATATGAAGGCGAAAATCAACGCCGACGACGTAGCTTTGCAAGAAATGCTTTAACGAAAAGGCGATTTTTCGCAGTATCAACCAATGAAAATAAAAATTTTAATATAAACGGAGAATCATTATGGAAAAGAAAGAACAGCTTTACGAAGGCAAGGCAAAAAAAGTGTATGCAACGGACGACAAGTCCCTTGTAATCGTATCTTACAAGGACGATGCTACGGCATTCAACGGCTTGAAGAAGGGCACGATTGAAGGCAAGGGCGTCATCAACAACAAAATGAGCAACTTCCTTATGCAAATCCTTGAAAAGCAGGGGGTAAAAACCCATTTCGTAGAAGAGCTTTCCGATAGAGATACGCTCGTAAAGAAGGTTACCATTCTTCCTTTGGAAGTTATCATTCGTAACATTTCCGCAGGCTCGTTTGCGAAGCATTACGGCGTAGCGGAAGGCATTGTGTTCGACGAACCTACGATTGAATTTTCCTATAAGAACGACGATCTTGGCGATCCCTTGCTCAACGAATATCACGCGTTGGCGCTCAAGCTTGCGACGAAGGATGAAATCGCGCTTGTAAAATCGATGGCGTTCAAGATCAACGAAGTGCTTAAAGAATATTTCAAGAAACTCAACGTTACCCTCGTAGACTTCAAAATTGAATTCGGTAAGACGGTGGATGGCGAAATTGTACTCGCAGATGAAATATCCCCCGACACCTGCCGTTTTTGGGATTCCACGACGGGCGAAAAGCTCGACAAGGACCGTTTCCGTCGTGACCTTGGCGGCGTAGAAGGCGCATACCAAGAAATGATGAGACGCCTGATGGGGGACTAATATGGCGGTATTCGGGATTTTCGGCACGGAAACGGCAAGCGTCGCATCAAGCGTTTACTATGGACTGTATGCATTACAGCATCGAGGACAAGCGTCCTGCGGCATTGTGGTAAACGACGACGGTGTGTTCCACGCTTATAAGGATTCGGGCTTGGTAAACGAAGTATTTACTCCTGCCGTTCTGAAACAACTCGGTCTTGGGCAGATTGCCGTAGGCAACGTTCGTTACGGTACGTCCGACACCAAAGACCGTATTAATGCCGAGCCGATTGTTGTCAATCATAGTAAAGGCAGATTGGCAATTTCGCTTGACGGCAAGCTCGTGAATAGTGCTGAATTGAAAACGGAAATGGAACTGCAAGGCTCTATCTTTCATACGGGCAACGATGCGGAATTGATTTCAGCGGTCATCATCAAGGAGCGTATCCGCTCGGCTTCCATTGAAGAAGCGGTTTGTAAGGCAATGGCAAGGCTTAAAGGGGCGTATTCCTTGGTGATTATGTCGCCGCAAAAGTTGATTGTAGCCCGTGATGCCTACGGCTTCAAGCCGTTGTGTTTTGGACAGCGCAGTGACGGCGAATATGTTGTATCAAGCGAGTCTTGCGCGCTCAATTCTGTTGGCGCAACCTTTGTTCGCGACGTGAAAGCAGGCGAAATTATTGTATTCAACAAGGACGGCATTCGTTCAATAGAAGACCATTGCGGCACAGCTCCCGAAAGAATGTGCGTGTTTGAATATCTCTACACCGCCCGCCCCGATTCGATTATCGCAAATTGCTCCGTGCATCTTGCAAGAAAGCGTGCAGGCGCAATGCTCGCTAAGGCGAGTCCCGTGGAAGCGGACGTCGTTATTGGCGCTCCCGATTCGGGGATTGATGCAGCAATCGGATATGCAGAGACTTCGGGTATTCCTTACGGACTGGGACTTATCAAGAATAAATATATCGGCAGAACGTTCATCGATCCTGGTCAAAACTTGCGTGAAGATAAGGTGCGCATCAAGCTCAACCCCGTTCGTGAAACGGTGGAAGGCAAGCGAGTGATTCTCGTAGACGATTCTATCGTTCGCGGAACGACTATGGCGCGCGTGGTACGTTTGCTCCGCGACGCAGGCGCAAAGGAAATTCACGTTCGCTCGACAGCGCCCGAATTTTTGAATCCCTGCTATTACGGCACGGATATCGCTTCGAGAGAAGTACTTATTGCGTGCAATCACACGAAAGAAGAAATGGCGCGTATTTTTGGGGCGGATTCCGTAGGATTCCTGCCTTTGGAAGACGTGTATAAGCTTGCGGAAGGGGGCAACTGCAAAGGCTATTGTGCAGCTTGCTTTAACGGGAATTATCCCACGGAAATCCCCACTGCGGGCGGCGAAAGTAAATACGATCGCAAAATATCCGAACAAAAAAATTAACAATGGAGAAAAGATAACTATGGCTATTTCCTACAAGGACAGCGGCGTAGACGTAACGAGAGGTTACAAGGCCGTCGAACTTATGAAAAAACACGTAAAATCCACCTATGACGGGAACGTCATCGGCGACCTCGGCTCGTTCGGCGGTTTCTATTCCATCGCAGGCGAGAAAATGGAAGAACCCGTGCTCGTAGCAGGCACGGACGGCGTTGGCACGAAGCTCAAATATGCATTCTTGCTTGAAAAGCACGACACAATCGGTATCGATGCGGTAGCAATGTGCGTAAACGACATCGTTTGCCAAGGCGCAAAGCCCTTATTTTTCCTTGACTACTATGCTTGCGGCAGACTCTATCCCGAGGCGGAAGCAGACGTCGTAAAGGGGATCGCGGAAGGCTGTCGTCAGGCAGGCTGTGCGCTCATCGGCGGTGAAACGGCGGAAATGCCCGGTTTCTATCCCGAAGGCGAGTACGACCTTGCAGGCTTTGCGGTAGGTATTGTCGATAAGAAAAAGGTAATCAACGGCAAGGACATCGTTCCCGGCGACGTGCTTATCGGCTTGAAATCCACGGGCGTGCATTCCAACGGCTATTCGCTCGTTAGAAAGCTGTTTGGGGATAGCGATAAAGCGGCTTTGGAAGCGTACGACGAAGAGCTCGGCGCAACGGCGGCGGAAGTGTTGTTGAAACCGACGAGAATTTACGTGAAGAGCATTCTTTCCTTGATTGAAAAGGTGAAGGTAAAGGGTATCGCGCACATTACGGGCGGCGGTTTTATCGAAAATATCCCTAGAATTTTGCCCGAAGGCGTGGCGGCGGAAATCGATAGAAGCTCCTACGAAGTTCCTCCCGTATTCAAGGTAATGCAGAAGCGTGCGGAAATCACGGACGAACAAATTTACAATACCTTTAATATGGGTATCGGTATGATCGTTTGCGTATCTCCCGAAAACGTGGACGCGGCAATCGAATCTCTCAAAGCGACGGGCGAAGACGTATGCGTGCTCGGTAAAACCGTGGCAGGCAAGGGCGTCATTTTGAAATAAGCCATGAAGAAAATAGCGATATTCGCATCGGGCGGCGGCACGGATTTTCAGTCCGTCATCGACGCCAACGAACGCGAACAATTTTGTATAATCGAATACTTGGTAGCCTCAAAAGCAGGAATCGGCTCGATTGACCGTGCGCAAAAGCACGGCATTAAGCCGCTTGTCTACGATAAGGCAAAGTATGAGAGCAAGTCGGCGTTTTATCAAGACGTGGCAAAGACGCTCAAAGCGGCAGGCGTGGAATATATCGTGCTTGCAGGTTGGCTCTTGGTTGTCCCCGACGAGTTTATCAAGGAGTTTGAAGATAGAATTATCAACATTCACCCGTCCTTGATTCCATCCTTTTGCGGTATGGGTTACTATGGCTTGCACGTGCACGAAGCGGCAATTGCGCACGGCGTAAAGGTGAGCGGCGCGACGGTGCATTTCGTGGAAGCGGACGTGGACGGTGGCGCAATCCTCGCCCAACGCACAGTACGCGTGTATCCTACGGATACGCCTGAAACGTTGCAAAAAAGGGTATTGAAAACGGAGCACAAATTATTGCCTTACTGTGTAAAAGCACTCTGCGAAGATAGAGTTATCAAGCAAGGCAGAAGGGTAAAAATATTACGTTAACGGAGAACGATATGAACGTTTTGGTCATCGGCAACGGCGGCAGAGAACACGCCGTCATCGCGGCGCTTGCAAAGTCGCCCAAAGTCAATAAAATCTATGCGATGAAAGGAAATGCAGGGATTGCACAGCTTGCGGAGCTTGTCAACGTCGACTATTGCGACGTGAAAGCAGTCGGCGAATGGGTGGATCAAAAGGGGGATATCGACTTCACGGTCGTAACGCCCGACGATCCGCTTGCGCTTGGGCTTGTAGACGAGCTTGAAAGCCGCGGTCACCGTGCTTTTGGTCCGAACAAGAATGCGGCGATCATCGAAGCGAGTAAAGCGTTTTCCAAGGAATTGATGAAAAAATACAACATTCCCACGGCGAAATACGAAACCTTTTCTTCCTATGAAGAAGCGGCAAGGTACGTGGAAACGTGCGACATTCCCGTGGTGCTTAAAGCGGACGGACTTGCGCTTGGCAAAGGGGTTTTGATTTGCAAAACTCGTCAAGAAGCGCAGGACGGCTTGAAGGAAATGATGCTCGATAAAAAATTCGGCTCGGCAGGCAATAAGGTTGTCGTGGAAGAATTTTTGGAGGGGCCCGAAGTTTCCTGCCTTGCATTTACAGACGGCAAGACGATAAAGCCCATGATCACAAGCTGTGACCATAAACGAGCAAAGGACAATGACGAAGGCTTGAATACGGGCGGTATGGGTACGTTTTCTCCCGCTCCTTTCTTCGGCGAAAAGTCGGCGGAAGAAGTGATGGAAAAGATAATGAAGCCTACCGTGTACGCGATGAACGCGGAAAACCGCACCTTTAAGGGGGTTCTTTACTTTGGCTTGATGAAGACGAAGGACGGATATAAGGTCATCGAATACAATTCCCGTTTTGGCGATCCCGAAACGCAGGTTATCCTGCCGATGCTCAAAACCGACCTTATGGAAATTTTTGAAGCAGTCGTAGATGAACGCCTTGACGAAGTAAATATCGAATGGGAAGAAGGCGCGTGTGTTTGTCTTGTACTTGCAAGCGGCGGCTATCCCGAAAAATACGAAAAGGGCAAAGAAATCGTGTTTGGGGATTTGGATAAGGACGTCACCGTATATCACGCAGGTACGGCGGAAAAGGACGGCAAAATTGTTACAAGCGGCGGCAGAGTGCTCGGCGTCGTTGCCAAAGGTAAAGACGTAGAAGAGGCGAGAAAGAAAGCTTACGCAAACGCCGAAAAGATTTCTTTTGACGGTATGTATTTCCGCAAAGATATTGGCGTTAAGTATAGAAACATTGAAAAGGAATAACGTTATGATTTACAGAATTTTCGTAGAGAAAAAAGACAACGTACAGGCAAGAAAGGAAGCGGCGGACGTTAAGACGCTGCTCAATATCGACACGGAAGATTTCCGCCTTATTTTGCGTTACGACGTGGAAGGTTTGACGGAAGAAGAATTAAAGGCGGCGATTCCGTCGGTATTTTCCGAACCGCCCGTAGACGACGTTTATCTTGAAAATATTGAAATTCCCGAAGGCTACAAGGCTTTTGCGGTTAGCTATTTGACGGGGCAGTACGATCAACGTGCGGATAGCGCGGCGCAATGCGTACAGCTTTTGACGAGAAAATCCCGTCCGCTTATCAAATGCGCGAAAGTATTTTTGGTGAAAGGGGTTACGGACGACGAGTTGAATGCAATCAAAAAGCATATTATCAACCCCGTAGAGAGCGAAGAAGTCGGCTTTGAAAAGCCCGAAACGCTCGTTCGTGAAACGGTGGAAGGCGCGCCCATTCAAGACGTGGCAGGCTTCATCGATATGACGGACGAGGAAATTACGGCGTACCACAAGAACGTTGGCTTTGCGATGAGCGCGCTCGATTTGGCGTTTGTTCGCGATTATTTCAAGAGCGAAAAACGCAATCCTACGGAAACCGAGCTTAAAGTTATCGATACGTATTGGTCGGATCATTGCCGTCATACGACGTTCGCAACCGAGCTCAAAAACGTAAAAATCACTTCGAAAAACAAGGGGATTGAAAAGGCATACCACTTGTATGAAGATCTCTATAAGGAATTGAACGGTAATCGTCCCGACAAGTATCCTTGCCTTATGGATTTGGCGACGATTGCGGCGAAAAAGCTCAAAAAGGACGGCAAGCTTGACAATCTCGATATTTCTGACGAAATCAACGCTTGCTCCATTCAAATTGAGGCGGAAATCGACGGCAAGAAAGAGCAATATCTCGTTATGTTCAAAAACGAAACGCACAACCACCCGACGGAAATCGAGCCGTTCGGCGGTGCGGCAACCTGCCTTGGCGGTGCAATTCGCGATCCGTTGAGCGGCAGAACGTACGTATATCAAGCGATGCGTATCACGGGTGCATCCGATCCTCGCGAAAGCTTGGAAGACACCCTTGCAGGCAAGCTTCCTCAACGTGCGATTACGCAACGCGCGGCGGCGGGTTTCTCTTCCTACGGCAACCAAATCGGTTTGGCGACGGGTATCGTCGACGAAGTTTACCATGAAGGCTACAAGGCAAAGCGTTTGGAAACGGGCTTTGTTGTCGGCGGTGCGAGAAAGGAAATGGTTTACCGTGAAGCGCCCAAGGCAGGCGACGTAATTATCCTGCTCGGCGGTGAAACGGGGCGCGACGGTTGCGGCGGCGCAACGGGTTCTTCCAAGGCGCACGACGCGCACTCGGTAGAAACCTGCGGTGCGGAAGTGCAAAAGGGCAACGCGCTCACGGAAAGAAAATTGCAACGCTTGTTCTTGAATAAGGAAGCAACGCGTAAAATTAAGAAATGTAACGACTTCGGCGCAGGCGGTGTTTCCGTTGCCATTGGCGAGCTTGCGGATGGGTTGAATATCGATCTTGACAAAGTTCCAAAAAAATACGAAGGCTTGAACGGTACGGAGCTTGCCATTTCCGAATCGCAAGAGCGCATGGCAGTTGTCGTAGACGAAAAGGACGTGGAAGCTTTCATTGCACTTGCTGCGGAAGAAAATCTTGCGGCAACTCCCGTTGCGGTTGTAACCGACACGGGCAGAATGAAGATGTTCTTGAAGGGCAAAGCCATCGTGGACATCTCGCGTGATTTCTTGAACACCAACGGTGTGAAGCAGGAAGCGGAAGTGGAAATTGCCGACGAAATCACGTCTTGGTTTGATAAAAAATCGGGCTTGAATTTCACGGAAACAACGAAAAAAGTGCTTTCCGATCTCAACGTTTGCGCAAAGAAGGGCTTGAGCGAAACCTTCGACTCGACCATCGGCGCGAGAACGGTATATATGCCTTGGGGCGGTAAAACGCAACGCACGCCTGCAATCGCTATGGCGGCGAAGATTTGCGGCGGCGAAACGGACGTTTGTACTGTTTCCGCATACGGTTACTCGCCCTATCTTATGGAAACGAGCCCGTTCATCGGCGCAGTTTACTCGATTGTCGCTTCCGTATCGAAGGTAGCGGCAACGGGCGCAAAATATAGCGATATCCGTTTGACCTTGCAAGAATTTTTCCAAAGAATGACGAAGGAAGCAAAGGTTTGGGGCGTGCCTGCTTCGGCGCTCCTTGGCGCGGTGTATGCGCAAATGGGCTTAGGGCTCGGCGCAATCGGCGGTAAGGACAGTATGAGCGGTACGTTTGAGAGCATTCACGTTCCCCCGACGCTCATCTCGTTTGCGCTCGCACCTGCAAAGGCAAGCAAGCTCATCACGAACGTTTTGAAGGGGGGCGAAAAGCTTTATCATATCCCCGTACCCAAGGATGCATATTCCGTGCCCGACTTCGATGCCTTGAAAAAGGTCTACGAAGAAGTGTATAAGAATATCGAAAAGGGCAATATTACCTTTGCAACCGTGGTGGAAAACGGCGGCGTAGGGGCGGCGGTTATCAAATCCGCACTCGGCAATTCGCTCGGCGTGAAGTTTGAAATGACGGCGGACGAATTGTATAGCGAAGGCTATGGCGATTTGATTGTTTCTCTTAAAGATGAAAATGCAATTTGCGGCTGTATTTCCAAGAAATACGTAGGGCAGGTATGCGGTGAAGCGTATATTTGCGGCAACGAAAGCGTTTCCGTGGACGGTGCGGCTTGCGCATATATCAATCCCTTGGAAAGCGTATTTGCAACTACGGCGGCGGCGGACGGCAAGGCGGAAGCTTGCGATTATACGCAAGGCGCAAAATATACGAATATTGCAACCAAGCTTGCAAAGCCTCGCGTGTTCATTCCCGTATTCCCTGGCACGAACTGCGAACTCGACACCGCGCGTAAGTTTATTCTTGCTGGTGCGGAGGTGGAAACGGTTGTCGTTCGTAACCGTAGTGCGGCGGATATCGAAGAGAGTGTAGAAAGAATTGTAAAAGCGATTAAGAATGCCAACATCGTGGCGTTCCCCGGTGGTTTCTCGGGCGGCGACGAGCCGGACGGCAGCGGTAAGTTTATCGCAACGACCTTCCGCAATCCGTATATTGCGGAACAGCTTGAAGAACTTTTGAACAACCGCGACGGCTTGGCGCTCGGTATTTGTAACGGCTTCCAAGCACTCATCAAGCTTGGGCTCGTGCCTTACGGACACGTAACCGAAATGACGGCAAACTCGCCTACGTTGACGTTTAACAACATTTCCCGTCACGTTTCGACGGTGGTGGACGTGCGCGTGGCGTCCAACCTTTCGCCTTGGCTTTCCGCTTGTAAGGTCGGCGAGGTTTACAAGGTTCCCGTATCCCACGGCGAGGGCAAAATCGTTGCGCCGATGGCAGAGCTTGAAAAGATGAAGGCGAACGGTCAAGTGGCAACGCAGTATGCGGATTTAAGCGGCAACGCGACCATGGTATCCCCGTTTAACCCCAACGGCTCTATGTGGGCGATTGAAGGTATCACTTCGCCCGACGGTAGAGTACTCGGTAAAATGGGGCATAGCGAACGTATCGGCGATAACCTTTACAAGAACGTCGAAGGCAACTTCGATATGAAGATTTTTGAAAGCGGCGTAAATTATTTCAAATAATGGTTGTAGAAGCGATAATCAACCGTATGCGCCGTTCTCTAAAAATAGGAGTATAAGACGATTATGATTGATATTCATACCCATATCTTGCCCCATTTCGACGATGGGGCAAAGGATACGGAAATAGCGAAGGAAATGCTGCAAGCGGAGCTTGCCCAAGGTACGAAAACGCTCGTTTTTACGTCCCACTATTACGGAAGAAAGCATAGTCCTGCGCGCTACGTGGAACAACGCAACGAGATATTTGAAAGGCTCAAACAACATTTGCCCGAAGGTATGGAGTATCGGCTCGGTGCAGAAGTGCATTTTACGGGCATTAACGTGCCCGACTACGACGAGTTTTGCAAGCTTGCAATAGACGGCACGAAATACATTTTGGTGGAGTTCCCGTTTACGTCGAAATGGACGTGGGAGCTGTTGGATAAGCTTGCGGATTTCATCTATGATACGGGCTACACGCCGATCATTGCGCACGTGGAGCGATATAAGGAAGTGATGGAAAAGCCTTCGCTTGCGACGGAGCTTGTTGAAATGGGCTGCCTTTTGCAGGTCAATGCGGAATCCTTCCTTGATAAAGGGACGAAGGGGCTTGCTTTTGCACTTTTGAAGCATGGCTACGTGCATTGTATCGGCTCGGATACGCACGATATGGAAATGCGCAACCCCGGCGTTTTGCAGGAAGCGAAAGCGGCGTTAGAGAAGGAAGGCTTTGCCGACGAATGGGCGAGAGCGCAAGAGATTATGTCGCACGTTTTGGCGGACGAAAAGGTGGCGGTTCCTGTCGGAAAACCCATTAAAAAGTTCCTTGGGAAATATTTTTAAGAAACTGTTTGAAAATGCAAAAAATGCGTTACAATAATAATGAAAGAAAATAATAAGGAGATATAAAAATGGCTAAAATTACGAAAGACACTCTCATTGCAGAATGCTTGGAAATCAACCCGAATGCACCTGAAATTCTTATGAGCGCAGGTATGCATTGCTTCGGTTGTGCAATGGCGCACGGTGAAACGATTGAGCAGGCGGTTGCCGTACACGGCGAAGACCTTGACACGCTGCTTGCGAAGCTTAACGAAGGTTTGGAAGACTAATAGCAAAAGGGCGAGATGTTCTCGCCCTTTTTCTTCAATGGAGTGGTTATGGATAAGAGTTATAGAGAGCGAATCGCTCGTTTGAAAGAGATTTTAACGGAAGGCAACGCCGTGTTTTTTGGCGGGGCAGGCGTTAGCACGGAAAGTGGTATTCCCGATTTTCGCTCGACAAACGGACTCTATAACGAAGAGTATGCCTATCCGCCTGAACAAATCGTTTCGCATACCTTTTTTATACATAATACGGCGGAGTTTTACCGCTTTTATAAAAAGAAGATGCTTTTTCCAAGCGCAGAACCCAACGCTTGTCATATTGGTTTGGCAAAACTAGAAAAGGAAGGGAAACTCCGTGCCGTTATCACGCAAAATATCGACGGATTACACCAAAAGGCAGGGAGCAAGACGGTGTATGAATTACACGGTAGCGTATGGCGCAATTACTGTATGAAATGCGGAAAGAGCCATACCATGTACGAATTGAAATCGGCGCAAGGCGTACCGCATTGTACTTGCGGCGGTATTGTAAAGCCAGACGTTGTGCTCTATGAAGAAGGGCTTGACGACGAAGTTGTCACGGGAGCAATCCGTGCGATTGCTTCGGCGAATACGTTGATTGTTGGCGGAACGTCGCTTGTTGTGTATCCTGCGGCAGGGCTTTTGCGCTATTTCAAGGGAAAGAATCTTGTAGTAATCAACCGCACACCGACGGACGTAGACGGCTCGGCGGAGCTTTTGTTTACGGAAGATATCGGGAAAGTATTTGCGGATTTATAAGGGAATATTTTTTTATAAACGTCCTAAAAACAGTTGCAAAGACGAAAAAAATGTGGTATACTACATAAGCAAATTACGAATAGGCCTTATCGTCTAGCGGTTAGGACGGCGCCCTCTCACGGCGCAAACTCGGGTTCGAGTCCCGATAAGGTCACCAAAAAGACAGGACACCAAACGGTGTCCTGTCTTTTTGGTTTGACCTTTACGAGAAACCGAAGGGTTCGCGCGAGGCAATTCATT
>JAFVPE010000041.1 GCA_017505465.1 Clostridia bacterium | reverse complement strand
TCGCACCCAAAAGTTTGGATTTTTAGATGATTTTTGGTGCGAAGGAAGAAATTATACCGAAGTATTATGATGACGACAAGCCGAAAAGCGCTAAAAAGACGGCTTTTGGGCTGGTTCGGATTATATTGCTTTGGTTAAGTATATTCACGGCTTACACAAAAAGGAGTTTCAATATACAACGGAGATCCGAGGACTTTGTCCTCGGGTTTCTGTTTTTACGTCTTGACAAACCACGTTTTTCGGTGTATAATCAAAGGGTAAAATACAAAAAATAGAGGCGTTATGGTAGATTGTATTATTGTAGGTAGCGGTTTGGCTGGAATATCCGCCGCATTGACGTTAAAAGCAAATGGAAAGAGTTTCTTGCTCTTCGGTTCGCCCAATTTGAGTGAAAAGATTGAAAAGGCGGAGCTTATTCGCAATTATCCCGGGCTTGCAGACGTTTCGGGAAAGGATTTTGTCAAGGCATTGCAAGCACAGCTCACGGCGGCGGAAATCGGGATAAAAAACGAAAAGGTGGCAGGCGTGTACGCGATGAAAGAGAAATTCACCGTGATGACGCAAGAGCAAAACGTCTATGAAAGCAAGACGGTCATTCTCGCTTGTGGCGTGGAATCGGTCAAGCAACTCGACGGCGAAGAGGCCTTTCTCGGCAGGGGCGTTAGTTACTGTGCAACCTGCGACGGATTCCTTTATAAGGGCAAAACGATTGCCGTTTTTTGCACAAGCAAGCGCTTAGAACACGAAATCGGATATCTTGCCGACATAGCGGCAAAGGTGTATCTCATTCCTATGTATAAGGACGTGGAAATTTCCCGTGAGAACGTGGAAATTATCCGCAAAATGCCGAAGAAAATCGACGGAGTGAAACGGGTGGAGCGGCTTGTATTCGCCGCGCCGCCTACGGAAAATATTCCCGCGGAATTGCCGATTGACGGCATATTTATGCTTCGTGAGTGCGTTTCCCCTGCGATTTTGGTAGGCGGTTTGCAAACGGAAAACGGTCACGTCGTTGTGGATAGAAATATGTCGACCAACTTAAAGGGCTGTTATGCGGCAGGCGACTGCACGGGCAGACCTTATCAGTACACGAAGGCGGCGGGGGAAGGCAATATTGCCGCACACGCCGTAAGCGAATTTTTGAAGTAATTTTGTAAATTCCGAGGAGGGGAAATGAAACGGGAAAGAGTTATTTTATATTCCGATTTGAATAATTTTTTCGCCTCGGTAGAGATTGCGTTAAATCCTACACTTGCAGGGAAACCGCTCATTGTGTGCGGCGATCCCAAGGAGCGGCACGGCATCGTGCTTGCCAAGAACGAAGAAGCAAAAAAACTCGGCATCAAAACTGCCGAAACGGTGTATTCCGCGCTCAAAAAATGCCCCGAATTGCAAATGGTTGGTTCTCATTTCCACGAATATAAAAAATTCTCTAAAAAGGTAGTGGAAATTTACGGAAGATACACCGACGTCATTGAAGAATGCAGTATTGACGAGTGCGCGCTCGATATGACGGAAAGTACACAGCTTTTTGGGAACGGCTACACGATTGCGGAACGCATTCGCAAGGAAGTCAAAGAAGAACTCGGGTTGACCGTTTCTATCGGCGTAAGCTTTAACAAGGTGTTTGCAAAGCTCGCCTCCGAGCTGAAAAAGCCCGACGCTGTGACGGAAATCACTCGTGAAAATTATCAAGAAGTCGTTTGGAAATTGCCCGTGAGAGAGCTGCTTTTTGTGGGACAGTCCACGGAAGAAGCTCTTCATAAAATTGGGGTACGGACGATTGGCGATTTGGCGAACGTAGACGAAGAGCTTGTTGTGCAAAAGTTGGGCAAACGAGGTAGACAATTGCGTATATACGCACGTGGTGAGGATGAAGAGCCCGTCAAAGCGGTCAAGGATAAAGAGGATTTAAAGTCGATAGGTAATTCCACGACTTTGCCCAAGGATATTACCGATAGAGAAGAGATTAAGCGTTGGTTTTATGCTATTTCTGAAAGCGTTGCAGGGCGACTTCGCGCGGCGGATGTAGGTAGAGCGAATACGGTACATATCGTCGTTCGAAACTCCTTTTTACACGATACGACCTGCCAAATGAAAGTGCCGCCTACGGCGCTTTGCGGCGATATTGCCAAGGCGGCTTACGAGCTGTACTGTCAGCATTTCCCCGTTGGCACACGGGTGCGAATGCTCGGCATTACCGTTTCGGGGTTTGATTACCATATCGAGCAAATGAGCTTGGACAGTTTCCTTTCGGGTGATGGGGCGAGCTATGAAAAGAAGGAGCGCGCCGAGAATGCGATTGCGAAGCTACGTGAGAAATACGGATATTCCACCGTGCAAAGGGGCTTGGTTATGGAAGATGAAAAGCTAAACGGCTTGGATATTCGGGGTAAAAAAGAGGAAATATCTTCCAAAACGGACAAAGAATAAAAAAAGGAAATTCCGCCGATACTGTTTCTATCGGCGGAATTCATATTTTAGCCGTGTATATAAAAGAAGGGCTACCCCGAAACGTTTTTCGGGATAGCCCTTTGCGCTTTTTATATTCAAAATAAAAAACTGCGCAACCTTTTTTGCCAAGACGTACCGAAGTGGAAACGCCGCAGGTGACTCCTGCAAAGCTACCTTATGGCACACGCAAAACTCCGCTTAGAGCTGCTACATTCCTGTCCTGACACGGTTCACGGCATTACGTTGCATAAGACCTTGCTATCAACATTCCTTACGACGCGCAAACCTTCCATAAATCAAGTCGAGAAAGGCATTCAGCTCTGCTATAGCGGATTGCAGATTCAGGGTGCCGCTACCTCCCCGCCTATGCGCAGCTTACTTATTATACATCATTTTTATTTGGATTGCAACCGTTTTTGCGGTCGGTTTTTCGTTTGATTGTGAAAGATTTTGTCAAAAATATGGAAGTGTGGTGATTTTTATCCTCGAACGGTTGACAAAAATTTGCCGTGGGAGTATAATAAAAAGGTTGAAAGGAGTGTGAATTATGTCCGAATGTACACATGATTGTTCGAGCTGTTCTTCGAATTGCTCGTCTAGAAAACAAGAGAGCTTATTGAAAGCTCCGCACAAGCAATCGTCGATAAAGAAAATTATCGGCGTTGTCAGTGGTAAAGGCGGCGTTGGTAAGTCGCTCACCACGTCCCTGCTTGCCGCATTTGCGAAAAAACAAGGGCTTTCAGTTGGTATTATGGATGCCGATATTACGGGACCGTCTATCCCTAAAATGTTCGGCGTGACCGAGCGTATGACGGGGGACGAAAACGGTATCAACACCGTGCTTTCGCCTTCGGGAATGCAAATGGTTTCCATGAATTTGTTGCTCGATAGCGAAACGATGCCCGTTATTTGGCGGGGTATGGTTATTTCGGGTACGGTAATGCAATTTTGGACGGACGTTATTTGGAAGGACGTCGATTTGCTTTTTATCGATATGCCCCCGGGAACGGGCGACGTACCTTTGACGGTTTTCCAGAGCATTCCCATTTCGGGGATCGTCATCGTTACTACGCCGCAGGATCTTGTGAAAATGGTCGTAGAAAAAGCGGTGAATATGGCGAATATGATGAATATTCCCGTCCTTGGCTTGGTGGAAAATATGAGCTATTTGGCTTGCCCCGATTGCGGCAAACAAATTGAAGTGTTTGGTCATAGCAAGGCAAAAGCGATTGCGGAAGAATATGGAATTCCTGCGATTGCAAAAATGCCCCTTGATCCTGCAATTTCCACGCTTGCGGACGCAGGAAGAATAGAAGATTACGACGGCGAGGCTTTGCGTGAAGTATTCGCGTCCATTGAAAAGGCGAAAGCTCGCGCAATTTAAATAAATTAAACGGAAGAAAATTATGGGATACCGCATAGAAAAAGAGAAGGTAGAGAAAAAGAAAAAGCTACTCAAACGAATTCTACTCGGTGTCCTTTTACTTATTATCGTTGGCGTTTGCATTTTTGCGGCGTGTGTTCCGCCAAACACTTGGAAATATTACGTTGCGCTTCCCGACGTTGGTAAACGTGGTAAAGGGGAAATGCGTATCCATTTTGTTGACGTGGGACAAGGGGACGCAACGATTATTGAATTGCCCGACGGTAAAACGATGCTCATAGACGGCGGAAATGGCAGCGGCAGCGCAACGAAATCCGTTCTTCGTTATTTGAATGCACTTCGTATTGATACGCTTGATTATCTTGTTATTACGCATGCGGATAGTGATCACTGCGGCGGTATCGATACCATTTTGAAATATAAGAAGGCGAGAGTTGCCTATTTGCCGCCCACGCGCCCCGAAAAGGATGCACAATATGCGCAGGCGTATGCGGCAGTGCTTAAAAAGGGATGCGAAAGGGTATATTCTTCCCGCAAGCTTGCCGATTTAGGACGTACGGAAACGGCATATCCCTACACGCTTACGTTCTTGTTACCTTATGCGGAAACGGTGGACGGCGTGATAGAAGGAACGCTAACCGACGTGAGTGACAACGAATGTTCGTCGGTGATTTGGTTGGATTATCAAGGTACGAGCGCTTTGTTTGCAGCGGATATTTCGAGTGAACAAGAACAAAAGCTCATTCGCGACGATCAGTTGGGCTTTCTTGCAAACCGCGGGGTGGAGCTTTCAAGTACGGAAATTTTGAAGGTGGGACATCACGGGAGCGCAAGCTCGACGAGTACGGCATTTTTAGAATATCTTGGGACGAAAACAGCGTCGATTTCTTGTGGAGAAACAAATGCTTACGGGCATCCTTCTAAGGAAGTCATTGCGCGCTTGGATAACGCAGGTGTGTCGACGTATAGAACAGATTTACAAGGACATACGATTGTTACCATTTCTAAAAACGGGGCGTACAAAGTAAAGACGCTTGGGTAAAACGAGTGGGGCAGGTATGCATTGAATAAAAAAGAAAGCGAGATGCCGATTGGTCGACGTCTCGCTTATTTATTGTACGCATTCAATTAGATATCAAATTTTTTCTTGCCGTTAGGGTCGCTTTCAAACTTGCCGTAAACTTCGGTTACCTTGCAGGAATACGAGAAGGTTGCGTTGTATTTTTTGAGCAGTTTCAAGAACTCGCCCACTTCGCGTTTGCGAACGATGCACACCAAAAACGCTTTATCGGTATGCGTATACATACCTTCCGCATGAAGCAACGTAACGCCGCGCTTGAGCTTTTGCATAATTTCCGTTGCGATTTCTTCGGGACGGTCGGTGATGATTTCAAACTTATAACCGCTGCGCAAGCCTTGCAGCATATAATCTACCACAAGGTTGGAAATAAAGATGTTCAAAAGGGTGGAAATTACCGAATTGACGCCTGCTCCGTCGTATAAGAAGAAAGCAAGGACGACCACCGAGGAGTCCATAGCGAAGGACAGCCAAGCGATATTTTGTTCGGGACGAGCGCGCTTAATGAGTGCGGAAATTGCGTACGTACCGCCCGATGCACCGAAACGGCGAAGCATAAGCGAAAAACCAAGTCCCGAGATCACGCCAACGCCAATCGAAGCAAAAACGACGTTGTTTTTGGCTTCGGTATCGTATGCGTCGTAGTACGGAAGGTTGTGCTCACTATGCAGGAATTTCAACAAAAGTAAAATGCCCGATTGCATCAACAAATAGACGATAAGCATAATCCCCGTTTTGCGGTTGCAAAAAATCGCAACGAGAATAAAGATAGGCAGATTGAACGAGAACATTAGAATGGTCATGTTCACGGTAACGTCGCCCACGCCTGCCGCCGCAATTTTCGAGCCGATAATTGAAGCAAAACCGGTTACGCCGCCGGGGGCGAAATTGTTGTAGTTCGAGAAGAAATACAACGAGCCGGAAACGAGTAACGCCGCAATAAAACAAATCAAAACGTCAACTAAAATTGTGACTGCGGGGGGAACTCGTTTAACTTTCGCACTTTGGGGGGAGCTTTGTGGAACTTGTACTTGCTCTTTTTCTTGCATATCCATATTTATCCGTGTGGCGCGTGAGTTATCGTTTGTATGCGCCTATATTTATAATAATACTTTTTTCAAAAGAAGACAAGGGAATGGCGACAACTTTTTTTTATAAAATAAAAAAATTTCAAAAAGAAGTCGCTTGTTTGGGAAATTTTGCTTTTTTTCTTTACAATAACACACAATTTCACCTTATTTTCATTGTATTTTGTTAAAAAATTTGCTATAATAAGAACAGTATATACTCGAAAATTATGCCCTAAACCCAAAAAGGGCAAGACGGAGAAAGGCAAGCGCGCGATATGGAAGCGATTAAATTTGAAAACGTACATTTTTCATATAAGTCCAAAGAAGAAGCTGCAAAGGATGCGGTTTTTGAAGAGGACGGCGCTTTTGCGCTCAACGGCGTCGATTTGACCGTCGAAGAAGGGGAATTCGTTGCCGTTTTGGGACATAACGGGAGCGGTAAATCCACGCTCGCACGCCTTACGAACGGTCTTTTAACCCCTACGGAAGGGGAAATCACCGTTCTTGGTTTGGATGCTAAGGACTCCAAAAAGATTTTCGACCTTCGCAAGCAGGTGGGCATTGTGTTCCAAAATCCCGATAACCAAACGGTTGCTTCGATTGTGGAAGACGACATTGCGTTTGGTCCTGAAAACGTAGGAATTAAACGGGAAGAAATAGGGGAACGCATTGATTTTGCGTTGCAAGCGGTGGGCATGGAGCAATTCCGTCACGCTACTCCCAACCGACTTTCGGGCGGTCAAAAGCAACGTATTGCCATTGCAGGCGTGCTTGCGCTCAAACCGCGTATTATGATTTTGGACGAAGCGACGGCGATGCTCGATCCTCGTGGACGCAAAGAAGTTATGGACGTGGTTTTGCGCTTGAACCGTGAAGAAAAAATCACCGTTTTGCTCATCACCCATTTCCCCGAAGAAGCGATGCTTGCCGATCGTGCAATCGTTATGCACAAGGGACGAATCGTGATGCAGGGTAAACCTGCCGACGTGCTTGCAAAGGAAGAGGAGCTGAAGAAATATTCCCTTGCCTTGCCGCGTGCGCTCCGCGTGTGCCGTGGGCTTAGCGCAGGGGGAGTAAAAACGCAGGATAGTATGGCGGCGGAAGACGTCGCAAACGACATTGTATCGTCCTTAAAAACGAATCCCAAAATTTCCGTTATCCCCCAAAAGAAGGGGGCAGGTACGGGTTTAGAGTGCTTGGAAGATGAAAATCCCGACGTCGGGCGGGTACTTTGCGAAAACTTGTCTTACGTCTATAATGAGAAATCGCCTTTTGCAACGTACGCCTTAAACGGTGTGAATTTGGAAATAAAATCGGGGGATTTCTTTGGCATTATCGGTCATACGGGGAGCGGTAAATCCACCTTTGTACAGCATTTGAATGCGCTTTTGAAAACGCCGAGCGCAGAGAAGAAATATCGCCCGCAACGAGTAAAAAAAGGTGCGCCTATACCGCCAAAAACGGTGCTTACCGTCAACGGCTTTGACTTAACGAACAAAAAAACGGACTTCCGCGCCTTGCGTAGCAAGGTGGGGATGGTATTCCAATATCCCGAATATCAACTCTTTGCCGAAACGGTTTTCGACGACGTAGCCTTTGGCTTGAAAAACTTTAACGGTAAGCTGACGAAGGAAGAGATTGAAACCGCCGTTCGTGATGCAATCGAGATGGTGGGGCTTCGCTACGAAGACGTGAAGAAGAGTTCGCCGTTTGAGCTTTCGGGCGGTCAAAAACGCCGTGTGGCAATCGCCGGTGTTATCGTGACTAAACCTGAAATTCTCGTCTTGGACGAGCCTGCGGCAGGGCTTGATCCGCTTGGGAAAGAAGAGTTGATGTCTCTTTTGCATAAGATCCACAGCGATTGGTGCAAGACGGTTATCATTGTTTCGCACGATATGGAAGAGATTGCGGAAAACTGTAACCGTGCGGCAATTTTCGCCGAAGGTAAAATTGTATCCGTTGGCTCGCCGAAGGCGCTTTTTGAAAACGTCGAAGGTATGGAAAGCCTTGGCTTAGACGTTCCTTTCACCGCGAGGTTGAGTAAGGCGCTTGCAGAAAAAGGCGTTGTTATCGATAGCGACTACACGGTTGCCGATTTCGTTGAAAAACTGCTCGTTTTTGCGAAAATGCAAGGGGCAGGTACGGATTCAACGGAAGGGGGTGCGGAAAATGCGTGACGCTACTTTTGGGCAGTATTACCCTTCCAAATCCTTTGTGCATCGTTTAGATCCGCGCACGAAAATACTATTTTTAATCGTGTATATCGTCGCTATATTTTTAGCGAAAGATTTTTATGCGCTTGGCGCATGCGCGCTTGTGTTTGTGTTTATTGCGGCGTTTTCGGGCGTTCCTTTGAAGAGCTTGCTTCGCTCGGTGAAAGGTATATTACTTTTGCTGTTATTTATGACGGTTCTTAACCTGTTCTTTTACAGTGAAGGAAAGCCGTTGTACGATGCGCGGTGGGACTTTTTAGAAATCACCGATAAGGCGGTTTACCATACGGTATTCCTTGCCGTACGTTTATTCCTTTTGGTGCTTGGATCGTCTATTTTGACGCTCACGACGACGCCCGTATCTC
Source organism: Clostridia bacterium (assembly GCA_017505465.1). Lineage (GTDB taxonomy): Bacteria > Bacillota > Clostridia > Christensenellales > Borkfalkiaceae > Scatosoma. The sequence continues at coordinate 28,144 of JAFVPE010000041.1, read as the reverse complement.
TTGCGGACGGTATTGAAAGTCTGCTTACGCCGTTGAAGCTTATTCGCTTCCCCGTGCACGAGCTTGCGTTGATTATGTCGATTGCGCTGCGATTTATTCCCATCTTGATGGACGAAACCGCACGCATTATGAATGCGCAGAAAGCGCGTGGCGCGGACTTTGAAAGTGGCGGTATTATCAAGCGGATAAAGGCAATCGTGCCGATTTTGATTCCGCTTTTGATTAGCGCATTCCGCCGAGCAGACGAGCTTGGCGACGCTATGGACGCCCGTTGCTATTCGGGCAGTAAAGTGCGCACGAAATATAAAAAACTCACCTTTGGTTGGCGAGATATTATTGCTTGGGTTATCGGGCTTATCTTGCTTGCAGGCGTTATCCTTTTGAAGATTTTTCGCTTGCCGATTTTCTATTTCTTTTAATTCTTGATAAATACTTGGTAGGAGGGCGCACGAATGCGTTTCGTATTGAAAATTGCATACGACGGTACGGCATATGCAGGTTGGCAATGCCAAAAAAATGCGCTTTCCGTACAAGAAGCCTTGGAAGGGGCTATTGAAACGGCTCTTGGCGAAAAGGTAAGGGTGACGGCAAGCGGTAGAACGGACGCAGGCGTACACGCGGCGGGGCAAGTTTGTCATTTTGATAGCGAACGAATCACCGTTCCGCCTGAAAAAATGCCCGACTGCTTAAACAGATTTCTTCCTTCGGACGTGCGAATCGTCGAGGGATGGGGGACGGACGATGGCTTCGATAGCAATCGTAGCGCAAAGCGAAAGACCTACTGCTATTCCCTTTACGTATCCCCTAGGGAAATGCCTTTGAAAGAGCGTTTTTCGGTGCGTATTGACGAAGCGCCTAGTTTGCAAATCTTAAAGAACGTAGCGAAGCTTTTTGAGGGGGAACACGATTTCAAAGCCTTTTGCGCTTCGGGTTCTTCGGTGAAAACAACGGTGCGGACGGTATATGAAGTGCGCGTTGAAGAAGGCGAGAGTTATGGGAGCCGCGATATCAAAATTTTTGTAACGGGCAACGGTTTCCTTTACAATATGGTGCGCACAATGGTGGGCGAGCTCATGGATATCGCACTCAACAAAAGAACGAAGGATAGTCTTCTCACCGCTTACGAAACGGGTGATAGAAGCTTGCTTGGAAAAACGATGCCTGCAAAGGGCTTGACTTTACTGCAAGTAGAATACGGAGAAAAAACGGAGTAATACGTTATGCAAATATATAGTTTTTACGGTGCATTTTCAATGATTTTCGGGGAAATGGCAGGGAAATACTTTCCCGACGCAAAGACGCTTCTGATCGCGGCTGCGGTTGGTGCGTTTGTGGTGTGGTTACCGCTATTCATTTTAATGGCTATTGGTTTGTACAAAATGGCAAAAGGTCAAAACTTGCGGAATAAATGGATGGCGTTTTTCCCGTTTATCAACACATTCTATGCAGGGAAGATTGCAGGGGAATCCAATTTCTTCGGTAAGAAATTGAAGAATGCCGGCGTATATGCCATGATTTCGCAAATCATTTCCACGCTTGTAGCTTTTACGGCGATTGCCGCAGAACTGTATTTGTATATCGTATGCGGTGATCCGAAGGTAGAATTGCTCGGCGAAGGCTTTATGCAAACGGAGAGTATTTATTGGGAAGGTTTGACCGGATTTAGCCGCGCCGTTTCAGTATTTTACGATTATTCGTATTGGATTGTATCCATTATTAGCATCGCACATTACGTATTGATGTTGATATTGATGATTGCTCTCATCAAGAAATACGCGCCGAGCAAATATTTCTTCCTTTCCTTCTTGACGGTGCTTACGCCCGTTGCTCGTTATATCATCATCTTTGTTTTGCGCAATCGAGAAGCGATTGATTATAACGCATACGTAAAGAAGAAGCACGAAGAATTTATGCAACGCCAACAGCAGTACTATAACACCTACGGTAATCCTTACGGCGCGCCTAACAATCCTTACGGGAATCCGTATGGCAACCCTTATGGAAACCCGTACAATCGTCCGCCGAACGGCAATCCCTACGGAACCCCCAATCCGCAAAACGCTAATAATGCGAATAGTGGGCAGAAGGGAGCGGACGATCCGTTTGCGGAATTTTCATCAGACAATCAAACAAGCGAACAATCCACAAATACAAATAACGAACCGAATGGAAACAATGGTGGCGCAAACGTAGATTCGGACGGTTTTTTCGACTAAACAATTTCAAACAATAAAAATGGACGGAAGATAAGAAAAAATTATATTTTCCGTCTTTTTTTGCGCGAAAACGCCTTAAAATGATTTACACTCTAAATATAGTATGTTATAATATAAAGAGATATAAATTTCAATTATAACCGACGCCTATATTTGGGGGCGAGTTATTGGAGATAGCCTTATGATGGAAGAAAACGTAGCGGCGATTGTCACGCCGGCAGGGAAAGGCGGTGTTGCAATCATTCGTATCAGCGGCAAAAACCCGCTTGATATTGCGGAAAAAATGTTCACGCCCGTTGGGAAAAAGAGGGTGAAGGAGTTTGAGCCTTACCGCATGTATCCCGGACAAATTGACGGCGGGAATTTTTCCGACTACGGTCTTTGCGTATATTTCAAAGGCCCTGCAAGTTACACGGGCGAGGACATCGTAGAATTTCAATGTCACGGCGGGGAAAGCGTCGCACGCGGCATTTTACGACAAACCTTTCGCTTAGGGGCAAAACCTGCAGGCAGGGGGGAATTCACCAAACGCGCGTTTTTGAACGGTAAACTCTCGCTTGCTTCGGCAGAAGGGGTTGCGGATATGATCAACGGCGAATCGGATGCCGAAGTCAAAGCAGGGTATCTCTTGTATAGCGAAAAGCTGACGAATAAGGTACGCGACTTGCAAGCGGAGCTTAAAACCTTGCTCGCAGGTATCGACGTATCCGTGGATTATCCCGAAGAAGATATTGAAGAACAGCATATTGAAGAATTGAGAATTGCGTTGCAAAAGCTGCACGTGCAGATATCCACGCTTGCGGCAGGGTATGCCGTCGGGAAGAAGATAAAATCGGGGGTTACGGTTGCCATTTGCGGGAAACCGAACACGGGCAAAAGCTCCCTTTTGAATAAGTTGCTCGGCTATGATAAAGCCATTGTTTCCAACGTTGCAGGTACGACGCGCGACGCGGTGGAAGGTGTGCTTGAAATCGACGGGCGCAAGTTCAATCTCTACGATACGGCAGGCGTGCGCGAAAGCGGCGACGCCATCGAAAGTATTGGTATCGAAAAAGCGGAATCGATTATCCGTTCCGCGGACGTTGCGGTGTTCGTGGCTGATTATCTTGCGGCGGACGAAGAGGACGCGCGCGTGCTTGCAATGTTGAAGGACAAGCCGCTCATCAAGGTGTTCAACAAGGTCGACCTTGCAAAGGACGATACGGAAACGGATGCAGACGTGCACACATCCGCAGTTACAGGCGAAGGGATTGAACGCTTGAAAACGTTGCTCTATGAAAAGAGCTTCGGCGCACGTGGCGAAGATGCGGCATTTCTTATTGAAGAGCGCCATTTCGACGCATTGCAACGGGCAATAGATAGCTTAAAAAAGGCGATTGCGGCTTGCAATATAATGCAACCGCTCGACTTAATTGGTATTGACGTGAAGGAAGCTTGGGATGCGCTTGGGGAAATTACGGGCGAAACGGCAACCGAAGCGATTATTGAAGAAATTTTTGCGAAATTTTGCGTAGGAAAGTAAGGAAGAAATACAAAGGATAGGGGCAGGTACGAGTTTATGGTAAATCTCGATTTATACAGAGTATTTTATACCGTAGCGAAATGCGGCAGTCTTACCAAGGCGGCGGAAGAGTTATACATCTCTCAGCCTGCCGTTTCTCAATCGGTAAAACAGCTTGAAAATCAGCTTGGTGTAACGCTTTTTAACCGAACGCATAGGGGTATGGAGCTTTCTGCGCAAGGCGGAAAGGTTATTTTTGCGGAAGTTGAGCGTGCGCTTGCGTTATTGCAGGATGCGGAAAACCGTCTTGCGGAAATCAACGCATCTGCTACGGGTACGATCCGTATCGGCGCAAGCGATACGATTTTTGAGTATTTCCTTGCGGATAAAATCGTGGACTTTCACGAACGTTTTCCTGCGGTAAAAATTGAACTTATGGCGGACTTTACGCCTGATACGATTGAAAAGCTCAAAGCGGATCGTTGCGACGTAGCGTTTGTCAATTTACCCATCAACGTGAATGACGACGAGCTGCATTTGGAAGGGAACTGTATGCGCTTGAACGATATATTTATCGTGGGAGAAAAATACAAAGCGCTTTCCGAAAAAACGGTATCCTTGTCACAATTCAAGAAATTACCCTTGATTGTAATGGATAAAAATACTGTGGCGCGCCGTTCATTGGAAGAATTTTTTGCCAATCACGGGATCGAATTGCAACCATCCATTGAAGTGGGCAGTTGGGATTTGATGAAGAGACTCGTGCAACGCGGTATGGGTATCGGGGTGATTCCAAAAGAATACGCGCTCCGAGATATGGAAGAAGGAGTACTTTTTGAAGTGGAAACGGACCCTACGCTTCCTACCCGTTCGGTGGGAATGCTGCTCCCGAAAAATAAGAACGTTTCCTATGCGCTCCATTGTTTCCTCGCGTATTTCCGCGAAGGGAAAAAGAACTAAAAAAGAAAATAACAGTATAAGGATATTTATGGCAAAACCCAATTCCCGTTTAAGAAATTTTTGTATTATTGCGCACATTGACCACGGAAAAAGCACCCTTGCAGATAGATTGATCGAACGCACGGGGCAGGTTTCCAAACGCGATATGGAAGAACAGCTCCTTGACAGTATGGATATTGAGCGTGAGCGCGGTATTACGATTAAGCTCACGCCCGTTCGTATGTACTATACGGCAAAGAATGGGCAAGAGTATGAATTTAATCTCATCGACACTCCGGGGCACGTAGACTTTACCTATGAGGTTAGCCGTTCGCTTGCGGCGTGCGAAGGGGCGATTCTCGTCGTAGACGCTACGCAAGGGGTAGAAGCGCAAACGCTTGCCAACGTTTATCTTGCCATGGAAAACGACTTGGAAATCCTGCCCGTCATCAACAAGATTGACTTGCCTAGCGCAAGAGTGGACGAGGTGAAGAAGGAAATCGAAGACGTTATCGGCTTGCCTGCGGACGACGTGCCTTGCGTTTCGGCAAAGGAAGGCACAAATATTGAAGACCTGCTCGAAGCGATTACGGAATATTTCCCTGCGCCCGAAGGCGATACGGAAGAACCCTTGAAGGCGCTCATTTTTGATAGCTATTACGATAACTACAAAGGGGTTATTCTCTTTGTACGCATTAAGGACGGCTCGGTGAAGGTGGGCGATAAAATTAAGACCTTCCTCTCGAATACCGTTTACGACGTTACCGAAGTTGGTGCATTTGCGCCCGGGCTCTTCCCGAAAGAGTGCTTAAAGGCAGGCGAAGTCGGCTATATTGCGGCTTCCATTAAGTCCATTCAAGACGTGGCAGTCGGCGACACCGTTACGTCGGCAACTCGCCCTGCGGCAGAGCCGCTTCCCGGCTATAAAAAGGTACAACCCGTGGTTTTCTGCGGTATTTATCCCTTGGACGGTAGTAAGTTCAACGATTTGAAGGATGCGATTTTAAAATTGCAGCTCAACGATGCTTCCCTCATTTTCGAGCCGGATAATTCCGTTGCGCTTGGCTTTGGCTTCCGTTGCGGTTTCCTTGGGCTATTGCATATGGAAATCATTCAAGAACGCATCGAAAGAGAGTTCAATCTCGATATTATTACGACGGCTCCGTCCGTTAGCTATCACGTCTATAAGACGAACGGCGACGATTTGTTCGTGGACAATCCTTCTCATCTTCCCGACGTTTCGGACATCGAGTATATGGAAGAGCCGATTGTCAAAGCGGAAATTTATACGCCGCCCGATTATATGGGGCCTGTAATGGATCTTTGTAAGGAAAAGCGCGGCGTGTTCAAAAATATGACGTACATTGACGAACGCCGTGTGAAATTGGAATACACGTTGCCCTTGAATGAAATTGTGTACGATTTCTTCGACGGATTGAAATCTAGAACGAAAGGGTACGCAAGCTTCGATTATGAGTTGGCGGGATACGAGCGTTCCAAGCTCGTCCGTTTGGATATCTTGCTCAACGGCGAAATTTGCGACGCACTTTCGACGATTGTATTCGAAGGCAGAGCCTACGAAAGGGGTAGAACCCTTTGCGAAAACTTGAAGGAAGCAATTCCCCGTCAGCTGTTTGAAATCCCCGTGCAGGCGGCAGTCGGCGGTAAAATTATCGCCCGTGAAACGGTAAAAGCGGTAAGAAAGGACGTCTTGGCGAAGTGCTCCGGCGGCGACATCACGAGAAAACGCAAGTTGCTTGAAAAGCAAAAAGAAGGTAAAAAGCGTATGCGCAAGGTCGGCACGGTGGACGTTCCGTCCGAAGTCTTTATGGAAATTCTTAAGACCAACAAGGATTAATGCCCAAGGCAGGTATGCGATGAACTTTTTTGAAAGGGTGTATGAAGCGGTAAAACAAATTCCGAAAGGGAAGGTTGCCACGTATGGGCAAATTGCCCTTGCGGCAGGCAGTCCTCGCGCCTCTAGGCAAGTGGGGTACGCGCTCCACGTCAATCCGCAACCCTACGTTATCCCTTGTCACCGCGTGGTGAACCGCTACGGCAGGCTTGCACCTGCATTTGCGTTCGGCGGACAGGAAGTGCAGGCGCAGCTACTCCGGGAAGAAGGGGTAGAAGTAAAGGTCGGTGAAGAATACACCGTCGATCTCTCAAAATACGTATATCAAGGAAATTTCAATATTGGCGAATAACGCCGAAAGGATAGATTATGGCAGGAATTTATATTCACGTTCCCTTTTGTAGACACAAATGCTCCTATTGCGACTTTGTTTCATTCCCCGATAAGATTGACTACGCGGAAGCGTATATGGCTTGTCTTTACAAGGAATTGAAAATGCGTGGCGAAGAGCTTAAAAATTATGAGTTTGACACCGTTTATTTTGGTGGCGGTACGCCTTCGTATATTCCCCCGAAGTTGATTTTAGGTGCGATGAATCAAATCCGTAGTTGTTTTAAATTAAAAAAAGACGCGGAAATTACGTTGGAGCTTAACCCCGGCACGATTGGCGAAGCCAAGGTGCAAACCTACTTAAAGGCGGGCATCAACCGTTTCTCTATCGGCTTGCAAACGGCAATAGACGAACAGCTTGCCGACCTTGGCAGAATCCATAACGCAAGAGATTACGTCTACGCAACCAACCTTTTGAAGGGGCAAAATTTTAGCACCGACGTTATGTTGGGGCTTAAAAATCAAACGAAAGAAGATATAGCGAAAACAATCGAGCTCGCGGCGGCTTGCGGTTCAAAGCACATATCCATGTACGCGTTGACGGTGGAGGACGGCACGCCGATTTACACCGATTACTTAAACGGCGAGCTTCCCGATTCGGACGAGGTTGCCGATATGTACGAGTTCGGTAGAAAGCTCCTTGAAGAGAAAGAGTACAAGCGTTACGAGGTATCCAACTTTGCAAAACCCGGTTTCGAAAGCCGTCACAATCTCAACTATTGGAAGCGTGGCGAGTACATCGGCGTGGGCGTTTCCGCAAGCTCTTTTATGTGCGGTAGACGTTTTACCAACACCTTTGATCTCGACGAATATATGAAGTGTATCATTTCGAATTTTTATCCGGCGATTTCTAGCGAGGAGGTGGATGAAAAGGATGCAAAGTTTGAATTTATTATGCTTGCGCTTCGTACCGTTTACGGCGTTTCCATGAAAGAATATAAGGAAAAATTCGGCACTTCGCTTGCGGAAGATTTCCCGAATGCGCTGAAAAAATCGGTGAAATATCTTGAATTGAACGGTGACGTTTTGAAAATTAAGGACGAGTATTTGTACGTACAAAATTCTATTTTAATGCACTTTATGGAAGAGGAAAGATGAAATGCGATTGCTTATCATTCGCCACGGCGATCCCGACTATGCAAACGATACCTTGACGGAAAAGGGGCATCGGGAAGCAAAATTACTTGCGGAAAAGCTTGGCAAAGAGAAAATTGATTATTTTTATAGTTCGCCTTTGGGGAGAGCAAGACACACCTGCAATTACGTGGCGAGAGCGCACGGCAAAGAGCAGAACGTGATGGAGTATGATTGGCTGCGCGAGTTTGGCTGCCCATTGACCTTACCTTCGGGCAGGGAGCGGGATATTCCTTGGGATATGCTCCCCACCGAGTGGATAGACAACCCCCAAATGTACGACAAGGACGAGTGGTACAAGCAGGATTTTTATCAAAAAGGCGAAATGGAACGTCGGCTTCGTTTCGTCACGGACGGATTGGACGAATTGCTTGCAAAACACGGCTATAAGCGTGACGGTAATATTTATCGCACGGAAAAGGGGCATACGGAAACGATTGCGCTCTTTTGCCATTTTGGTTTGGAAACGTTACTGTTATCCCACCTTTGCGGTATATCGCCGATACCCCTTTGGCATCATTTTGTGGCAGCGCCTTCGTCGGTTACTACCTTGTATACGGAAGAGCGCCGAGAAGGGATTGCGGTATTTCGTTGCATGAGCTTTGGCGATACGGGGCATTTGTATGCAGGCGGGGAAGAGCCGTCCTTTGCCGCACGGTTTTGTGAGAAATATCATAGCGATGATAGACACGATTGATAGGGGCAGGTACGAGATGAACGAGAAAAAACACGTAAAAGTAGCGGCGGCGTTATTGTTTGATAAGGGCAGGATTTTTGCCACGCGTAGGGGGGATTCCCCGTATGCGTACGTCGCGCATAAGCTTGAATTTCCGGGCGGAAAAATCGAGCCGAATGAAAGTGGCGAAGATGCGGTGCGCCGCGAATTAAAGGAAGAACTCAATTTGGAAGTCAACGTGGGCGGTTTGTATGCAAGCCATACGTTTGAATACCCCGATTTTATCGTTACCTTGTTTTTGTACGAGTGCGAAATGCTTTCTTCGTTTGTGTTAAAGGAACATGAAAGCTATGCTTGGCTTTTGCCGAGCGAGCTCGACGAAACGGATTGGGCGCCTGCCGACGCGGACATTCTCGGCAGTTTAAAAAGAGTTTTTGGAGCATAAAACTATGAGAAAAAACAACATCATTTTAATCGGTATGCCGGGGAGCGGTAAAACCACGCTTGGCACGGAGCTTTCCGAAATCATCGGCTACGGCTACATAGATAGCGACAGTGTTATCATTGCGCGCGAAGGGAAACGCCTTAATGAAATCATTGAAGAAGTGGGCAGGGAAGGCTTCCTTGACATCGAAGCAAAGGTAAATTCCGAGATTTGTGCAGATCGATGCGTTATCGCAACGGGCGGCAGCGTTATTTACCGTGACTATGCAATGCAAAAGCTCAAAGAAATGGGTACGGTTGTATATTTGAAATTGCCCTACGAAATCATTGAAAAGCGTCTTGGCGACCTTAAAAAGCGCGGCGTGGCATTGAAGGACGGCTTCACGCTCAAAGATTTGTACGACGAGCGTACGCCGTTGTATGAAAAATATGCGGATATCATCGTTGATTTGAAAGGGGATTCCAAAGAAAAATCCACGGAATTACTTGCGAGGGCAATCGGAAAATGATCACGGCGGAAACGGCAAAAATCGCAATCTACGGCGCAGGTGCAATGGGGACGATTCTCGGTGCGTTGCTCACCAAGGGCGGCTTAAAAAACGTCGATTTGATTACGCGCAATCAAGCGCACGTAGAAGGTATGCGCAAAAATGGCGCGACCATTGTTTGCCAAGCGGATAACACGGAAATCAACGTCAAGGTGAATGCCTTGTACCCGTCCGATATGACGGAGCAATACGACGTTATTTTTCTAATGACGAAGCAACGCTATAACACGGAAATTCTCGAAAACTTACTGCCATATCTCAAAGAAGACGGCGTGGTGTGCACAACGCAAAACGGCTTGCCCGAATTGAGCGTTGCCGAAGTGATAGGAAAGGAACGAACCTATGGCGCGGCAACTTCCTACGGCGCAACTTTTATCGGCGAAGGGAAAATGGCACTCACGTCAAAAATAGAAGCGATGAGCATGGAAGTGGGGGGGTATCAAAACGACAATTCTAAAAACGAGTTGCTTGCGGATATTTTGTCTTACGTCGGCAAAGCGACAGGCAAAGCGGAATTTGTAAAAATGACGGACAATTTGATTGGCGCAAGGTGGAGCAAGCTTTCCATCAACGCAGCATTTTCAGGTCTTTCCGTGGTAACGGGAATGACGTTTGGCGACGTTGCGAAAAAGCATAAAACGAGAAAAATTGCGCTCGGCGTACTTCGGGAATGTATGGACGTTGCCAAGGCTGCAGGCGTAACGCTTGCAACAATGCAAGGGCACGATATGGAAAAAATGCTCGGCGGAAAAACGGCGGGAAAACGGTTCATCGCGTACATGGTACTGCCGATTGCGATGAGAAAGCATAAAAAACTCGTCTCAGGTATGCTCAACGACGTGTTGAACGGACGGAAATGCGAAATCGACTTTGTGGACGGAATCGTGTGCAAGGAAGGCGCAAGAGTAGGTGTGGAAACGCCGCTTTGCGCGAAGATTGTGGAGCTTGTTCACGGCATTGAAAACGGGCTGTATGAAATTGATTATAAAAACGCCGACTTTTTCGAGCTTTGAAAGGTTGACATAGAACAAGCAAAGTGCTACAATAATCAAGAAAATTAATAAAGAAGGTATATATTATGGATTGGAACAAACTTGCGGAAGCGCTCATTCCTGACGAGGACGTAAAACCGCTTGACTATTATGAAACGAAGTATCCTGCGCGTAATCTTCCCGAGGGCGCGCACGTTACCCGTCTTGCACCCAGCCCCACGGGCTTTATGCATATTGGAAACTTGTACGTTGCGCTTGCAAACGAACGTATTGCGCACCAAAGCGGCGGCGTATTGTATTTGCGTATTGAAGATACGGACGACAAGCGCAAAGTGGAAGGAGCGGTGGAAATCATTCACAAGTCTTTGAAATATTTCGGCATTAACTTTGACGAAGGTGCGGACCTTTGCGGCGAGTACGGTCCTTATTATCAACGCCAACGTGCAGAAATCTATCACGCATACGCAAAGGATTTAATCAAGCGCGGACTTGCATACCCCTGCTTCTGCACGGAAGAAGAAATGGAAAAGACGCGTGAATATCAAACGGAAAACAAGCTTTTGCCCGGTTATTACGGCGAATTTGCAAAATGCCGCAAGTTGACGGAAAAAGAGATTTACGAGAATTTGAAGGCGGGCAAGCCTTACGTTATCCGTTTGCGTTCGCAAGGAGACGTGGAAGTGAAACACACCTTCCGCGACCAAGTGAAGGGGGATATCACCGTTACGGAAAATAATCAAGACGTGGTTATTTTGAAATCGGACGGCATTCCCACCTACCATTTTGCGCACGCGATTGACGATCATTTTATGCGCACGACTTTGGTTATCCGCGGCGAAGAATGGATTCCTTCCTTGCCTATCCATATCGAGCTTTTCAATGTACTCGGCTTTAAGTTACCGAAATACGGTCATAACTGCTCCATTCAGAAGATTGACGGGGAAACGAGAAGAAAGCTTTCCAAGCGTAAAGACCCCGAAGCTTCGCTTACCTTCTACCGTGAGCAGGGTTATCACCCCACGGCGGTTAGAACGTATATGATGACGTTGCTTAACTCGAACTTTGAAGAATGGCTGTTGAAGAATCCCGAAAAACCGTTGGAAGAATTTAAGTATTCCATTGGCAAAATGGGCAAGAGCGGTGCATTGTTCGATATTTTGAAGCTCAACGATATTTCCAAGACGTTTATGGCAACGCTCGATGCGAAGCAGGCGTACGATTTCTTGAAATCGTGGGCGGACGAATTCGGCACGGACGAGCAAAAGGCATATTTTGCGGACAAGGAATATATGTGCAAGGTGCTTACCCTTTGTATGGGTATCGGCGGCAAGAAGAGAAGAAAGGATTTCGTTTGCGCAAAGCAAGCGGTGGAAATGATAGCATATTTCTTCGATAATACGTTTGCGCCTACCTATGAATATAGATTTGACAATGCAGTTGTAAAAGCGATATTGGAAGGGTTTAAAGCTACGTACGACTATGCGGACGACATGCAGGCATGGTTTGAAAAGGTGAAAGCGGTTGCTTCGGCAAGCGGTTTTGCAACGGATATGAAGGCATACAAGGCAGATCCCACGGCATATCCCGGCAACGTCTCGGACGTAGCGGAGATGCTGCGTATTGCTACGACGGGGCTTGCAAACACGCCCGACCTTTGGACGATTATGCAAATTCTTGGTGCAGAACGCACCCTTGCAAGATTAGAAAAAGCAATTACCGCCCTCTAATAGGAAGTCGAGAAACTCAGTTTCTCGTGGATTCCAAATGCAAAGCCTTTGGCGGTGTGGCAGAGCCACGAAAATAAGCTCCAAGTAAAGCAAGCTCTGCTTGCGTCATACCGCAAAAGCGGTCAATCGCCGTAGGCGAAAGTGGCGCGAGAGGACAAGCTCCATATACGAATAGCAGGAAGTCGAGAAACTCAGTTTCTCGTGGATTCCAAAGGCAAAGCCTTTGGCGGTGTGGCAGAGCCACGAAAATAAGTCCCAAGCCAAGCAAGCTTTGCTTGCGCCATACCGCAAAGCGGTCAATCGCCGTAGACGAAATTAAATCCCCGAGAAAAGCAATCGATAGATTGCGTTATACCGAAAAACGGTGAATAAAAACAAAGAAAAAGCCCCGAAGGCGTAATGCCTTCGGGGCTTTCTATATGACATATTCTCTAACTTGTAAACAAGGGGATTTTAGGCGTTTTCTTCCGCCAAAAGATGTTTCATCTCGTACATGCCTGCCTCTTTTTGGGAAAGGAACTTCGCTGCGCGAATCGCACCAACGGCGAAAACTCGCTTGCTTCTTGCACTGTGCGAAATGGTGATAATTTCATCTTCGCCTGCAAACATAACTTCGTGTTCGCCAACAATCGTGCCGCCGCGTACTGCGTGCATACCGATCTCGCTCTTTTCACGCACACCAACGATGCCTTCTCGTCCGTTTACAATACGCTTTTGGTTGTCAAACGCTTCGTTGATGGTATCTGCAAGCATCAAAGCTGTGCCGCTCGGCGCATCTTTCTTCAAATTGTGGTGGCGTTCAATAATTTCTACGTCGTAGCTGTCGCCCAAAACTTCCGCCGCCGCTTTGATGAGCGCTTGCATCAAGTTTACCCCCAACGACAAATTCGCCGTTTTGAAAATCGCAACCGACTTCGAGTATTCCTTTACAAGCGCTAAATCTTCTGCCGTAAAGCCCGTAGCCGCAAGCACGATGCCTAAACCGTGCGCTTTCGCATATTCCAAGCGTTCCTGCAAGCCGACGGGGGAAGAAAAGTCGATGATAACGTCCGCTTCTTCCTTGATTTCCGAAAAGGATTTATATACGGGGATACCGATTTCACGGGGATACAAATCTACGCCGCAAGCCGCCTTTGCTTCGGGATCGTTTTCAAGCAAGGAAAGCACGTTTCCGCCCATTTTGCCGCATGCGCCGCAAAGGATAATTCTTACGCTCATGCTTGAACCTCCAAGCCAAAGTCACGCATTGCCTTTACAAGCTTTTCGCGATTTTGATCTTCGATCTTCGTCAAGGGAGCACGGGGTGTACCTGCATTGAAGCCGATAAGATTCATGGCTTCTTTTACAGGGATAGGGTTGACTTCTACGAAACAAGCGTTTGCAAGAGGCAAAAGCTTATCGTTGAGCGCCGCCGCTTCCGCAAGCTTATTCGCTTCAATTAAAGAGCAAAGCTCTTTCACTTGTGCAGGAATGATGTTGGAAAGGACGGAAATAACGCCCACGCCGCCTACCGCAAGGATAGGGAAGTTGAGTGCGTCCTCGCCCGAATACACGTCGCATTTGTTGCGGACAAGACGAATGGTTTCCATCGTCTTGCTCATATTGCCGCCTGCGTCCTTAATGCCTGCGATGTTGGGGATTTCCGCGATTTTTGCCATAGTGGCAGGTTGAATTTCCACGCCCGTTCTACCGGGAACGTTGTACGCGATTACGGGAATGGACACCGATTCGCAAATCGCTTTGTAGTATTCCACCAAACCGTTTTGCGTGCATTTGTTGTAGTAGGGGGTAACGGCAAGCAAGCCGTCCGCACCGTAATACTCCGCTTTTTGTGCGGTCATAATTGCGTCCGCAGTATTGTTGCTACCGCAGCCGATGATTACTTTTGCACGGTGGTTGACCGCCTTCACTGCATATTCCATCAAAACGTGTTCTTCTGCGAAGGACATTGTGGAAGGCTCGCCCGTCGTGCCAAGGAATACGATGGCGTCCGTGCCGCCTGCAATTTGATGTTCGATAAGTTGACCGAGAACTTCGTAATTTACGCCGTTTTCATCAAAAGGGGTAATGAGCGCCGTTGCGCTGCCTTTAAAAAATCCTTTCATATCTATTTCTCCCTGTCGTTACAGTATATTCCGTAACGGCTTTTTTGTTTAATCCATATAGCCTTTTGCCGCCAAGAGCTCTGCGAGCAATACTGCACCGCCTGCCGCACCGCGAAGGGTGTTGTGAGAAAGCCCGACGAACTTGTAATCGTAAACGTGATCTTCGCGGAGTCTGCCCACGGTAACGCTCATACCGTTGCTTTCCATTCTGTCAAGCTTTGCTTGAGGACGGTTATCTTCTTCAAAATATTTAAGGAATTGCGCAGGAGCGGAAGGAAGGTTAAGCTCTTGCGGTTCGCCCTTGAAATTCGCCCAAGCGGACAAAATTTCTTCTTTCGTGGGTTTCTTTTCGAATCTTACGAACACAGCCGCCGTATGCCCGTCGGAAACGGGAACGCGCAAGCATTGCGCCGTGATGGCAGGGGACGTAGCGGAAACGATTTCGCCGTTTTCCACTTTGCCCCAAATCTTCAAGGGTTCTTTTTCGCTCTTCTCTTCTTCGCCGCCGATGTAGGGGATAACGTTGTCGAGAATTTCAGGCATCGTCGTGAAAGTTTTGCCTGCGCCCGAAATCGCTTGATAGGTGCAAACCGCCGCTTCCTTAACGCCGAACGCCTTCAAGGGGTGTAAGAGGGGAACGTAGGATTGCAACGAGCAGTTAGATTTTACTGCGATAAAGCCGCGCTTCGTGCCAAGGCGTTTACGCTGAGCGGCAATAACTTCCAAATGCTCGGGGTTGATTTCGGGGATAATCATAGGCACGTCCGCCGTGAAACGGTGCGCAGAGTTGTTGGAAACAACGGGTACTTCCTTTTGTGCATACGCTTCTTCCAAAGCACGGATTTTCGCCTTGTCCATGTTGACTGCGCAGAAAACGAAATCTACCTTTTCCGCAATTTTGTCCATGTCCGCTTCCGCGTCCATGATTACCATCGATTTGTACTTTTCGGGCATCGGGGTTTCAAACGCCCACTTGTTGCCGACTACTTCTTCGTAGGTTTTACCTGCCGAACGAGCGGAAGCCGCAAGAACGACCACGTTAAACCAAGGGTGATTGGCAAGCAAGAGCATAAAGCGTTGACCGACCATACCCGTTGCGCCGATGACGCCTACGTTGTATTGTTTCATGATAAACATCTCCTTTATATGAAAAATTGTTGAACGAAATAAAAATAAAAGACGGGCAGTCCCCGTCGTCAAAAGCAAAATGCAAAGCCCCGAAGAGGGGATCTTTTAGACAAAATAGCTCTTCACGTACGGTGACAGTCAGACGGGTATTCTCCCGTATGCCCAGCGTAAAACGGACGTTTTCTACGCTTCGGCGGAGATACCCTTTTCCACCAAGCATTTACGCAAAACAGTCCAAGTTTTGCTCCGCAAGGGGTACTGATGTTCATCCGCTCCTCTATTTGCGTATCTATTTTAGCATATAAAACGATAAATGTCAAAGAAAAAGCGAAACTTTTTACGCTTTTTTCAAAAGGGTTGTAAATTTTGTGTGAAAAATTTCAAAAAATTCCTTAAATTCCTTGAAAAAATTTGAACTTTGTAGTAGAATAGGATAAGTAGTGTATTTATAGTCCGTTTTTTTTACGTTTCCGTTTAACGGAAAAGAAAAAAGGGTATATAGAAAGTTAACAGACGCTTTTGGAGTTTAGAATGGCACAGCAAAAGAAAAATTTTATTACGCGCCTTCTCGAAGGTAAAGAAAAAAGTGAAGAATATGCAAGAAGTACGTTGCCGACCAACCGTTGGCAATTGTTCTTTGATATTTTCAAGGGGAACTTCGGTAAGCTCGTTAAGGTAAACATCTTGACGTTGCTTTTCTTTATCCCTATGATTGCGGTAATCGTGATCTCGATGTTGATTTCCGAATATTTGAGTACGACGTCGCCGTTTAGCGGTCAATTAGGGCTTGGCTATACGGGCTTTTACGGCTTCATTCAAGGGCAAGCGGAATTGAACGCGCTTGCGACAAATTTCTTTACGCTTTTGGGCGTATTACTTACCGCTCCGATTGCGGCGGTTGGTATTGCCGGCGGTATGTACGTTATCCGTAATATGGTTTGGACTGAAGGTATCTTTGTCGCAAACGACTTTTGGCGCGGCGTTAAGCTCAATTTCAAAAATGCCTTGCAAACGAGCTTGATTATGTGTGGCGTTCTTTTCCTTTGTTTGAGTGCCATAAGCCTTTCCGAATGGAGTATCGCTATTGGTCAACTTGCAAAATGGGAAACGGTAATGCTTCGTATTTCCCAAGGCGTAAGCGTAATCTTTATCGTGCTTTTGGTAATGATGTCCCTTTGGATGCTTGCGCTTAGCGTAAACTATAATATGACCTTCCTTTCGTTGTTCCGTAACTCCTTCTTAATGACGATTGGTACGCTTCCGCAAACGATATTCTTTGGAGCAATCGCACTCGTACCGTACGTGTTGTTCTTCTTCAAACAACCGTTGGTACTTGTCATTGGATGTGTACTCGTTATCTTTATCGCATTCTCGTATACCTTGCTCGTATGGCTCGACTTTGCACAATGGGTATTCGATAAGTATATCAACCCGAAGATTGAAGGCGCAAAGGTTGGTAGAGGTATCTACAACAAGGACGGCACGTCGGCGCTTACCGGCAATGATAGTGGTGCTTCTATTGAATATCAACGTATTATTCTTTCGCACGGCAGATCTCGTTTGGTTGCACGTCCGATTAAACCGATTGACGACTCCTTGCAGGTTTACGAGCTTCCGCAATCCTTCACCCGCGAAGACTTGAAGAGACTCCGTGAAAGCAAACAACAAATTGCAGAAGACAGCGAAGCATACGCCGAAGAGCATAAGAACGATCTTCGCTACGTCGAATATAACAGGCAGTTTGACGAACGTGAAAAGGCTTTGCAGGAAGAGGACGAAAAGAAGAATAAGAAACGTAGAGGGAAGAAGTTAAAGCCCCCGAAAATGCTCAACGAACAGTAAAATGAAGAATCTGCTGCGAAATACTGCGTTGCGTCTGCGTGCCCCTTGGTCACGGACACCAAGTTTTGACAAGGGACTTGCCGCAGTTTATAAAACGAATCAATAAAAACAAATGAAACCAAGGAGTGTTCCTATGGAAAGAAACGCAGCCTATGCAAATCTTGCCAAATGGTTTGAATATCTCAACGATGACTGCGACTATGAAAATTGGTCGCAGTATTTAATTGATAAACTCGCGCGGTATCCGCTTGAAAACGGCTTGGACGTCGGGTGCGGTGGCGGTTGGTTTACGCGTGCTTTTCAAAAACGAGGCTACGTGATGACGGGCTTGGATATTTCTCCCGAAATGCTCGATTTTGCGCAAGAACAAGCCTTGAAGGAAGGGTTGCGGAGTGAATATTTGCTCGGCGATATTGCAAAGTTCCGTTCACCGAAGAAATTCACGTTTGTGACGGCGATCAACGATTGCTTCAATTATATTCCCAAAGCGAAGCTTTCCGCGGCGCTCAAAAACGTGTATTCCGCATTGCAAAAAGGGGGTATTTTCCTTTTTGATATCAGCTCGCCGCGAAAATTCCGTGAGAAGATTGCAAATACTGTGAGTGTGGACGATAGGGACGACGTCACGTATTTTAGCTTTAACAAGGCGGAAGAGGACGGCGTAACGATGGAAGTTACCCTATTTTCAAAGCGAGCGGACGGTGCTTACGAGCGCACGGACGAAATCCACCGTCAGTATATTTATACGGAAGAAGAAATACGTTCCGCGCTTGAAAAGGCAGGCTTTACTCTTTTGGAAACGGAAGGTCACCTTGGGGAAGAGAAAGAAAATTCCGACAGAATCGTCTTTTTGGCGAAGAGAGGTTAATATGAACAACGTATTGCGTACTCTTATCTATAACGGACAAGTGTCCTTGACGCTCGTCGACGCGACGGAAATCGCAAAAGAAGGGATACAATTACATAAGATTTCGAAGGGCTCGTCACAACTGTTTGCCAAAGCGCTTGCCGTAATGACGTTTATGAGTGCGGCATTGAAGAACGAGCAAGGGGAAATCTCGCTTGCCTTGAAATGCGACGGTGCGGCGGAAGAAATTGCCATTTCAGGTAACCGCGCGTTGCGTTTGCGTGGATATATTGCAGAAACACAGCTTTCGGACGGTTTTTCGGAAAGAGAAATGCTCGGCGAAGGCTCGATGACGATCATTCGTGACGACGGCTATAACCGTCCTTTTGTGGGCGCTTGCGCCTTTCCCGAACGCGGGGGTATCGACGAGATTTTCGAGGAGTATTACCGCATTAGCGAACAGCTTCCCACACGCATCGAAACGTCGATAGAATTCGATGAAACGGGTGCATTGCGTTTCGTTGGTGCAGCGGTACTGCAACCGTTGCCGTTTGCGGACAAGGAAACCTTGGAAAAAGTGGAAGCGGCGGATTTGTTCGGCTTGCTTGAAGCGGTAAAGACAAAAGGCGTTGAAATTGCGGCGGCGGATGCGTTTACGAAGGATGAAACGGTGTGGGAAGTCCGTGGAGCGGTCTATAAATGCAATTGCTCGCGCGAATATTTGACGAGGGTACTCGTATCTTTGGGCGAAGAGCAAATGCGTGAAATTATTCGAGAGGACGGCTCGGTGCACGTGCATTGTCATTATTGCAACACCGACTATCATTTTACGGAAGAGGATGCGGACAGGGTATTCCGTCATTCTTAAAATACGAACTTTTGGGGTACTATGAAAAACGGACAGGTTAAAAAAATAGATTTTAGCCGCAAACGCATAGCGAGTCTTGCGGATAAATATTATAACGAGGGGAATTATGTCTCCGCGCTCCGTCTTGCGTACAAAGAATTGAATACGTACGGCGGTGATCCTGACGTTTTTGCCCGTCTTTCGGATATTTACGAAGGTATGGGCTTGCAGGGCTCGGCAATCAACAGTTGGTTTCGATTTCTCGACGTTGCGGACGAGCAGGACTATCCCGATATTTATGAAGGGCTCGCCGCGAACTTTTATTCCATTGGAAACGAAAGTCAATCGGCGTATTACTATAATAAGTTAATGGACGTGGACGATACCATTCCCGAAGAAGCCAAGCTTGAAGTAGCGGAAGCTTTCGCCAAGGACAAAAAGAGCGCTTTTCGCTTTGTGTATCCCCCTCAACTTGCCGATTATTCCAAGGAAGTCAACCGTGGCTCTCATGCGCTTAAAGTGGGGGATTTTAATAAGGCGATACAGGAATTTTCCAAGGTGGAAAAGGGCTCGAAGGAGTATGCAAGCGCCAAGGAAATGCAAGCAATTGCACACCTTCTTGCAGGGGAAAACGATTTGGCGGAAGAAGCTTGCAAGGAGTTAATTGCATACGACGCACAAGATGTCCGTGCGCAAGCGACGCTCGCCGCTATCTATAAAGAGCAGGGCAAGGATGAAGCGGCGAAAGAGATTGCGCTTGGGCTTGTTGAAATGCAGGTAGATAAAGCGGACGATTTGTATAAGGTTGCCACCGTTTGTTGCGAAAACGATTTGCACGATCAAGCGTATCAAAAATTCGTTTTGCTTGAACAAAAGATGCCCTATGACGGCAGAATGCTTTATTTCAAAGGAGTTGCGGCATATAAGAGCGGACGGCTAGAACAAGCGATACAAGCCTTTGACGATCTCGTTACCATTTATCCCGACGCCGAGGTGGCAAAGTATTATTTGCGCGTTTTACGTGAATATAGCGAAGAGCTCAAACGTGGGGAAGAAACGATTTCGCCTGAGCTCACCTATTTTTATCATCTTCCCCAAGAAGAACGGGAGCACCGTTGTCAATCCCTTTTGAAAATTGGCTCTTGCCCCAAAGACGAGGCGCAAATTTTCGGGTTGCTTGCCTTGCACGACGGGTATTTCCATTGGTGCTTTGACGAAATGGACGGGGGAGATCACGATTTGCAGTATCTCTCGCTTGTTACGGCTGTACACGTGCGCGCGGATGAATTTATCCAAGAAGTCTTGCTCGATTACGAGGTAATCGACGTATTGAAAATCGAAACCTTGCGTATGCTTTTGGAACGCAACGAAGATGCGGAATTCGGAATCGTATTGAGCAGTATCTATCGCAGAGTGCCTTTATTCCGTATCAAAATTGGTAGAAAACGTCGCAAGAAATTCTTGGAAGCGTACGCCAAGCTTGCGTCGAAATTTGTCGTAATTAGTGACGCATACGGCGAGAAAATCGCCAATGCAGCGGAGTTTTTATACCGCTCGTTAGAAGAAGAAAACGCACTCGATCTTGTCGATAACGCAGACGATTGCGCTTGCGCAATTTTCTTGCTTGCAGGCTTGAAGGAGTTGGGAAAAGATCCCGCTCGTATCGCATCGGCGTTCGATGCCAATCTTGCAAAAGCACAAGTACTTGCAACGTATGCAATCACCAAGCGTTACGACGGCAAAGAAGAAAAGAAAAAAGAGGTAAATACGGATGAAATTGATTGATTTCGACGGCTTGTTTGACGAAAAGCTTGCGCAATACATGTCGGAAAACAAGAACAAATATAACGAAAAACAATGGGAGGACGTCATTCCCAAGCTCTATAAAAAATTTGGGGATACCCGTATTGCCAAAATCGGTTGCACGCCCAAGGAATATTATGCGCGCATGACGGATACGGAGCTTGTCGAGACTCTTTCGGCGCATTTAAAAGAAGACGTTCCCGTACCCGATTTCCTTTGCAATGAAATCGAAGCGAGAGGGGAAGCGGAAACGCTCTTGCCCTTGCTTGAAAGCGACGATACGCAAACGGTTTCCTATGCGGTAAATCTCATTGGGGATAATGCGCGCGCGTTCGATGCTTATTTTAAGATTCTCATTGAAAACCGCTTGGACGAAGAAATTCGCAGCGACCTTGCGGATATTTTGCGCTCCCGAGCGGACGAAGTAAAGGCAACCGCCTTGGAAACGTATAAAAAGGGCAAAGCGCAAACGTATATGCTTGAAATTTTATCCCGTGTGGTATGCCCCGACGAAGAGATATATACGCTTTTGATGAATGCATTTCATAACAGCGACGATTCGTCGGTATACGCAGGGTATCTTGCCGCTTACGGTGACGAACGTGCGTTGCCTGCGCTTTTGCGCCGCATTGAAGATAGATCGATTGGTTTTGTGGAATTTCAAGAATTGAAATATGCAATCGAGGCGCTCGGCGGCGAGTATAAAGAACCGCGTGATTTCACGGCGGATAAGGATTATCTTGCCATTGAAGCGGCGTCTATCAAAGCAGCTTCCGAGGACGAAAATTTGAGAAGCTAAACAAACGTACATAAATGAAATTTTCTCCGCATATAGTAAACCGTAAGGTTTGCCTGCGGAGATTTTTTATTTGGAAATTTTCCGCGCAATCACAATGGGAGGTTGTTGATGGAAAATTACAGCGTATATGAAGACATTGCACGCCGCACGGGCGGCGATATTTACATTGGCGTGGTGGGGCCCGTGCGTACGGGGAAATCCACCTTTATCAAGCGTTTTATGGAAACGCTCGTGATTCCGAACGCCGTGGATAACGAAAAAACGGTGATGATTGACGAGCTTCCGCAGTCGGCGGCGGGAAAAACGGTAATGACAACCGAGCCGAAATTCGTGCCTGCAAAAGCGGCGAAAATCGCCGTGGCCAAGGGGGCGGAAGCGTCGGTACGGCTTGTGGATTGCGTTGGCTTTGCTGTGGACGGCGCAAACGGCTTTGAGGAAGACGGCTCGCCTCGGCTCGTCAAAACACCTTGGCAGGATGCACCGATGCCCTTCGAACAGGCGGCGGCGCTCGGCACGGAAAAGGTAATCAAGGAGCATTCTACCATCGGTCTACTCGTCACAACGGACGGGAGCATCACGGATATTCCGCGTGAGGCGTATCTTGCGGCGGAACAACGTGCCGTCAAGGAATTAAAGACGATTGGAAAGCCGTTTGTTATCTTGCTCAACTGCAAAGATCCGTTCTCGGCTAGCGCGCTTAAAAACTCCCTCGAAAAGGAATACGAGGCACCCGTGGTCGCGTTGAACGTAGAAAAAGTGGACGAAGAAGGAATTTTGCAAATTCTTCAAAAGGCGCTTTTTGAATTCCCTATTTTGCGTATCGACGTGAAAATTCCGTTGTGGTTACAGTCCTTTTCTGCGGAAAACGCATGGGTATTTTCTTTGCTTGAACGGGTGAAAAATACGGCGGCAAATATGTCAAAAATGCGTGATTGTTTCGCATTTGAGGGGTTGTTTGCGGATGAAGACGATTTCATCAATCCCGACGAAATCCGTATGGAGCTCGGTAAGGGTAGAGTGGAAATCACAATCGGGGCAAAACCTGCGCTCTTTTATCGAATGCTTGGGGAAACCTGCGGGGAAGACATTGCGGACGATCTTGCGCTTATGCAGTACGTGCAGGCGGTTTCGGGCGTGAAACGGGCTTACGATAAGGTCAAGGATGCATTGGAAGCGGCGCAGGAGCACGGCTACGGCATCGTGTATCCAAGCGAAGCGGATTATACGTTGGAAAAACCGCAACTTGTGAAAAAGAGCGCAGGCTACGGCGTGCAATTCAAGGCGGCGGCGACGGGATATCATATCGTCAAGGTGGAAGTGACGGGCGAGGTTAGCCCCATTATCGGCACGAAACAGCAAAGTGAAGATTTCCTTGCGGACACGGTGCATGCGTACGAAGAGGGCAACGCGTGGGAAACGAATATTTTTGGAAAGTCCTTGCGCGCGCTCGTGAGCGACGAACTTTCGGGTAAGAGCAACGCTATGCCCATAGAGCTCCGTCGTAAGATGCGCCGCACGATTACGCGAATTGTCAACGACGGAAAAAATAACGTGTTCTGTATTTTATTTTGAATAAAAGGGAACGGAAAGGGAAATACTCATAACGAAATACGGTAGGGGGATTTTCGCATGAGCAAACAGACGAAAACGAAAAAAGACAAGGTGCAAAAACTGACGGAAGCGGAGTACGCGGCGTATTTGGAATCGCTCAAAGGAATGACGGAAGGGGAGAACGGCGGTGATGCCGTCGGCTCGGCAAAGCCCGCCAAAAGTGAAACGGAATAATATAGGACATAGAAAAAGCACAGGAATTTTCCTGTGCTTTTTGCTTGTGAGCCTTACCTAACCTAAATCGAACCTTTTACAAAAATAAGCCTATCAGTGAAAGGATAACCGCGCATGCTGAAATCCCAATCGAAACATAAATCCCTTTCATCAGCTTATTATGGTTATTTTCACTTACTTTATTGAAATGTTGTAAGCCTTCATTTTTTGCCGTTTCAACGCTTTCTATAAGTGTTTCACGCATTATTTTAACTTGTTTGTTTGATTCGTCCAATTTTTCTATCATTTCAGCTTTTACGCTTTCAATATTAGACGAAAGACTTTGATAGAGCGTAATATTTTTTTTATTAGTCTCATCTAAAAGTGCTACCGTTTCCATTTTAACGGAATCAATCGCTGACGCGGTCTTTTTTAATTCCAATTCAACGAATTCAAACGCTGAATGTATCTTTTTATAATCTTGCAATATAGCTTCAATATTCGAGGATATGTCTTCGTGTGTTTTTTCAATTTTTTCAATCGCTTCTACACTTGTAGCCATAGCCGTTTGCGATTCCCTTAATTCGGAAACAACAGTTTCAATTTTCGTCAACGCATCTTCAAGTTTTTCTTGCGTTTCGGAAACATTCTTCATATTTTCAACACAATCATCAAGATTTTGTAAAACTGAATCCATTTTATCGTAATTTAACATCTATTTTCTCCTTGATTTTAAGTAACTTATCCGTAAAATCGGCGATTAAATATTTTTCGGCTTGTTCGCTCTGTGTTGTCGAGTAAATCCAATGTATATCCTTGGAAATATGATTCAACCATATATCCGTAAAAATATTTTGCATTGCGACATCTTCAAGATTTTCATAAGTTGCAACAAATAACTTTTGACGAGATTTTTCAGATAAACGTTTAACACCTTCAAAACTCATATTTAAACGGCGTTCCCCGTCAAATTCCGCAAATTCCCCAAGTCGTAAGCGCGTTATGCCTGAAAGATAATTTAATGCGTCCATATTCTCATAGGATTCCAATAAACGCGCAATTCTTAATTTCGTTTCAGGCGGTTTTCTTTCCAATGCTGAAATCCAATTTTCAATAGGCACATTTTTATCAATAAGACGCACATAGACAGGGTCATTAGAGAAATAATCCGCTAAACGTCGCATAAAGTTATTAGAATCAGTAAACTCAATACACCAATCGTAAAGAGTTTTCATCGACTTAATTCTTTCCAACAAGAAATTATCGTACGACCATTGGAGTAACTTTTCCAACCTTGATTCAAAATCTTTTTTCTTTGGCATAGCACGTGCGCGAGACTCATATCTTTCGATATGGCTTACCAATCGCTTGTATTTTTGTTCTTCCGTGTATTCCGTTATCTTCAAATTCGTAAACATTGGATTCACAACATCCGAACCATAAACAACGTTCCACATTTCAATTTCCCCCAACAAAAACAATCGATACAATGCGCGTTCTATAATAATACTTGCATTAGTGGAAATAATTAGCTCTTCTTTTTCTACTTGTTTACCTTCATTGTCGATTTCAATATGTCGTTCAACTTTGCCTAAAATTTTAATCAAATGAGAGTCGTTAATGCTTGTGAATAGGGCACGACAAATCGTCTTACAATCGGCAAACTCTACCCCTTTTTCGCTTCTCAAGACAATGCCTTGATATATGCGCATAGCGACTTCTTTTTCGATAGAAACATCAAGATTTGCATTTTGAATGAAGAAAAAATTTGTTCCCAACTCTTTCAATCGATTCATATTTTCTTCAATTTCTTGAATATGCAATCCCGTAGGTGTGAAAAAGAAATCGTAATCGTCTTTTTGTTCTTCGCGGAAATAGATATAACAATCGGACGGCTCGCCATCTCGACCCGCACGACCTATTTGCTGATAGAGGCTTTCCATTGACGACGGCAAGCCATAGTGTATGGTTTTTCTAATATTTTTAATATCAATCCCCATACCAAACGCTTTGGTTGCAAATATAATACGCAATTCCGTATCTTCTTTGAATTTAGACAAAACGGTATCCCTTTCCGTTTCCGTCATTTCATCGCCACCTGCGAAATAACCTACAACATCCTCTCGGTTATATTCTTTCCCAAGTGAGTCAAATCTTTGACTTAATGATATACACGCCGAAGCGGTTAAATCTCTACTACGACCTTTTTTTGTTTTTGTAAATACGAGTGTTTTTTTATTATTTATTCCTAAAATTGTTGGAAATATATTTTCACTTAAAGCTTCAAAAATATCCGCACCGTCATTTTGTTTATCCGCAAAACGGCGAACATAAATTTCTAAATTATTTCTACGCATATCATTTGCGTAAATGGCTTTCGTTGTTTTTTTCTTAAAATAATAGAACTCGTTTTCAATATCCCTAAAAACACTATGCGAAGCTGTGCCTGTTAAAGCCATAAGGAAAGTATCGGACGGCAAAAGTCTTCCAAGATTATGAGATAAACACAAATACGATGTTCTAAAATCGTGTCCCCATTCGGATAAACAATGCGCTTCATCAATAACAATAAAGCCTATATGCAAGCCGAGTTTAGGGTTTGTAAA
Organism: Clostridia bacterium; assembly: GCA_017505465.1. Classification (GTDB taxonomy): domain Bacteria; phylum Bacillota; class Clostridia; order Christensenellales; family Borkfalkiaceae; genus Scatosoma. The sequence goes on along the minus strand of JAFVPE010000041.1, from coordinate 1,981 downwards.
TGCTTCGGAAAATTTCTCGCTAAAAAAGCGTTCGGGAGCAACGAGCGTGATTAAAGATTTTCCCTTTCTAAACAGTTCAATATGCTCCGTATGAGCTGAATTTATAAATGTAGAATGATTGATTCCTAATTTATCGCAAAGGTGTTCGTATTGGTCAACCATTAAAAGCTTTAACGGGGCAATTACGATTGTCATCGCTGGAATAAGCAAGGAAGAAATTTGATAACAAAGAGATTTCCCTGCGCCTGTTGGTAATACTCCAATAACACAACGACTATTAAGAGCTTCTATAATAATTTCAAGTTGATTTGCGCGAAAGTCATTGTACTCTACAACGGAAACGTTCCGCAAAATGTATCGCAAATAATCGCCTTGTTGTTCCGCGTTTATATTATATTCAATGGGCGAATATGCAACTTGATAGTAGTTTTTACCTTTCAGATTGAAATATTGCCCTTTAATACGTTTTTGGGAATATGTTTCATATTCAAAGAAATCATTACGTATATAATATACATTGTCGGATTTAGTCGCACAATAAACTTTTGTGAGTGAAATATCCGCTTTAATGCCATTTTGTTGTAAAAATGCTTTATTATCGTTGTAAAGCGTTAAGGTGATATTGGGTTTGATAAACGTCAAGCCTTGCAATCCTGCAAGATTTTTCACCCAAAGGAAAAAATCTTCTACGATTACCTGTATCATTTGTTCGTTAATATCAAAATCCGCTTTGATGTTCAAATTAAAGGTCTTTTCGTTTAACCCAATTTTTCCTGTTCCGTATAGGTACAACAAAAGGCTTTGCAGTCTAATTGCCGTAGCGTAAGGAATATAATTTGTAATAGCGCAGTTTTCAGGCTTTAGGAATCTTAATTTATGATTTTCCCCGTCAAAAATTGTATTTAACTTCTCTTTGACCTTATCTTCACTATGTAAAATGGAAGTGGGTATTCTAATCAATTTAATATTGTGGCGCACGAATAATTCATCGCGCAGGACGTCTTTTGCTTTTTGTTCACCGAAATTATGTTGTCCGCCATCAATTTCTATTACGGCATTATAAATAGGCGAATAAAAATCAACTTCGCCAAATTGTTCCGAATCTTCCAACCAATCTAAATCAGGTAAAATAGTACTGACAGGACACTCGGGGATAAAAGAACCGCCTAATTGAAAATGCTTTACTAAAACATTGTAATAAAAATCAAGCGCAGGATTAGTAGCTGAGCCACCGCGAATTACTCTACGCCAATCTAAATTATTGAAATCGCGGTTATATATAAAACCTTTTTCTTTTTTAGGCGTGCCAAAATGATTTCTCAAATGTAATGACGGTATAGTAGGACAGCCACGCATTAAAATATTTTTGAGAACAGCAAAAATAGGATGCGCCCAATGTTCAGGCTCATCCAAATTTTGAATAACAAAATTCGGGTTAAAATAATTATAGTTCGCCGAAAGCTGTATCATAGCCATTCCTCGTTTAGTAGTTAATATAGAGTATATCATAAAACTAAAAAAATGACAATGTTTTTCCTGCTATAAAAAAGCAAAATTTTAGTTAATGGCACTACGGCGTGCGCTTGTATTATACAAGTCGGCTCGCTTCGCTCGCGCGAACCAACATGTTCTTCACTATTCCCGTACGGGTATCTGCCGTTTCTCGCAAGCGAGAACTCTCGGCAGGGCGTCGCAAGCAAGGCTTGCTCGCACGAACCCGATGGGTTCGCCCGACGGAAGAACACAGCAAAAAAGGATAGGCGTTTTGCCTATCCTTTTTTGCTGGTGACCCGTACGGGACTCGAACCCATGTTACCACCGTGAAAGGGTGGTGTCTTAACCGCTTGACCAACGGCCGGAAGAGTACGGTCTTTACGACCAGGAGAATGCACGATATGGCGTTGAGCACCTGAGCAGAAAGAGCATGGTTTTGCGTTCACAGTTTGCAGAACTGACATTCCGCAAATTCTAGACCGTCAAC
>JAFVPE010000040.1 GCA_017505465.1 Clostridia bacterium | reverse complement strand
TTTGAAGAGGCTTACGCGGAGGAAGGCTACAAGTTCAACATTTTGACGCCCCAGTATACCCATGCAGGCACGCCGATGATCGACGAAATGTACGAGGGCTACGAAAAGAAGAAAATCGACCTGTATATTACGGGTGCAATTATACCCAATCAAGTGAGTTCGACGGGTATCTACAAAAAAGAGCTTTGCGAAAATTTGGAAGATCTTGTATTCACGAAGACGGCGATCAACTACGATCTTACGGAATCTTCAAATACTATCAACCAAAGACTTTCGTCTGACCTCAAGCCTTTCACGATGGCGGATAGCGGTGAAACGTACGGCTTCACTTGGGCGCAGACTTCGGCAGGGCTTGTTGTCAATACAAAGAAGCTTGCGGCATACGGCGTGACGGAATTGCCCAGAACGACGAACGAGATGTTTGCAATCTTTGATTTAATTTTGGAAAAGGAAGCGGAAAAGCCCACGAAGACGCATCCCGTAACTTACAATTTGTCGATTGCGCAGGGTGGCGCGTCCACTTATCAAGAATGCGCGCTCGAGACGTGGATGGCGCAGTACGACGTTGATACCTTCAACGAATTCTTCCGTATGCAAACGAAGGGTGAAGACGGCACTTGGATGAACATGGAAGAGCCTTGGAAGGTATTCGAGAACGAAAACTGGAAGCCTGTTTTGGAAACGAGCTACCATTTCATGGATGAAAAGTATGCAGCGGATGGTTCGGGCGACACGACGATGAAACTCGACCAAACGCAAAAGCTTATTATGGACGACGCGAACGGTCAAAACAACGCGATTTTCATGCTCAACGGCGACTGGTTCTTGAACGAAGTCGGTCTTACGGGCAGCAATAAGACGAGATTGCACAATATCGAGTTTATCAACGTACCCGTAATTTCCGCGCTCGGCGTGAAGCTGTTCGGTACGTCGACGAAGTACGGTTTGTCCGATGCGCAATGTGACGAAGTGCTTTCCTTGATTTGTAAGCTTGTAGATGAAAATAAGCTTTTGAGCGAAATTATCTCGACCGTTGAAGCGGAAAAAGGGGTTGCGCTTGACGAAGCGGACGCGCAGGCAGTAGTAGACGCGCGCGGTGTGACCTATGCGCGTGGTATCGAACACCTTGCCTTCATTCCTAAGGGTTGCGCGAAGAAGGATATTGCGGCGTTGGCGCTCAGAATGATGGCAAGCGACGACTATGCGGAAACCTTCTTGGAGTATGCAAATGGTCTTTCCCCGTATGCAACGAACATTCAGAAGACGTCCGAGTATAAGTTTGTCAATCAAGCAAAAGCGATTGCGATGAACGTGCATTTCCGTGGGATAAACGGCCGTGTGCAAGAGTTCCGTAACAAGGTAATGGGCGGCGAGGTACTGTTCCCCGGTGAAAGAAACTTGGCGCTTACTTTGCATACAAGACCTGCATCTGAAACGTATGCGGAGGCGGCGGAAAAGCTGTACAACGCAAGCATCAATAAGGCGAAAAAGGCTTGGGATGAGTATAACGACTAATGAATAACGGACTCGGACGGGTAATCCGTCCGAGCTGCAGTTCTTTAAGAACGTAAAAAGGAGAAATTATGGCGGCAATCAAAAAAATTGCAAAATATAGCGGCTTTGAAAGACGGAAGTTTCCGTTTATCTATCTGTTTATAGCCTTTCCCGTGTTGCAATTTTTGGTATTTTGGGTGTATGTAAACTTTTCGAGTATCGTACTTGCCTTCCAAGACGGGGATGGGAATTTTACTTGGGACTGTTTCGAGATGGTCTTCCGCGCGCTGAAAGAGCCGCAGGACTATAACTTATCCTTGAGCCTTTGGGAAACAATGAAGCGTTCGCTTTTTTTGTGGGGGTTGGATTTCTTCGTCCTTTTCCCGATCGGGGTGACGACGACGTACGTTTTGTACCGTAGGGTATGGGGGCATTACGTCTTCCGTATCTGCTACATAATTCCCAGCCTTATGGGGGCGGTTATGTGGACGCAGCTGCTTTGCTACATGATGCAGTCGGGCGGCTTGATTACCGAACTTGTAAAGGCGCTGAACCTTGTTCCGGGGGAGGACTTTACCAACGGGCTGATGGCAAACCCGAAAACGGCGTTTCCAGCCATCGTATCCATCAAGGTAGTGATGAGTTTGGTGGGCAACAACGCCGTACTTACGGGCGCGTTCTCGCGTGTTTCCGATGAGATTTACGAATCGGCAGAGCTGGATGGCGCAGGGTTTTGGAGAACGTTTGTCAGTATCGCCGTACCCTGCGTATGGTCAACGATTGCAACCCTTATGACCTTCTCCCTTTGCTCCTTCCTGACGGCGGACTACAACGTCTTCCTGTTCACGGGTGGCGCGGGGGTAAACAATACGTCTACGGTAGGTTTCCTGCTCTATTCGTTGACACTCGATATTTCCAAGGGGGGAAATCCTTTCTACGGCTATCCTGCGGCGCTCGGTGTGTTCCTTACCTGCCTTACCCTTCCGATCGTTTTGATCGGTAGAAAGATGATCGACAGCGTCTTTGTCGACGTGGAAATTTAACAAAGGGGGTAAGTGAAATATGAAAAGTATAGCTTCTAAAAGAGCAACTCGCTCGGAAAAAATCACGGCAATCGTATTTTTCGTGTTGTTCGTGATTATCGCGGTAATCAGCATCTACCCCTTACTTTGGGCGTCGAACAACGCGCTCAAGAATCCCGACACTGAAAACGTTATCGGCTTTGAAATCAACAAAAGCTGGATGTTTTCAACCTTTGCTCGCATCTTCACCGACGAGTTCTCGGTGGGTGGCGTCACCTATATCGGGATGCTTG
>JAFVPE010000039.1 GCA_017505465.1 Clostridia bacterium | reverse complement strand
TATCTCGTCAGAACAGGTAAATTTACCATGATAATTTATCTGCTGCGATAAGACAATCCCTTTTATATTGCTAATTTTTGCCGAGCCGTTGACCGTAATTTCGGCATATCGAAAGCCATGTGAAGTAAACTTAGGATCAAAAACGTCTTTATTTCCCGATAAAATCAGTTTATCCGTGGCTTTTACCGAACGTAAGTTGTCAAAATACAGCGTTCCGTCGGTATTGAGCATCTCGGCATGTTTAATGACAATTTCCGTTCCCTGCGCTCCTTGCGCGCATAAGGTAATAAAGCCTGCGAAATTTTGCCCAAAATCCAACCTAATCAAGGTATCGTTTTGAAAAAGAATAGTAGGCTTTAAGCAAGCGATTTGTTTGATAGGTTCATAATCATATTTCTCAAACGGAACGTTGCAATCGGATTTTTGCGCAAAAGGCAACGTTTCCAAGGCTGACGGCGTCCTTCTAAAATCCACCGTTTCCCCGTCAAATAAAGAAGATTCTACAATAGCCGAATTGCCCACGCGCCACGTCTCGTCGGTAGCAATCTCCTCTTTCGATCCGTCTTTATAGTCAATTTTAAGCAAGGCGAACAATGCGTTGATCTCTCCATAGACCTTCGCGAGCATCGTATATCCAAGCCTACCCGAATACCAACCGTCGGCAAGCGTAATCTCCAAAAGATTTTCTTTTTTAATACGTTTGGTTAAATCGTACGAACAAAGATGTACGTACCGATTATAATTTGTCCAACCGGGCATAAAATAATCATTGATTTCATATCCGTTTATTTTTACGTTAAAAATCCCCAGCGCGGATATATCCATTATACAACGCGCCACTTTCTTTTCAACGGTAAACGTCTTTATGAAAATCGGCAAGCCCGAATCTTGATTTTGTTTTTCATTATCTCTAACTATCCACATACACTTTTACTCTATAAATTTTACTATTTCTTGCTCTTTCTTAGTTGCCTGGTTGAGAGCCAAACGCATCAAGCTTTTAATACTCCTTTAAAAGCATATACTATCAATGCCGAGCAATGGCTTCTTCTTCAAATATCATATGAGGAAAACCTCAAAATGAGGTTTTCCTCTTTATAACTTAGTTGTAAGGAATACGTAAACCGCTTCACGGTTATATATTCCTACCTTTTTTTATCCATTAAAATGGAATTACAAACGATGCTTCACCAGGCGCTGCCTTTACTTGCAATTTGCCGTTGTCAAGCTTGTACAGCTTGCGTTCGCCATCCCTATATGCGAGCGCATATTTATATTCAGACGCAAACTCTAACGTGATCGTCTGATATACGCCGCTCCCCTTATATGCAGGGTCAACAATATTCATCGCCATATACATATAACGGTTATTTTCTGCGTCGTACAGCTCGTTGACCATTGCGCATTCCTTGTTCAAGCTTACCTTTTTCAATTTCGCATAGGTCGTTTCATTGATGTCGTCTATGTAATCGAGATAAGGCGTGGGATGAAGCGTAGGCGATTTTACAAATATGCCGCTCTTTTGATACTTGAACTGCAATACCGTCGGTGCAAAGGTTTGGTTTTCCGACATGATTTCTTTCATAAAATGATAGATATTCGTCGGCTTACCGTACAGGTTGACGAAGGATTCGTCGTCGATGAAGGATTCTCCATCCGTCATGCTTTCCGTTCTCGTATAGTACGTGAAGTAGGAAATTTCCGTCGCGCCAAAACCCAAAATCATATTGTTGAGCCAACGCGCCCCAACCTCTGTCAGCTTACGCGTGGAAAGACTCCCGTTGGAATACATACCGAACGACTGCGTGACCATACGGAATTCAATATTTCTATCCCTTGCAACCCCTGCAATATATTGCATACAAGGAATGTAGGTAGGCGAAAGATAACCGTTGCGCAAAGGATAATCGTCGTAACGGATATAGTCGGGCTGCATTGAGCTCATAAAGTTTTCGATGTACTGCTTATAGCGAGTCATTGCGTCTTCAAAAGGCAGGTTGCTAGTTCCGTTCGGATCTTCCTGCAACGTTCCTTCCACGTACGGATAGAACTCCTGATAAACGTACTCGTTTCTATTCAAAGGATTTAAGTTATAGGAAATATACAAATCCCAGCCGTTCTTTTCAGATACGCGCTTGATGGAATTGTACAAATCGCCATACGACTTATACCAAACGTTTTTCGGCTCGTCCGCCAAGCTGACGCCGCCAACACCCGGATAACCAGCATAGAGCGCAAGATGACGCTCTACTTCCGCGTCCAACTCTTCAATCGTATCGAATTGATCGTCCGCTTCCCCGATCAAGCCTTCCGCTTCTCGTTCACCGTCCGTAAGGCCGTCATCTTTAACGCGGACAGGCTCGTTCAAGCCCAGCCACGAAAGACCTTCGTCGTACAAGATCGTTCTATCCATGCCGATCGAAACGAGCTTGTCGATTTCAGGCTTGGCCTTATTCCACTCGTCTTCACGAGTCGTGCCCTTGCTGGCAGCGTCCGCTTCGTCGGGAATTTTGAAAATGGACTGCGGATAGAAAATGGTCATCCCTGCGTCCTTATACATTTGATATTGTTCCGTCGTCAAAAACGACTCGCCTACGTAAGTCGGCACCAAATCGGTATAATGATACCCGTCGTGAGCCGAATGGTAGCCGTAGAATTCAAATTGATGGTTGTATGCCGAATAATCAGGCAACTCCTCCGCAGGCAAGCCCTGTTGACAGCCCGTCGCCAAAAACGTGGACGAAAGCAGCATAGCCGAGAGAAGAATATGTACGAGTTTTTTCATAATAGCTCCAACTTTTCCCCATCGGCAACCCCCATTTTCGGGGGCTGCCAACAGGTGCATATTAAAATTTAAGGGAAAATTTGCCCATTTTGGGGCGCTTTTTTAGCTTGTTTAAGTGTTTTTTGCTTAATTTTATTGTTTTTAGTTCGCGCTGGTATGCTTTGCTACAACGTCTGCATACGTGCCGCTTTCTACGCCGTGAAGTTTGTCGATCGTACAGGTCGTACCGAACTTACCGTAAAGAACAATCGAGCCAGAAAGCTGATCTCTCGTCATATTGCCAACATCCGCATTCGAACCTGAGAAGAAGCCCCAAGAGCTCATACTGCTTTCTTCCACAACTTCGTTCGTATCCAAGTTATACAAGCACCATTTTAAGGTGATTTTTGCGCTTTCTGCGTGTTCCGTGAAGCCCATAATCACGCGGTAATGCGTTCCGTCAATGAGGTTTGCTCTACCAAGCGCAGAATTTGCAAATGCGCCTTGACAGAAACCGCCGTTCGCTGCATCTTGAATCATATACGGGAAACCGTAGTTAATCTGCGTACCGTTGTTGTTTACACCCGAGCCAATCTGACCGTCCCAAGTCGTGATACCCGTTACGACTACGATACCTTGTTTAGAAGTACCTTCTGCGTACATCGAATCGTTATAGTTCTTCGCAAAGAATGCGATTTCAGGCATATTCTTACCCGTGAAATCAAATACAACGTAATTATTTAAGCCATAGTTGCCTTCAAGACCAAGGTAAGACTGGCGAACAAAGCTGGGCGTAGCGTCGCCGTCGTCATTGTTTTGACCGAATGTATAGTTTGCGCCGCCGCCGATTTCACTGTTCGCAAGAACGATTGCATCGCCGTTCGTGGTCACTTTATTTATTTTAATACCGCTCTTAGGCGCGGAAACAAGCGTCAAGGTGTACACCGTGTCTGCCGTAATTTTGCCAAACGACTTATCCCAAGCATAGGAATAGTTAAACAATGCGTCTTCCTTTTTTTCGGGGGTAGGCATTTCGCCGTCGTAGGAAACGGTTTCGCCAAACTTCACCCCTTCAAGCGTTTTGAGCTCTGCGCCGTCTGCGCCCTTGAAGGTAACGGTATAGGTTGCTTCGCTCGACAAGCCGTTTGCGATGTTTTCAATCGTCGTATCTTCGAATACGCCGTGGATCTTGTCGATTGCGCACTCCGTACCGAACTTACCGTAAAGCACAATAGAACCGCTAAGGTCGTTAATCGTCATATTGCCAACCTGCGCATTCGAGCCCGTAAAGAAATTCCACGTGGTCATGCTGCTCTGTTCTACAACCGCTTTCGTGTCCAAGTTATACAAATACCAGTTAAGCGTAATTGCGCTGTCGCTGCCCGTGAAGCCCATAATCACACGGTAATGCGTACCGTCTACGAGGTTTGCTCTGCCGAGCGCGGAATTTGCAAACGCACCGCTTACGAAACTGCCGCTCGCTGCATCTTGAATCATATACGGGAAGCCGTAATTAATCTGCGTGCCGTCTCCGTTTACACCAGAGCCAAGCTGACCGTCATAAGTCGTGATACCCGTGACAACGACGATACCTTGCTTGGACGTGCCGTTTGCGTACATCGAATCGTTATAGTTCTTCGCAAAGAATGCGATTTCAGGCATATTCTTACCCGTGAAATCAAACGCAACGTAATCGTTCAAGTCGTAGTTGCCGTCCAGCGCAAGATAGGACTGATGTACGGAACTGGGCGTTTCGTCGCCGTCATCGTTTTGTTGACCGAGCGTATAGTTTGCGCCGCCGCCGATTTCACTTGCGCCGAGTACAACGCCGTCGCCAACGCCTGCGCTAAGTTTGTTTGCGTTGATGCCTTCTTTGAGCTCGGACTTATACACTGCCGTGTAAACCACGCTGCCTGCAACCGCTACCACTTCGCTATCCCAGCCTTCAAACGCAAAGGTGAAATATTCCGTAGCCGCAAGCGAAGGAGAGTCGGGGGCTACTACCTCATCTCCGAAATGATAATCTGTCTTTTCGCTGAGCGTTTCCCCATCCGCATTCAAGAATTTTACGGAATATTCTTTATAGACTGGATTGAATTGCGCCGTGTAGGTGGCTGCACCCGTGACTGCAACAATTTCAACGTCCCACCCCGTGAACTCATAGGTGTAGGTATCGTCTGCCGCTTTTTCGGGCGTCCCTTCATATACGGGCATAGCGCCATATTCCACTTCGCTACTTTGCAACTCCGTGCCGTCTTCAAGTACAAAGTTAATCACATACTTGTTGACAACAGCATCAAACTGCGCCGTATACGTCACGTTGCCATCCGCGTCGGTCACGCCGTCATCCCATCCCTTAAAGACGTAGGAATACTGCGCGTCGCCGCTCTTTTCGGGCGTTTCGCCGTCATACGTATGTGTTGCGTCCGCTGCTACGCCTTCGTCCGTTTTCAAAACGTCGTCACCGTTCTTCCAAGTGACAGTGATCGTCTTGGGCGCGTCAGGCGTCGAATCATCAGGCGTCGAATCATCAGGCGTCGAATCATCAGGCGTCGAATCATCAGGTGTCGAATCGCTGGGCACGGATGCGCCGGGAGTCGAATCAGACGTCGTATCAGGCGCCGTGTCACCGCACGCCGCGAACAGGCCCAACGTACAAAGTGCCGCCAAAGCCGCTAAAAGTGTTTTCCATTTTTTCATAAATTTTCCTCCCTGAAAATTATTTAAAATAAATGCTTACATTTATTTAAAGTCAAAAGTTAGTTGTTTTCCAACGCCGATATCACGTTTTCTATCGTTGTATTTTCAAATACGCCGTGCAGTTTATCCACCGTGCATTCCGTACCGAACTTACCGTAGAGAACGATCGAGCCGACAAGGTCGGAAACGACCATGTTGTTCACCTGCGCGTTTGAGCCAGTAAAGAAGTTCCAGGTATTCATCGCACTTTCTTCCACTACACTCTTTTCGTCCAAATCGTACAGCATCCACTTGAGCTGAATAGCGCTTGCGTTGTACTGCGTGAAGCCCATAATCAAACGATAATGCTTGCCATCCACAAGGTTAGCTCTACCGAGCTTCGACTCCGCTTGCGCCGCCTGACAGAACGCACCGCTGGACGCGTCTTGGATCATGAACGGGAAGCCGTAATTGATCTGCTTACCGTTTCCGCCGATTCCCGAACCAAGCTGACCGTCCCAAGTCGTGATACCAGTAACAACGACGATGCCCTGCTTATTGAAGCCGTCCGCATACATCGAGCTGCTGTAATTCTTCGCGAAGAACGCGATTTCGGGCAAGTTCTTGCCGGTGAAGTCGAGCGCGATATAGTCGTCCATATCGTAGTTGCCTTCGATAGCGTAATACGCTTGGTCTACGTAGCCCACATCGATATCCCCCTTCGCGTAGCCTGCGCCGTTGCCGATGCCACCTGCGCCAAGAACGATTTTGCCGTTTGCTTCCGTAGCGTTGTACTTAGAATCCCCTACGAATACTTTCCATTCCCCGTAATAGAACTCGCCGTACTTATAGAACAGGGTATACTGACCAGGTGCAGGAACGGAGAAGGATGCGCCCGTCACAAAGGTATCTTCGCCACGGCTGTCACGATAGAATAAGGTATATCCTTCGTTGGTCGTATCCACGAAATCGGAAACGTTGATCGGTGCGCCAAACTTCACAAAGCTGGGCGCAGTTTCCTTAAACGTAGCCTGCGGCGCTTCTTCCTTACGAACTTGGTCGAAGCTCTTGCCCGTAATAACGGGATATACGCCGTCCAAAGTGGTCTGTCTGCCGTACTGACCGTACATTACGATTTTGCCCTGGAAATGGGGATTGTTTTCCGTACTCAAAGAAATTTTATCAAATCTACAAGCTTGAATACCGTACGTATCCATCGAGAATTCAGAGAATATCTCGTTCGTATCCAAATTCAAAATCAAGCACTGGAAGGTCAGCTTTAAGGTATCCACCGCGCCGTTCGAATCCATATTGAGATGGTTATACTTGCCGTAATCCTGATCATAATTGTAGTTCAACAGCCCAACGCGATCCTTTTTCAATGCGGTAAAGCCGCAGATCATACGGTATCTCGTGCCATCCTGCAAGGAATTAAAGCTTCCGTGGAAAGGCGCTTCCGCCGTACCGTCCATCGCACCCCAGCTACGGGTGTCCGAACGGTCTTCGTCATACTTACCCATCATATAAGGTCCGTAAAGGGTGAAACGGTTATTCAAGTCCTTATGCAAGGGGGTGCCCGAGTTGTTGGTGAAACCGCCCGTAGCTACCCAGCCCTTGCTTCCGTCGAACGCAGATTGCGAATATTCATCACGGAAGAAGGAAAGAATAGGCATATTCTTACCCGTGAAGTCCACCTTCACCAAATCGCCGATGCCGTAGTTTCCGTTATACGCAACGTAAGGAAGAACGTGCGGTTTCATTTCGCTGGTGAGCACCGCGCCGTTGTTGTGACCGCCGTTATACGAGCCCTTTACCATGGTGACGTTGCCTTCTTCGACGTACAATTCCCCAGCCATAGTAATACCCATGTCCGTGAGCGTCGCCATATATTCCTTGTCTACCGACTTCATCGTGATCACTTCACGACCGTCACAGATCTGACCGTCGGAAGCTTCTACGTGAAACTCAAACGTATGATCCGCGAGCGAATTGAATACGTAGGAATCCTGCCCTGCAAGCTCCACCGTTTTTTTGTCCGCCCCTTCGCCGAAGCTGACGCGATCCATAATGATTTCATAGGAAGGGCCTGCGTAATCGACAAAGATATTCATCTTGTTGAAATACTCGTCAAACACGATTTCTTCGCCTACGTTGTAGGGCTCGTTTTGCAGGGTAAACTGCCAAGAAAGCTGGGGATATACCACGTGGAAGGTAAAGGTATTCTTCCCTTTGTTCTTCCCTGAATGAATGGTGTACGTAAGTTTATACGTGCCAGGTTCTTCGGGATACCAGTTCCCGCCCGAAATACGGCATTCCTTGCCGTTTGCGTCGGTGATTTTCACCGAATAATCGTCGCTCGTAAACTCGATGTATTCCGCAAGAACGATGGTATCGTTTACGTATACTTCCGAAAGCGCGCCTTCCAAGAATTGAGGTCCTTTCACCTTTTCTTCCCTCTCGAAAGGCACAACGTTTCCGCAAGCAGTAAACGCCATCCCCACCGTAAGACAGGTTGCCGCACAAAGTCCGAGCAATATAGTTTTACGAATTGTCTTTTTCATCATTTTTTCAATCCTTATTTGTTACATAAATTAAAATCTACGTCATTTATCAATAAATCAAAATATACGCCGCATCGCCCGCCAAAAGCTGAATCGTCAGCTCCCCGTCTTCAATCGCGACCGTCGTCCATTTCCCGTCTTGGAACACGTCTGCACGCGTGTATCCTTCCTTAAAATGCAGCTTCGTCGTTTGCACTGCGCCCTGCATTTCTTCCACGCGCGTGTCCGTCATATTGATTACGCGATAGAGATAATCGCCGTTTGCTTCATTGTAAAGCTCGTTGACGAGTACCCCTTCCTTGTCCGTTTCAAACGCCTTGACGTTGTCCAGCGTTTCGTTCTTTGCAAAGTCAAGCTGTTTTAAGAAGGAATGGAAGCTCGCTACGGCGTATCCCGAATGTCGATAGGTAAACTTAAGCACAACGGGCAAGATGTCTTGAAGCTCCGCAAGCACCTTTTGCGTGTCGTAGTAGAGCTGCAATCTCTCCCCTTGCGCCGTCACCATTGCACTGTCGTTTTCAAACCCTTCGCCCAGAGCGTTGTTTCCGTGCGGCAGGTAAGTGAAGAAGCCCATGTCCTTGATGCCGAAGCCAAGAAGCAGGTGCATTTGATACCGCATTTCCTGTTCGCTCGGTTTCCAATAGTAATCCATTCCGCCAATCTTCATCGACGTGGATTGCGCCACGAAATTGAACTCGATTCCACGATCCCTGCAAAGCGCCGCCGCATTTTGCAGACAAAGGATATAGTAGATTTTATTTTCCTTGTGGAAGCAGAACGGATAATCGTCGTACATGATATAGTCCGCACCCGTTTCGTCCAAGAACTTTTCCAAATACTTGGTGCGACGGTCCAAAAGGTCGCCGCCCTTGGGATATCGTTCGTCCATCCATCTAAGCGTATCGAGTGGCAGCAGGTTGCAATAAACGAATGCCGTCGGGCAAACCCGCTTAATCGAACGATACAACTGACCGAAGGACTTGAACAGGTAGTGATGTGGCTCGTCTTTTAAGTAAACCCCATAGAAGACAGGATGCTTGGAATAGTCCTTAATGCGGTTTGCAACAAACGTATCCAAATCCTGTTCCGTCGCAAAGCGTTTCCCATCGCCCACAATCCCGTCCGCTTGGCAGGAAAGCTCGTAAAAGGCTTGATCTCCGACGATATACTTGTCGATACCTGCCGCATATACTTCGTCCATTACCTTTTTACAAACGGACGTTTCCCAGTCTTCGCCGTAGTACGTACCTACCGTACCCGAAAAGACCATATTAAAGCCCGCGGCTTTATATATCTCATAATTTTCTTTGGTCGCAAGCCCAAGCTTGCGGGGCTGACCATAGATATAGTCACCCTGCTCGTAGCCAGGCGCCGCATATGCGTAAGTACGGAAGAAAGGCTTTTCGCCTTGATAATATTTTTTAAACATCTTTTTTATCCCTTTAAGCCACCAGCCGTCATGTTGGTCATAATAAGATTTTGCGTACAAGCGTAAAGCACGATGATGGGAATAGCAGAGACCGTCGCCGCCGCAAAGAAGATCGGACGAGAAACGCCGACTGTTTGGTTGAACTCATACAAACCGTACGCAAGATTGGGCGTATCGCGCAAGTAGATCATAACCGTACCATAATCGTTCCAAACGCCGATTGCCTGTGTGATCATAATTGCTACCAAGCAGGGAACAACCTGCGGCAAAACAATCGAGAAAAAGGTTTTCAACTCCCCTGCTCCGTCGATGTACGCCGCTTCGGAATAGGACGAGCTAACCCCCTTAAAATAGCCGTAGAGTACAATGAAGGCAAAGTCGAAGCCCGACGCCCACGAAAGCCAAATCGTCAGCGGATTGTTGACCATGTTGAGTGCGTTTAAGAGCTTGAACGCCGCAGGGCCGCTACCGATGATGGGAATAGTGTTCACGAAGATAACGGTCACGTACAAGAACTCTTTCCCAGGGAAACGGAAACGTGCGATCGCATATGCGAGCATCGCGCTCGACGCCACGTTTACAACAACCCTTACGATAACGATCCAAAGGGAGTTTACAAGCATCCCGATATAGGTAACGCCACCCACCGAGAACTCGTCGGTAAAGATGCGAGCGTAGTTTGAAAACATCCAGCTTTTGGTGATTTCAAAGCCGATAACGTTTTCACTGTCGGGATTCTTGAGCGAGTTGTTCATCGCCCAAAGTAAGGGGTAGATGCTGATTACCGCGATAATCAGGAACAGCGCAAAAAATACAATTGCCGTAATTTTTTCCGAGTGTGTTGCTTTTTTCGAAGCTATACTTTTCATATTTCGTTTACCCCCTTGTTACATTTCCACGTCGACAAAGACACTGTCGATGATCTTTCTACCGATTAAAACGACCGGAAGAGTAAGGCAGGTAAGGAACACGCCAAGCGCCGCAGGATAGCCGTAGAAGGGATTTCCGCCCTTGGAAATATCGAGTGTCAACGAATAGAGCAGGAAGCCTACCGTAGACGTATTGTTTACACCCGTACCGCCCGTGAACAGAAAGACGTTGTAGTCCGCTGTCAGGAAGGAGCAAAGGGAGAAGGTCATAAGAGTTGAAATCGTCGACCATACGCAAGGTACAGCGATGCTGACAAACGTTTTCCAAAAGCCTGCGCCATCCAGCTCTGCCGATTCGTAAATCTCATCGGGTACGCGCGAGAATGCGCCCGTAAGTACGGCATTATTGCCCACCAAGCTCATCACCACCTTGATGGATACGATGGCTGGAAACGCCGTTTTCGGGTTGGACATCAGCCCGTTGGTAAAGTTCTCCCCTGGAATAATGTTCAGCTCTTTTACAAGCTCAGTGAGCACGCCGCCCGACTGCATCATGTAGCAAAGCAGCTGCGTCCACATAACCGCCCCCATAAGGCTGGGGATTATGTAGCAAATACGGAAGATGTAATGCCCCCATATCCTACGGTACAAAATGTACGTCGTCGTCACCCCGATCGGGAAAAGGATAAAGAAATCCAACCCCCACAAAAAAAGCGAACGCTTCATTGTTTCCCAAAGGCTCAGGGACAAATTATAGTCCTGCGGCTCTTTCAGCGCGCGGAAAACCATTTCGAAACAGTCCCAAGTAAAATTCCCATCCCCGTCTTGGAAGGCAAGTAAGATACTCGAAAAGTTTACATACACCCAAAACACCAAAAATTGCAACACGGGAAAGGCTATAAATAGATAGATAAACGGGAACTTCCGTCTTTCAAATCCACTATATTTTGCAATTTTATTAATTGCCGCCATAATTTCTCCTTATTATGCTTATGTTCTTCTTATTATACCTTAAAAAAAACTGCCGCTCGGACGGATTACCCGTCCGAGACGTTATTCGTTAGTCGTTATACTCTTTCCAAGCCTGTTTCGCCTTCTCGATGCTCGTTTGGTACAGCTTTTCCGCCGCCGCAGCATACGTTTCGGATGCAGGTCTTGTATGCAAAGTAAGCGCCAAGTTTCTTTCACCAGGAAGCGTTACCTCGCCGCCCAGTACCTTGTTTCGGAAGTCGTGCACACGGCCGTTTATTCCACGGAAATACACGTTCAGCGCAATCGCTTTTGCTTGGTTGACGAACTTATAATCGGACGTCTTTTGAATGTTCGTTGCATACGGGGAAAGACCATTTGCATACTCCAAGAAGGTTTCCGCATAGTCGTCGCTTGCCATCATTCTGAGCGCCAACGCCGCAATTTCCTTCTTCGCGCAGCCCTTAGGAATGAACGCAAGGTGTTCGATACCACGTGCATAGGTCACGCCGCGCGCGTCTACAACTGCCTGCGCGTCCGCCTCGTCAAGTGCAACTCCTTTTTCCGCTTCAACGGTAGAGATGATTTCGCTCAAAGGCTTATTTTCGTCTACAAGCTTACAGATTAAGGAAAGCACTTCGTCACATTTCGCTTCGGACAAACCGTACTTCGTTGACGCCCCGAACAGCTTTACACCGAGCGCGGAAATTACGGGTACGTTGATGAACTCGATGTTGTGCAATTTCGTCCTATTGCTGCCCGTAAGACCGACTTCGTTCAAGAACCAGTCCCCGTTGAGCATGAAGATCGCGTTGTTTTGACCGTTCGCGTCGTCCATAATAAGCTTTTGCGTTTGGTCGAGCTTCATCGTAGTGTCGCCCGAGCCATCCGCCGCATACTTTTCATCCATAAAATGGTAGCTCGCTTCCAAAACTGGCTTCCAGTTTTCGTTCTCGAATACCTTCCAAGGCTCTTCCATGTTCGTCCAAGTGCCATCCTCACCCTTCGTTTGCATACGGAAGAATTCGTTGAAGGTATCAATGTCGTACTGCGCCATCCACGATTCGACCGCGCAGTTTTGATAAGTGGACGCGCCGCCCTGCGCAATCGACAAATTGTAAGTGACGGGATGCGTCTTCGTGGGCTTTTCCGCTTCCTTCTCCAAAATTAAATCAAAGATTTCAAACATCTCGTTCGTCGTTCTAGGCAATTCCGTCACGCCGTATGCCGCAAGCTTCTTTGTGTTGACGACAAGCCCTGCCGACGTCTGCGCCCAAGTGAAGCCGTACGTTTCGCCGCTATCCGCCATCGTGAAAGGCTTGAGGTCAGACGAAAGTCTTTGGTTGATGGTGTTCGAAGATTCCGTAAGATCGTAGTTGATTGCCGTCTTCGTGAATACGAGATCTTCCAAATTTTCGCAAAGCTCCTTATCATAGATACCCGTCGAGCTCACTTGGTTGGGCATAATTGCGCCCGTAATATACAGGTCGATTTTCTTCTTTTCGTACCCCTCGTACATTTCGTCGATCATCGGCGTGCCCGCATGAGTATACTGGGGCGTCAAAATGTTGAACTTGTAGCCTTCCTCCGCGTAAGCCTCTTCAAACTTATCCTTAAATTCATAAAGGAAGCGTTCGCCGAAGCCCGCTTTATAAAGACGCACGTTGATCGTCTTATCGTCGTTAGAGATATTGTCCTTTACCCTACAGCCGACACCGGTCAGTAAGACACCGAAAGCCATCAGCGTCGCCATTGCCATTGAGAGAAGTTTTTTCATGCTATATTCCTCCGCATTTTTTTACTTGTTTTTTTTGGATCCAAGCAAGCCTTCTTTTTTAAGTAGCTTGCCGCGATTCATTTTTAACTGTTTTTTTGCGTCTTGCGACGGCTCTTTGCACGCAAAACACGCACATTCAAAAGATCTTTTCACTTTTTTTAACAAAATGACCTTTACTGTGAATTTATAATAACATACCCTATCCCTATGTTTCTACTCCATTTTTCATCAAAACTAATCGATTTTTAATATCTAAAACAATTTTCTCTTTTACACTATATATAGTATATGGCTAAAAATTCCATAATTTTAGGGTTGACATTTCATTTTTTCCATGATATAATTAAAAAAAAGTTGGTGAATATCATGAATGCAGTTTTAGGAATTAAAAGTATTGAACAAAACCCTTACATTTCAAGCTCGTTTACCCCGCCTTCTTACCCGCACGCCCATGATTTTTTTGAAATCTCTTTTTGTGTAAAAGGTTATTCCCTCAATACGATAAACGGAACGCCGTTCCCCTTTCAAAATGGAACCTGTGTTATTTTACGTCCAAACGACGTCCATTCTTTGACAAATTATGATCCCAAAATTTATGAGCATTGCGATTTGTACTGTTTCCCAGAAAAGTTTAAAAGAATATGCAACGCTTGTCATAAAGATTTGTATGACGCAATATTAAATCACGAGTCACCTATCGTTTTTACTTTGTCAAATGAAATCTTCAATTTCCTTTTTGACCAATCTTTATTACTGAAAGAAATGATTGCAAACGACAATCATTTCTTTGAAACAGTATACTTATCAATGATCTCAACCATTCTTTCGCAATGGATTAGAAACAAAATTTTCCAACAGAACTTTACGCCCGAATGGCTGACCGAGCTGCTTCCGAAATTGAATAACGTCAAATTCTTACAGAAAAATATCACGCAAATCGCACAAGAAATTGGTTTTTCGCTCCCCTATTTTTCCACGCAATTCAAAAAATACGTAGGCATCTCCGCCATAAAATATTTAACAAGAAAACGCGTGCATTTGGCAAAAGATCTACTTGCCAAAGATTTCAACTTGAGTATCCTCGATATCTCAGGTATGCTTGGTTTTGAAAACCCCAGCACCTTTTCAAAACACTTTAAACAGGAGTTTAACCTTACGCCAAAGGAATATAGAAAAATCAGTCAACAGAAGCTTTATTAAGGTTCTCGACACAATAAAAACGCCTTATATGCCGATCTTCACCTCGACATATAAGGCGTTTTATTTTTACTGCGCAAACATACAACGAAGGCTATCTTGAATGTATTTCAAATCCTTTCTATTCCATTCGTCAAATTCGTATTTTATTCATTCAACGCATACATGGTATCCTCGTTTTGCATTAAATGAATTATCATTAGCGTTCTAATGTCTAACCCTATATGATAAGCATATCATAAATACAGAAAAAATTCTACTCTTTTTTAATAATTATTTTTTAGTGTCTTTAAGGTATAAACTTTCTCGCATTCCCCAAAAAACTCTTGAAAAAAATCTGGCGTTAATTAACGCCAGATTGAAAAAGATACTAAATTTCAAAAAACTCAAAATTCATTCAAACTTTTTCTCAAAAAGTGTTGCACTTAATTTGACAAATCACCTTTTAGTTATAAGGAATTACGTACACTGCCTCACCGTTCGTAAGCGTAGCGGTGTATATGCCGTTCGTAAGCGTAGCGGTCGTGAAGTTTCCGTTGCCGTCATAGACAAGAACGTTCGAATAGCCGTTGAAAGTCATCGTCACCGTTTCTTCCGTGACACTCGCATCGGGATCGAGAACGTTCATTGCCATATACATATAGTTATTGTTCTCGTCGTCGTAGAGCTCGGTCACCAAAGCCGAACCCGTGCTTACCGAGAAGTTGCTAAGTTTTGCAAACGAATCGCTAACAGTAACCTCTGCGAGATGATCCGCCGAACCGTACGTTTTGCTGCCCTTATAATCAAACTGTAAAATCGTAGGCGCGAATTTTTGGTTGTTTGCCAAAATTTCTTTCATCCAACCGTAAAGCGGCGTCGGATTACCGTTGTAATCTACAAAAGAGGAACCGTCCGCAAATGATTCACCGCCCGTAGACTCACTTTCGCTTCTCGTATAATAGGTATAATAAGCAAGTTGCTTCGCACCGAAGCCCATCAAAATATTGTTGAGCCACTTCGCACCCGCTTCCGTAACTTCACGTCTGCATTCGCTACCATTCGAAATGTTGTCAAATGCCTGTGTGATGTGATAGAACTTAATCCCTCTATCCGTAGCCGCTTTTGAAACGATTTGCAAACAAGGAATGTACGAATCGAGTATAATCTTATTGCCGTTTTTATCCTCTCTGATAGGATAATCGTCGTACATAATCGAATCAGGATTCATTGCGTCCAAGAAATCGTTAATGTATTGCGTATAACGCTTTACCGCGTCGTCAAATCTGTCTCTTATCTTCAAAGTATAACGATAATTTGTCCATTCATAGGTACCAGACGTAGCTGGATAATAATTATCATAAACATCTTGCGTTACGTTGAGCGGATTCAAGTTGTATTGAATGAACAAATTGAAACCGTATTTTGCGTTAACACGCTTGAGAGAATTATAAACGGCTGCATATGCGCTCAGGCATGCGTACTTCGGTTCGTCACCAAGCTGTACGCCGTAAACGCCGGGATAGTTTGCATAATCTTTTACGCAATCATAGATATACGCGTCCAAAGCGTCGTTGTCTGCAAATTGACAGCCGCTGCCGACAATTGCCGTTTCTTTCATACTCAAAAGCAAAATTCTATTGTCTTGCAAAATGGTCTTATGAATGCCGACTTTTGCCAAATCATCAATCAATGCTTTTGCGTTCGCAATCGACTCTGCCGTACCGTTGATCAACATATCGTTTTGGGGGAAGTAAATGGTCATACCTACGTCGCCGTACATAGCGTACTGCTTGAGGTTCGCCAAATTCTTACCTACGTAATATTTTTGACCGTCAATTTCATACGTACCGTCACTGTAACAGCTGTATGCATAGAAATCAAATTGGTCGGTATACTTCGAATAATCAGGCGCATTGGAAGGAGGCGTAACTTCACCGCTTCCCTCGCCGTCCGTTGTGATAATGCTTTCGATTACGCCATCCAACGTCGTATCTTCAAATACGTCGTAAAGATTATCGATAGTACACGTGGTGCCAAATTTACCGTAAAGCACTATAGAGCCCGACAAATCGTTAATCGTCATATTGCCGACTTGCGCATTGCTACCCGAGAAGAAGCCCCACGTCGCCATACCGCTCTTTTCTACAACCTCTTGCGTATCAAGGTTATATAAACACCAATGCAGTACAATCACGTTTTCACTGCCCGTGAAGCCCATGATAACACGGTAATGCGTACCGTCCACAAGGTTAGCTCTGCCAAGCGCGGAGTTCGCAAACGCGCCTTGACAGAAACCGCCGTCGCCTGTGTTTTGAATCATATACGGGAAGCCGTAGTTAATCTGCGTGCTGTTGCTGTTTACCCAGGAAGTCGTTCCGTCCCAAGCCGTAATACCTGTTACTACAACGATACCTTGTTTCGTAGTACCCTCTGCGTACATCGAATTGTTATAATTCTGCGCAAAGAAGGCTACTTCGGGCATATTCTTACCCGTAAAGTCGAACGCAACGTAATCGTTCAACGCATAGTTGCCGTCCAAAGCCAAATATGCTTGATCTACGTAACCGCTGCCTGCCCCGGTCTCAATGCTTGCGCCATCACCACCAATGCCGCCTGCGCCTAAAACAATACTTTCACCATTTAAAGTCGTATTATATGAGGTGATTTCTTCTTTGTCCGTCGTTTCAAAAATCGCCGTATACGTTACGTCACCCGTAACGGAAACCATCGATTTATCCCAACCGGTAAACGTATAATCAAAGATTCGGTCACTCGCCTTGATAGGCGTTTCGCCCTTATATTCAGGCATTACGCCGTACGCAAGGGATTCTTCCTGCCATACGTTCCCGTCCGAATCTTCAAACGTTACCGTATAAGTAGTGCCATTGTTCAAACCGTTTGCAACCGTTGCAATATCCGTGTTTTCAAATACGCCGTGTACTTTATCGAGCGTACAAGCTACGCCAAACTTACCGTAGAGCACGATAGAACCCGACAAATCGTTAATCGTCATATTGCCAACTTGCGCATTGCTGCCCGTGAAGAAGTTCCACGTGGTCATGCTGCTCTGTTCTACAACCGCTTTCGTGTCCAAGTTATACAAATACCAGTTGAGCGTGATTGCTGCTTTCTCCCTGGCTCGGCGCGCTGTGCCAGCTATTCTTTTCGCTGTATGCTGCCGCATTTATGCCAATCACTGCGCCGCTATGGAAAAAGCGGCAGGCTTCCCCTGCCGCTTGCATGC
>JAFVPE010000038.1 GCA_017505465.1 Clostridia bacterium | reverse complement strand
CCTGCACACGATCCCGACACTCCTCCTGTCGATAATCCTCCTACGGACGATAACGACGGTCTTGGAACGGGTGCTATTATCGGCATCGTAGTAGCGGCAGTTGCAGTCGTAGGCGGCGGTGGATTTGCAATCTTCTGGTTCGTTATCAGAAAGAAAAGAAGATAAAACACAATAAAAGAGCCTGCGATTTAGCACAGACTCTTTGAACTAACAAAGAATGGCGGTGGGCTCACGCTCACCGCTTTCTCTATCGATATGCAGTTATTGCATCGCTGTAGTCAAAGAAAAGGGAAATTGAAAAAATCAATAAAAATAAGCAATGAAAAACCCGTGAAAATCGTTTGATTTTCACGGGTTTTTGGTCGAGGTGACGGGCATCTGCCCAAGGGGCAGGGCTTCGAAACGCCGACAACTTTCGCATTATTTCCCAAACTATTTCTTGCGGACGTTTCTTGGCTTCGCCAAATCGCAAGCTGAGCGCGCGAACCCACGATAATACGTGGTTGCTCGCAACTGTCAACGAAGACAAAAAATACGGTGCAACCGCAAGGTTTCACCGTATTTTTGGTCGAGGCGACGGGGATCGAACCCACGACCTCAGCGTCCCGAACGCTGCGCGCTACCAGCTGCGCTACGCCTCGATTTTTCAGTTTTTTATCTATTTTCGTAAGTGGTCAAACATGTGGTCAAGCCACTTATTTCGAACGTTTTGTGGAAAAGTATACCGCCCGAATTGTCAGTGTTGTCAAGGGGTTCAGAGGTTCGAAAAAAACAACCAAGAAAAGCCCTTGTGGGTGTCCCGAACGCGACGCGCTACCAGCTGCGCTACGCCTCGATTTTTTAAGTTTTTATCTATTTTCGTAAGTGGTCAAACATGTGGTCAAGCCACTTATTTCGAACGTTTTGTAGAAAAGTGTACCGCTCGAATTGTCAGGTTTTTAAATGGGTTCAGCGATTTTGAAAAATCACTGCTTCAAGACCGGTGGCGGTGTCCCGAACGCTGCGCGCTACCAGCTGCGCTACGCCTCGATTTTTCAGTTTTTTATCTATTTTCGTAAGTGGTCAAACATGTGGTCAACCCACTTATTTCGAACGTTTTTTTAGAAAAGTATACCGCCCGAATTGTCAGCGTTGTCAAGGGATTCAGAGGTTCGAAAAAGTCTACCAAGGAAAGCCCTTGTGGGTGTCCCGAATATATCACGCTACCAAATGCACGACGCTTGATGTTTTTTGAAAACGCATTTATTATAGCAAACGTTTTTTCAAATGTCAATCTTTTTTTCAACTCTATTCAAAAGTATTTTGTCTCTCTGCGATAAAAATAGGGGATATATGTCAAAAAAAGCATTTTTCGCAAAGTATTATGAAAGAATTGATATTGACACGCTCAAAAAAGAGTGCTATAATGTTATTGTAGAATGCGATAAAGCGGCATTTTACAAATGGAGTTACTATTATGAGCTATATCAAAGACAATTTTCTTCTTACCAACAAAACGGCGGAAAAGCTGTATTTTAACTATGCAAAAGATATGCCGATTTTCGACTATCATTGCCATTTGCCCGAAAAGCAGATTCTTGAAAACAAGACGTTCAACGACGTATATGAAATTTGGCTTGCAGGGGATCACTACAAGTGGCGTTTGATGCGCAACTTCGGTATCAACGAAGCATACATCACGGGCAATAAGAGCAATAAGGAAAAATTCCTCGCCTATTGCCGCACGCTTGGCACGGCGTTCGGAAATCCGCTTTACCATTGGTCGCAGGTAGAACTCAAAGAGTTCTTCAACTGCGAATTGGAAATTAACGAAGAAAACGCAGAGCTTATTTGGGATTGGTGCAACGAGTTTATCAAGCTTAACAACATCACACCTCAAAGCTTAATCGAGCAATCGAACGTTACCCACCTTTTCACGACGAACGAGATTTTCGACGATCTTACGACGTTTACCGAAATCGCGAAAAAGGGCTACAAGTTCAAGGTTATTCCCGCATTCCGTGCGGATAAGATTATGAACATCGAAGCTGCTCCTTACAACGATTTTATTGCAAAACTCGGCGATATTGCCGATCTTGACGCATTGGAAGGGAAAATTGAGGAGCGTTTGCAGGCATTTATCGCAGTCGGCACGACGGCGGCGGACGTTGCGGTACAACGCGTATATCCAATTGCGGACAGAGCGGAAGCGGCGAAGGTATTCGCAAAACGCAGAAGCGGTGCAAACGTAACGATGGAAGAATCGGAAATCTTCAAGGGTTATTTCACCTATTTCCTTTTTAAATTATATGCTAAATACGGCATCGCAACCGAATTGCACGTGGGGGCAATGCGTAACAACAACAACGCACAACTTCAAGCGCTTGGCTTGGATACGGGGTACGATAGCATTGCGGACGACAACAGCATTCAAACGATGTCCCGTTTGTTCGACCGTTTGCACGATGAGGGGGCTCTTCCCAAGACGATCGTATTCAATCTCAACCCGAAAATGAACGCAGAAATTATGTCCTTGCTCGGTTGTTTCCAAAGCGACGAAGCAAAGGGCAAAATGCAATACGGTCCCGCTTGGTGGTTCTTGGACAACAAAGTGGGTATGGAAAAGCACTTACAAGACCTTACGGCGACGGGGCATATCGCAACCTTCGTGGGAATGTTGACGGATAGTCGTTCGCTCTTGTCCTATCCCCGTCATCACTATTTCCGCCGCATTCTTTGCAACTACCTTGGCGGTATGATGGAAAGAGGGGAAATGACGCAAGATATGGCGATCGTAGGAGAAGTGGTAAAAGATATTTGCTATCGCAACTCAATTAACTATTTAGGTATGGAGAACTAATTATGGATAAAGTAATTCCCGTAGTCGTAATTAAAGAACTTGTAGACACAATTCCCACTCTTAAAGCGTTAAAAGAGGGTGGCGTGAACTGTGCGGAAATCACCTTCCGTACTTCTTGTGCGGCGGAGGCTATTGCCCTTGGCGTAAAAGAATTTCCCGATATGAATATCGGCGCAGGCACGGTTATCAATGCGGAGCAATGTGAAAGAGCGTTGGCGGCAGGCGCAAAATTTATCGTTTCCCCCGGTCTTTCCGTAGCGGTTGCAAATATTTGTAAGGAAAGAGGGATTGCGTACTATCCCGGTTGCGTAACGCCCACTGAAATTATGCAGGCGTTGGAGCTTGGCATTAACGTCGTAAAATTCTTCCCTGCAAACGTTTACGGCGGCTTGAAGGCTCTCAAAGCCCTTTCCGCTCCCTTCCCCCAAATCAAGTTTATTCCCACGGGCGGAGCCGATCTTACCAATCTTGCGGAATTTTTGGCGTTTGAAAAGGTGTTTGCGGTGGGCGGTAGCTTTATGATGAAAGGGGATATCACTGCGAATTGTAAGGAAATTTGCAAAATCGTCGGTGAATAAATAAAAAGCCTTGCGAGAAAATTCGTATAGGAGCAAATAATGAAATTTGATATTATTATTCAGGCAGGGCAATCTAACTCTGAGGGGTTTGGGCTTGGGCCTGTGGAAAAAGAGTATATTCCCACGGAAAAGATTTGGCAGCTCGACGCACTCAAGCGCGCGACGCCATTGCCCGACCGTATGGACATCGTATACCT
The DNA here is from genome assembly GCA_017505465.1 of Clostridia bacterium. Lineage (GTDB taxonomy): Bacteria > Bacillota > Clostridia > Christensenellales > Borkfalkiaceae > Scatosoma. The sequence goes on along the minus strand of JAFVPE010000038.1, from coordinate 23,531 downwards.
TGACGAGCCGTTTGTTCTCAAAGTAGCGGAAGAAAGAGAAGGGGAAAGCGGAAAAATTGGGAATTTTGGGCTTACCTTTGCGGAAGAGTATATCAAGGCTGGGCGCTTGGAGGAGGATAGGGCCATCCTTATCATTCGCGCAGGCGTTGGCGGTACGGGGTTTTGCCGAAAGGAATGGGGCGTGGACAGCTTGCTTTACAACAAATTGACAGAGCTTGTCGATTACGCCCTTGCTATGGACGAGAACAACCGCGTGGTGGCTTTTTTGTGGCATCAAGGGGAGTGCGACTCCGTAGAAAAAAATCCCCCTGAAATATTTGGGGCGCAGTTGAAGGAGCAAATGCTTGATGCGCGTGCAAAATATGGCGAAATGCCCATTATTGCAGGGGATTTCGTCAACGACTGGAAGAGCAAAAACTTGGCTTTGTGTCAGCCGATTATCACGGCGATAAGAAAGGTGCTTGCCGAGCTTGGGCATAGTGCGTTTGTCGAAACGGAGACGCTTCTTTCCAACGATCAAAAGATGCAAAACGGCGACGATATCCATTTCTGCCGTCAATCCCAACATATCTTGGGCAGAAGATATTTTGAAGCTTTTAAAAATTTATAAAAATAAAAAGAGGTATATAAACAATGAAAAAAGTAATTACTTTTGGCGAATTGATGTTAAGACTTGCACCCGAGAGCTATCTTCGTTTCGTGCAGAGCGACAAATATGAAGCAACCTTCGGCGGCGCGGAAGCAAACGTAGCCGTTTCCCTTGCAAACTACGGCTTGAATGCAGCGTTCGTTTCCAAGCTCCCTGCGCATGAAATTGGACAGGCGGCGGTGAACTCCCTTCGTAAGTTCGGCGTAGACACGAGCCTTATCGTTCGCGGCGGCGAAAGAGTGGGTATTTACTACTGCGAAAAGGGCGCTTCCCAACGTCCTTCCAAGGTTATTTACGACCGTGCATATTCCGCAATTGCTATGGCGAAGAAGGAAGACTTCGATTGGGCAAAGATTTTCGACGGCGCAGATTGGTTCCACTTCACGGGTATCACGCCTGCTTTGAGCGACGAAACGGCGGAAATTTGCTTGGAAGCTTGTAAGGCGGCAAAGGCGATGAATATCACCATTTCTTGCGACCTTAATTTCCGTAAAAAATTGTGGAGCAAGCAAAAGGCAGGCCAAGTTATGGGCGAGCTTTGCAACTATATTGACTACTGTATCGCAAACGAAGAGGACGCAAAGGACGTATTCGGTATCGAAGCGGACAACACGGACATCTACGGCGGTAAGTTGGATAGAGAAGGTTACATTTCCGTTGCGAAGAAATTGACGGAGCGTTTCAATTTCAAGGGCGTTGCCATCACGCTTCGTGAAAGCAAGAGCGCAAACGATAACGATTGGTCGGGGATGCTCTACACGAATGGCGAAGCATATTTCTCGAAGAAATATTCGATGCATATCGTAGATCGCGTAGGCGGCGGCGACAGTTTTGGCGGCGGTTTGATTTATTCGCTCGTTAACGGTTACGACGCGCAGAGTGCAATTGAGTTCGCTGTTGCGGCAAGCTGCTTGAAACACTCCATCGAAGGGGACTACAATATGGTAAGCCTTGCGGAAGTGCAAAATCTTGCAGGCGGCGACGCAAGCGGCAGAGTACAAAGATAAAAATATCTTCAATAAATGGTAAAAAAGCGGATACGTGCGAGCGTGTCCGTTTTTTGGTATAAATTGTATAAAAATTAACAAATTCACAAATTCACAAAACTTTCACTCTTTTTTTGCGATAGTATGGCTAGAAAGGGGAAAAAAACTTGACAAAGGGTTGAAATATATTATAAAATAATATAGTATGGAAAATAGGGCTATTATTGTAAGACAGTAATGACCTCGGATACGAAAAGATAAGTAAGAGTCTTTAAGACTCGGGAGGCTATATGAAGAAATCAACGAAAAGAATCGTGTGCGGCGCATTGGCGTTGACGATGGTTTCGACGCTTGCGTTGGAATGCACGTTGCGTTTGGGTGCGAACGGCGTAGGCGGCGCGCCTACGGCAAGCGCAGCGACGGGCGTTACGTATGAAAACGTGACGGGAAAATTCGATACGTCCAAGCTTATGGAAGCGAATTTCAACTCTAGTGTGCTCAAATCGGAAGAGGTTGCGCCCAAGTATGAGACGCGTACGGTAATGGTAACTCTTTCCGGTGCGAACGTTATTGCGCGCGCAGACGGCGAATCCGTGCCCGAATATTTAAATTCGTGGGAAGGGGATCGCGCGGTTGCGGATATTCAAAGCGAACAAAAATCCTTCTTGAAATCCCTTTCCAAAATGGGTATTTCGTACGAGCTTGAAAGAAGCTACAACACCGTTCTCAACGGCGTTGCGATTAAGATGGATACCAAGTACGTATCCACGGTCAAGAAGATGGAAGGGGTAAAGAGCGTCGTTATCACGAGTTCTTATTCCGAACCCAAGACGGTGGCAACGGTAAACAACTCCGAAGTCGTTACCAACGAAACGGACGTTTATGCAACGGGTATTTACGATTCTTCCGAATTTGCGGCGGAATACGGGGAAGGTACGGTTGTCGCCATTCTCGACACCGGTTTGGATTACACGCACCCTGCCTACCAACGCTTTGAAAACGAAGACGTGGAAGTTGCTTGGAGCAAGAGCTTCGTTGCGGATAAGCTTAAAAATGAAGATCTCGTAGCGGAAGAACGCTCCGGCTCGTTGGACGTTTCCGACGTTTACGTTAGCGCGAAAGTGCCTTTCGCATACGACTATGCGGACGACGATCCCGACGTATATCCTTCCTACTCCAACCACGGTACGCATGTTGCCGGTATTATCGGCGGCTACGATACGAGCGGTTATACGGACAAGGACGGTAACCCGATTCGAGAAACCTTCAAAGGGGTAGTTCCCGACGCGCAGCTTGTAATTTGTAAGGTGTTCACCGACGACTTGGACGATCCCGATCTCGGCGGTGCAGTTCCCCCCGATATCGTAGCGGCGCTTGAAGATTGTGTAAAGCTCGGCGTTGACGTTATCAATATGTCGCTCGGTACGTCTTGCGGCTTCTCGACGACGAACGATGGCGACGACGAAGGGGAAATGCTTGACCGAATCTATAAAGCGATTCAAAGCGCAGGCATTAGCCTTGTCTGTGCGGCAAGTAACGACTATTCCGCAGGCTACGGCGGCGTTTACGGTACCAACCTTACGGGTAATCCCGATTCGGGTACGGTAGGTTCGCCTTCCACGTTCGCAGGTGCGCTTTCCGTTGCAAGTATCAACGGTCAAAAGGCAGGCTACATGGTGGCGAATGCGGATACGGCGGATCAATCCTACGCATTCTTTGAAGAATCCCGTGACATCGACGGCAACCCCTTCGATTTCGTAGGGCAGTTGATGGAAAAGTACAATACGGAGAACGCAGACAGCTACACCTTTGAATACGTCGTAGTCGGCGGCGTTGGTTTGGCTTCGGACTATGCGCTCGTTAAGAATTTGTTTAAAGATCCCGACAAACCCCGTATCGCATTGATTTCGCGTGGTGATTCGACCTTCCAAGAAAAGATTGAAATCGCTATGGCAATGGGGGCGGCAGGCGCTATCATCTACAACAACGTATCGGGTACGATTCGTATGAACCTTGGTGAAATCATCGATCCGATTCCTTCCGTTTCTATCAATATGAACGCAGGTTTGTTAATGAAGGAAGCGGCAGGGGCGGACCGTGTGGGTACAATCACCGTTTCTAAAACGCAAACGGCAGGTCCTTTCATGAGTGAATTCTCTTCGTGGGGACCTACGCACGATTTGAAATTGAAACCGGAAATCACGGCGCACGGCGGTGAAATTACGTCCACCGTACCCGGCGGTTACGGCGAACAGAGCGGTACTTCGATGGCTTCGCCGAACATGGCAGGCTTTATGGCGCTCGTTAGAAGTTACATTAAGAAAGATCTCGGTATTACCGATCCGAAGGAAATCAATCGTCTTGCAATGCAGCTCACGATGAGTACGGCGGGTACGGTTTACGATCAAGACAACCTTCCTTACTCCCCCCGTAAGCAGGGTGCAGGCGTTGCGAAGCTCGAACACGTTATCGGCGGCACGAAGGCATACCTTTCCACGGACGTGGCGGGGAACGATTACCGTCCGAAGATTGAGCTTGGCGACGATCCCGATAAGCTCGGCGAATATTCGCTCGACTTTAAGGTAACCAACTTCGGCACGACGGAACTCGTATTTACGGCTAGTCACTTGGCGATGACGGAAAGCGTTTCCAAAGACGGACTTACCGTTTCCGAACAAGCGTACTTGCTCAGCGACGCAAGCGCCGTATGGACGGTAAACGGCACGAAGATTTCCGAAGCCGACAAGATTACTGTGAAGAGCAACGAAACGTTGTCTATCAACGTGGTATTGACGCTCACAAAAGAAGAAAAGCAGTACATCGACGCAAACTTTGAAAACGGTATGTACGTTGAAGGCTTCTTGAAGCTCAACTCCGAAAACGAGGGACAATGCGATTTGAGCATTCCTTTCCTTGGTTTCTACGGTGATTGGTCGCAAGCGCCTATGCTCGATTACACAGCGTACGAAGTAGCGGAAAATGCGCAAGACGCTTCCGTTGCGGACGAAGATAAAATCAAGGCGAGCGTTTGGGAAACGCTTCCTTACAGCTCCTACTATAACGAACAGTACATTCTTCCTATGGGCGGTTACGTATATCTGCTTCCCGACGGTGCAGAGCCTATGTACGTTTCCGAGGAACACGCTTCCGTATCCCGTTATAACGAATACTACGGCGAAGGGGAAGAAGATAACTATTTGAGTTCGACGTCTATCAAGGCGGTGTATGCAGGTCTTTTGCGTAACGCGCGCTTGGTAAAATATAGAATGTATAACGTGGACACGGGCGAGCTCGTGTTGGAAGACGTTATTTACCGTGTGGGTAAAGCATATTCGGGCGGCGGTCAAGGTACGCCTGCGAACGTAGAGCTTGAGCTTAGTCCCGAGCAGCTTGGCTTGGCGGCAAACGGTATGTATAAGATGGAATTTGAGTTCTTCCAAGAAGAGCCCGAATCGGACGATGCGAAGGCGAGAGAAGAAGACACCTTTGAGTTCTCGTTCACGGTGGACTACGACGCTCCTATGCTCGAAGACGCACGCATTCGTTATTACAACTACGAAGAAAACAACAAGACGAAACAACGTATTTATCTCGACGTAGACGTTTACGATAATCACTATCCGCAGGCGATGATGCTTTGCTATCCTACGTTGGACGCGCAAGGACAAACGGTGCTTATGCTTGCAACCGATTATCCTACGCCCGTTAGAGACGCCGTAAGAAACGGCACGACGACGGTATCCGTGGAAATTACGGAATTCTACGAAAAATACGGCAATCAGCTTTACTTGCAAATCGATGACTACTCCGTCAATAGCTGCTTGTATAAGTTGAATCTCAACTCCATGAACGCAAATCAGCTTCCTGAAAAGGATGATTGGTCGCTTGCGGACGCAGAGAAGAATATTACGCTTGATATCTACGGAACGCACAAGACGGAAATCACGTATGCGGAATCCTACAAGGGCAGTGCGGACGCATCCAACTTTACTTGGACGTCGAGCAATCCCACGGTTGCAAACGTGAAGAACGGCGAAATCGTAGGCTTGAAGAAGGGTACTGCAAAGATTTTCGTCAGCAATCGTAAGGGCAAGACGGAAACGATCAACGTTACGGTAACGGACGTGCAATCCAAAGACCTTCCTAAATTGCCTGCCATTTCCTTCGGCGTTATGAAGACTTATCTTGAATCGCTCACGCAAGCGAGCGGCGGCGTGGAAGTACACGCTGGGGAAGAATTTATGCTCACGGTCAATACCGATCCTTGGTATTACCCGATGGATAACTTCCGTTACGCTTGGTCAACTTCCGACGAATCGGTTGCGACGGTAGATCAAAACGGTAACGTCAAGACGTTGAAGAAGGGTTCTGCGATTATCGTAGCGACCTTGGAAAGAAAGAACGCAACGACGGGCAACTATGAGCCTACGTTGTATCAAGCAAGCGTTTCCTTGCGCGTAAGAAACGAATTCACCGTTAGCAATTATATGCTCACCGATTATAACGGTATCGGTTGGAACGAAGAAATTATGATCGGCGGCGAATTGAAGAAGGCGCTTGTCATTCCCACCGATATGAACATCTGGTATATCGACGACGAAGCGTTCAAGGACAACGATAACGTAGAAATTATCGTCATTCCTGCATCCGTTATCAATATCAACGATTGTGCGTTTGAAAACTGTACGGCACTTAGAGAAGTGTACTTCGTATCGCCCGATCACCGTGTGATTAGCGACAACGGTACGCCGAACGATTCCTCGGATGACGTTTACAACGCAAATATCGACTGGGCAGACGTTACGCTTATCGATCAATTCGCATTCTACAACTGTCCCAACCTTGAAAAGGTAGATTTCAGCAACGCAAAGACCTTGACGGTTGCGCAATATGCGTTTGCGGATTGTCCTAAGCTCACCGAAGTGGTGGATATGCCGAGCATCGGTACGATGCACCATTTCGCATTTGCAAACACAGGGCTTACGAGCGTAGACCTTAGCGGCTTGCATATGAGCGGCAACTCGGTATTCTACGGCTGTAACGGCATTACGTCGGTCAAGACGGGTAAATTCACAGCAATCGGCAATTCGATGTTTGCAGGCTGCACGGGGCTTACCGAAATCACTTTGTCCACGCCGAAGATCGGCAACAGCGCGTTTGCGAACTGCTCGAATTTGAGCAAGGTTACGTTGGATGCAAAGGGCGAAGATATTGCGTTTGAAATCGGCGATAGAGCATTTGAAAACTGCGGCACGAACGGCTTTGCAATCGACTTCAACGGACAAAACGTCCGCAAGATTGGCACCAGAGCGTTCGCAGGTACGGGCTTGACCTCGATCAACTTGAATATGACGGGGCTTGAAGTGCTCGGCAGCGACTTGTTCGTGAACACCAACTTGAAGCAAGTTACAATCGGCGACGGCGTTGATTTGGAAGCATTGCAATTGAGCGGTGCGCCTTTCACGGGCTTGAAGGTTAACGTCGCGGCAGACAGTACGAAGTACGTGGAAGAAAACGGCGTTATTTTCAACGCAAACAAGACGAAGATTCTTTTTGTAAACAGTTCAACGACGGGCGAATATACAGTTCCTGCAACGGTAACGGAAATTGGCGCGTATGCGTTTGCAAATAGTGGTTATACTTCCGTCACGTTGCACGCAAACGTTACGGAAATAGGGGAATATGCATTCTACAACTCCACAATCAAGAGCGTAGACTTTGCAGGCGCAGCGATCACGGAAATCCTTGCAGGCACGTTTAGAGGCTCGCAGGTGGAAACGGTGGCTCTTCCCAATAGCGTAGCAACGCTTGGCGATTATGCATTTGCAAGCTCCGCATTGAAGAGCTTGACGGCAAACGGTTTGACGGCACTTGGCAACAATGTATTCGATTCGTGCAGAGGCTTGACGGAAATCGTGCTTGCAGATAGCATCACGAAGATGGGAGACAGAGTGTTCGCCAACTGTACGGCTTTGACGACGGTAACCCTTCCTTCTGTAACCTCGCTCGGTGCAAGAACGTTCAACGGCGCAAGAAACTTGACGAAGGTAACCTTCGGTGCAAATGCAACCACGACGGGTACGTATACCTTCTATGGTACGCCTGTGCGCGAAGTGGTGTTTGGCGGCAACTTGATTACTTCTATCGGTATGGGTACGTTCTACAATGCAAGAAACCTTGTTTCCATTGTATTGCCCGAAAGCGTAACGGAAATTGAAGCGTATGCATTCTATAATGCGTCCGCATTGAGCTCCGCAAACCTTGAAAATATCGAAGTATTCGGTGCTTACTCCTTCTATAACAACGCATTGACGGCACTTAACTTGGAAAGCGCGAAGAAGATTGGTGAATTTGCTTTCGGCGTACAGAATGACAACGGCTTGGACGTAGCGGCGGCATGTACCTCGATTTCGATGCCTATCGTAGAAGAAATCGGCAACTATGCATTCTTGAATACGAGCGCTACGAGCATTGCATTGCCTGCAACCTTGAAGAAGATGGGCTACGGCGTATTCGGCTCGGCGGCAAAGCTTGCAAGAGTATCGGTTGCGGAAAATAACACGGTATTCTTCGCAGAAGAAAACGTATTGTATCGCAACGTGGATTCGGAAAACGGCGGATTGGAGCTTGTATTCTATCCCGGCGCGCTTGAAGGTAAGACGGTGAACAACGTTCGCACCTATACCATAAAAGAAGGTACGGTCAACGTTCTTGCCTATGCGTTCTACGGCTTGAACAAGAATATGCTCAAGCACGTGGTATTGCCTTACACGATGAAGGTCGTTGGGGACTCCGCATTCTACGCAAGCGGCGTGACGGAATACACCTTTGAGAGTATTCAAGCACCTACGCTTGAAACCTTCCATCGCGGCGAGATTACTTCGGTAATTCAAGGCATTGCGGAAGCGGAGCTTGAACAGCCGTATTACAGAGGCTACTATTACGCGAACTTTGAAACGTACGTATTCAATTTCACGAGATACTCGAAAGAAAAGAGCAATTTGACAATCAACTATCCTACCAACGGTAAGGGCTATGACAACCATATCTACGGCTTGTACTTTGGCGAGAAGAAGCTTGCAGGCGTGCAGATGAGCGACGTAACCCGTTCGTTTGTGGAAGCAATCGACGCAATGCCTGAAGCAACGACGGTTGCAGGTTGGATCAATCTTGATAAGACGGCAGAGAATAAGGCGATGGTTACCGAATTCTCGAATCAATTGAAGGCGGCTCGACTTGATTACAACAACGCAAAACAAGACGCGGCGCAAGCGGAATATCTCACTGCAGAGCGCGTTGAAAAATTGACGGCACTTGAAACGGCACTCCGTGACGTAAAGAAAGCATTTGGCGTAAGCACCGCAGTGAAGGAAGTCCGCGTGGACGAAACCTGCACCTATAAATCGGTTTACGTAGAAGGCGAAACGTTCGACATGACGGGCTTGAGAGCTATCATCGTTTACGACGATTACTCTACGGAAATCGTAGATACGGCAGACCTTGTCCTTGCAGATAAGAGCAAAGAGCCGTTGAGTAGATATTCTAGATACGTAGAAGTTATTTGCGGCAGCAAGACGCTTCGCGTAAGCGTTACGGTGAATGCGAGCGACGCGCCTGTGACGAAGCCCGACAGTAGCGATTCTAGCTCCAATAGCGGCAAGAAGGACGGCTGTAAGAGCGTAATCGGCGGCATCACGGCAACGTCGGTATTGCTCGGTACGGCGGTATGCGCACTTGCAGTCAAGAAAAGAAAGGAAAACGATTGATCGTGAGAAAAATCGTTGAATTCTTGTAAAGACAAACCAAAACCCCACTGCGTTTTGCAGTGGGGTTTTTCTAATTATGCTTATATTTTTTCGGGCGTAGGGGATTTTGTTTTTAAAGGGCTTAAAACGCCTCAAAAAACGCCAATAACACAAATCGGGTATTTACTCGACGGCAAACTTTGTAAAGAAAATAACCTAAAAAGAACGCCCCGTAACGTATTTCTGCGTTACGGGGCGTTTTTCATTTGTCGATATATCGCTTATGCGTTTTCTGCGTCGGGATCTGCTACTTCTTCGCCGATTGTGATCGTAGTATTTGTATTGTTCGTGTAATCAAGGAAGAGGGAGTAGAACTTGCCGCTTTCTTCATCTTTTACGATGATGGTTGCGGTGTTGTTGCCGTGGTAGGTAACGTTGCGATACTTATAGGAGTATTTGAGCTCGCCATTGACAAGGATGCCGCCTACGCCGTTGAAGAGATATTCATTACCGTCTTCGTCCGTTGCTTCGGTAAGATACAAGCTATCTACTTCGGTGCGAACGAGAACTGCGCCGTCCGCTCTTACCCAATTATTCTTATTTGCAAGCGCTTCGGCATAGCCTTCTTCGCCTGCGTGAATAATCGTGATGCCGTAGTAGGCGATTTCGCCAGCAAGCGCTTCTTGCGACCACATCAATACGCCGTTATCTTTTACGCTGTAATAGTACATCGTGTCGGAGCCGTTCCAAGAAATCTTTGCCGTGCCGTTCGTATAGCTCGACGTTACGCCGTCAAAGCTCATCGTCATACCGTTGATCTTGTTGTATGCCCAAGAGCCATACAATGCATTTACCTTCGAGCAGATTACGTATTCGCCTGCATAGAGGTTGTCGTATTCGGAAAGGACGAGCACTTTATCGTTGATGATGGAATCTTCAATGATGTATACGTAGTATACACGGTGCATGTTCGCATAGTCTCTGTCCACAAAGTTGAACGTGAGCATATTCGAATCATACTTCGTCATCGTTACGTTATAGCCACGGAAGTTTGCCGAAATGTTGCCATTGAGGTCCATTGCGCCAATCTTCAAGAGAGAGAACTCGCTGTTGATTGCCCAATCGCCCATAAATTCATGTTTCAAAGCCAAGTAACGAACGGTGTCCGTGCTGCTAAGGGCAAGCTCGTAGGTGTTATTTGCCGTGCGTCTCATATAACCGCCGGCCCAATCGATGGTCCATTCTTCGTCAAAATTGTCGTCTACGGGGGTGTAGTGGTAAAGACCTTGGCCGTTGATGGTAAAGCTGCCTTGGAATGCAGAGCCTCTGCCGTTGAATACGTATTCGTTGCCGTTTGCGTCTACGAATACTTTATTTGCAAGCACGTCGGGACGATGAATGGAAACTGCGTATGTGTCTTCGCCTTCTTGCCAACGAAAATCCATTTTTCTCGGCTCGTCGGTATAGCGGAAGGTGTAGGTCACGCCGTTATAAACGAAGGAGCCTTCTTCACCGTTGAAGGTGTATTCAACTTCCGTAACGACGTCGCCTTCCGTAACCGTCAACATACCTTGCGAGTACAAGCTCAAACCGTTGAAGGTAAGTATCGCGTCATTCTCGAAGTTTGCGAGCCAATCGCCTGCGTGATCGTCCTTAACGCGGAGCGAATACTGCGTGTAACCCGTTTCCATATTATTTGCGTCGAAGAGGGTTGCCGCAAGGGTGTGCGTTCTTACGTTATAAGTAAAGTAGCCGAACAAGGCGTCTTTCACGTAAACGTTATGCGGATAGTAAAGGGCAACGTAGCCGTCCGTTTCGCTTGCTTCGTAAACGAGCTCGAGTTCCGTGCCGTCGTCATAAGAGAGAAGCGCCGTACCCATGCCGTTTTCGCCGATACCGTTCAACGTAAGGGAAATACCGTCGGCGAACCAATCCCCAAGATAACTTTCTTCGCGGCAAAGGATTTGCGTGGAGTAACCGTTGTTGAGCTCCAACGAACCGTCTGCGTTAAATTTACCCGTCACCATATAAGGGGAATGATTGAAGGAAATGTGTCCGTCCGTCTCATCAATGGTATACGTGCCGCTTTGTTCTTCCACAACCGTGGTTGTGAGATCGTAGCCCGAACGGGTATAGATAACGTATTTATAAGTCCAATTTCCCAAACCGTCGAAAGTGTAGGTCTTGTGTACGTTTGCCGACTGCGTCCAAGCGCCCTTGTATGCGTCGTATTGCGTAGCGGTAACGCTTGTGCTCGCCGTCAGGGGAGCTTCCTCCGTGAAATAGATTCCGTCGTAAAGGGTAAGCGTGCCGTCTTTTACTTCACCGATAAAGTTGTAGTATGCATAACGGTTAAGGTCGAAGTTGGGATCGTTCAATGCGCCCATAGTCGTTTCGTCTACAATGATTTCCCCATCGTAATATCTTGCAAGACGAGCCGATTCAATCACGACGTTCTTACCGTCGAAGGTGTAGTACGCTTCTTGCTCGGATGCGCCGTCGGTGTATCTTGCCGTACCGTCCGCTTGGAATTCGATTTCTACCGTCTTGCCGCTATCCGTTGTATAGTAGTAGGTACCGAGAAGGCTAGAAACGTTTTCAAAGCCGATATAAAGGGTAATGTCCTTCATAGGCAGATAGCCGTTAGGAACTTTTTGCGTACAAGCTTCGTCGAAGAAATAACCGTAGGAAATATATCCGTTGTCTGCCTTGTAGTAGTATTCCAAACCGCCGCCTGCAAGGAAGCCGCCGAACGTATTATAGGAGCTGTTCGATTCGGAATTGTTATTGAAATAGGTTTCCTTTCTCGACGTTTTACCGCTAAGCTTCACTTCCGTACCGTCTTTTGCAACGTAGAAGAATTCCATTTCAAGAATGATTGCTGCCGTGGAAGATTCTTTATTGATAACGGGGAGTTCACCTTTCGTGAATATCCAGTTGTAATTTCCCCAACCAAGGGCTTGGGTTATATAATTTTCCGTATCAAGGTCGATATTTTCAAGGCAGTTGATAGCCAAATACTCTCTCGACGTTACTGCATTCGTGCCTGCGACAGGGCCGCCTGCAATCGCTGCATTCGTAAAGCTGTATTCGCTGCCTGCGGTAGCTACTGCCGTCGTTGTGCCGTTGAAGAAACTATCGTGTGCAATCGTATCGTTTTCCGCATAGCCTGCAAGACCGCCTGCATATGCGCCGTAATATTCTTTGTCTGCGCCAAGATCGTCGTAAGGGGAGTAGGGAGAGCTTGCAAATACGCTGCCCGTTGCATAACAGTTACTAATAACCGAATACTGCCCAAGGCCGCCTGCAAGACCGCCTGCGCGAATTGTGCCCGAAACGTCGCCCGTTGCATAGGAGTTATGGATTGCGGAAGTAGCAACAAGGGGATAGTTCGTGGTCATAAAGCCCGATATACCGCCTGCATAAAGCACCATACCGCTCAAGGTCGCGATGTCAACGTCTGCATGGGAATATGTAATTTCCGAAGCGAAATATTGGTCGTAATCTTCCATATAGAAGGCTTGTTGGAAACCGATCAAGCCGCCTGCATAGGAGTAGTACGATTCGTCGCCTTCTACAAAGATTTGACCGTTCGTCGCTTCGCAAAGGATCATATTTGCGCCTACGCCGTAGCCGACGAGCGAGCCTACCGCAATCGATTTGCTTTCACCTGCATGGTTGGTTAAGCCTGCGGTAATCGTGTAGTTGTCAAGCTGAATGCCGTAGAACTGTCCGCTGCCGGGAACGCTCAAATCCGCATATACCGTACCGAACAAACCAACGTAGTTTGCGTTTTGCGAGTTGATTGTGAAGTTGGAAATGGTACAGTCGAAAACCTCACCCGTGTCTGCATCGTAATTCGATGCGATGTTGCCGCTGAAGAAGGAGTTTTCAGTGGAAAGGTCGCCGATGACCTTTAATTCTTCGCCCTTACAGTCGATGGGGTTGGCAATAATATACCAACCTTGTCTATAGGCTCGGGTTGCTTCCGTACCTTTGTTTACTTGTTCGGCAATATAAATAAGGTCAATGGGTTTGGTTACGACGAAGGGGGAGGTCTGCGTGCCGCTGCCGTCCATTCTCGAAACGTCCTTTTTAATATTTTCCGCGCGAACGGTAACGTCTTCGGTGATTTGAATGCTATATACGCCATCGCCGTTGTGCGCAACGGGAGTATCGTTCACGTAAACGACAGCCGTATTTTTACTGTCTTGATAGAAACCGCCAAGGTCAAGCTCGAAGTTTACGTATTCGCCGGCGTTCACTTGAGAGCCGCTTTCCGTTTGGGAAAGGAAGGTATAGCCTTCGCCGCTTTCGAAGTTAACCGTACGAGTACCCGTATATTGGGGGCCGTCGGAAGAGGAACCATCGCCCGTAGAACCGGGGCCGTTCTGGTCAGTACATCCCACCGCTGCAAGCGCGCATATGCAAGAGAGCGAGGCTAAAAATGCGATCAGATATTTTTTCATAATTACTCCGTAAAATATAGAATATTATTTGGATTTGAAAGTCTGCTCATAAAAAACAAACCCTCATTTAAGTTATACACAAATATTATACAATATATAAAGAAAAATGACAAGAAAAAACGGGGGATTTTCCGCGATTTTATCTATTTTTCACAAAACAAAAGTTGGCATTTTTTGAAAAAAGACGTAATTGCTTGACAAATCATAGGTAAGAATATATAATAGTTATAATGTAAAATTCCGTCTTGTTGCATTTTTTGTGTAGACAAGGCGAAAGGCAGGCATATGCAAACGTATAAAGGACAACGTTTTCGTAGAATTTACGGAATTATATTGATGGCGGTTACGCTCATCGTGGGAATGCTCATGATCGTGCAAGTGTGGCGTCTATTTTTGAGCGCGGACAAGGCGGCGTACACGACGGCGAGCATTGCAGCATATTTTGCGCCCATTTCGCCCTTCGTTTACACGTGGCTTTTGATGGTAATTGGGAATATCGTATTTGCGTTTGTTTTTCCTGAACCGCAAGCCAAGGTGAAGGGGGGCGTGGACGAGTTGACGGCACTTGAGCGTTTAAAAAGACGCTTGCCTGATAACGGCGAAACGGTGCCGAAAATGCGTGCCGGCACTGTTGGCAGACGTTGGATTTTGGCGGCGGTGATTGCACTTACGGTCATGGCCGGCGGTGTTTGCGCATATTACCTTATCAGCACGGAATATTCCGCTCGTTTCCAAAGCGAATTCTTTACGGCGCACGGCGGCGTGGCAGATCGTTTGGTAAAAATTTTGCCTTGGTTGATTTCTATGTTCTTCTTGTTGGTTTCGGCGACGTTGTTTGACTCCTGTATCGTAGGGGCGCAAACGAATATTTTGAAAGATGCCGTAGCAAAAGAAGCGAAAAAGCAAAAGGAATTGAAGGCGGAAGGAAAGACGGAAGCCCAAATAAGAAGAGAAGAAAAAGCAGAAATCGCGGCGAAAATTACCGCAGAATGTGAAAAGCGAGGCGAAAGCGAGAAAGCGGAAGCCCTCATCGAAAAGGCGATCGCCAAGAAAAATAAAGAGAACGCAGCATACGCAATGGCATGCAAAGCCACGGCAGAACAACGCGCAAAAGAAAAAGAGCGCGAAGAAATGAAAGCAAAGTATGCCAAAGACCGTAAAGTTGGTTTGTGGATTGTTCGAGGCGTACTTCTTACGGCAGGCATTGTGCTTATCGTAGTCGGTATCGTGAACGGCGGTATGGCAGACGTATTCGAAAAAGCTAGGAATATATGCACGCAGTGTATCGGGTTAGGGTAAAAAACGGCGTATATACTTCGCAATACTTCGTTGCGCTACGTTTCCCTTGGTCACGTACGGCTAGTACGTTCCCGTCGGGAAGCCTCGTGCGCCTTATATGCAAATAAAGTTCATTACTGTATGGAAGAAGTTTAGTTCCTTATTTGGAGAATTGAATGAAGAAATTTTTCAGTAAAATTAAAAATTGGTTTGTCAATCACAGACCGTCTACACGCCGTATTATACAATTATATGCGGCGCTGTTATACAATGCCAATATCAAGGGTTTTATCACGGGGCAAATCTATAAAGGGCCGACGAAAAATCTTTGCGCGCCCGGTTTGAACTGCTATTCTTGCCCCGGGGCGGTAATGGCGTGTCCGCTCGGCTCGCTGCAAAATGCGCTTTCCGCATCGGATACCAAGCTCCCTGCGTATATATTCGGTATCATTATTTTGTTTGGATTGACGCTCGGCAGAACGATTTGCGGTTTCCTTTGTCCGATTGGTTTTGGACAAGAGCTTCTCTATAAAATCAAAACGCCAAAGCTTCAAAAGAGTAGAGCAACGCGCACCTTATCCTATTTGAAATACGTGATCACGTGCATACTTGTCATACTTGTACCTTTGATTTTCGCAATCCCCGGCTTCTGTGAATATATCTGTCCGGCAGGTACTTTCCAAGGTGGGATAGGACTGCTTTCTAACGAAGCGAACGAAGGGCTTTTGAAGGTGCTTGGCCCGCTTTTTACGTGGAAGTTTACCTTGCTCATTCTCATTGTGGTGGCAAGTATATTCATCTTCCGTTTCTTCTGTCGTTTCCTTTGTCCGCTCGGCGGTTTGTACGGCTTCTTTAGCCGAATAGCCTTGCTCGGCGTGAAGATTGACAAGGATAAGTGTACCAATTGCGGACTTTGCGTCAGCGCATGTAAAATGGATATCAAGCGCGTGGGCGACCACGAATGTATCCAATGTGGCGAATGTATTTCCGTATGTCCTACGAAGGCGATTCGTTGGAAGGGCTCGAAGCTGTTTGTTCGCAACAGCGATACGGAAACGCCTGCCGTGCCTTCGGATATGAAACCGATTAACGGTATGCTCAAACCCACCGCGATGGCGGAAAATCAAACGGTATCGGTTGCACCTCAACCCGTGGAAAACAAAGAAACGGAGGTGCGTGGCGATGAATAAGCAAAAGAAAACGATGGCAATCGTTGCGTGTTCCGTGGCAGGCATGGTTATGCTCGGTGCGCTCGTGTACTATAATTTTATTGATAAGCCGATAAAAAGCGGTGTGGAAATTGGGGATCTTTGTCCCGATTTCACGGTGGAAACCTTCAAAATCGAGAATGACACATTCCAAACGGGCGGTGAAACCTTTACGCTTTCCGAACACAAAGGGGAAATCGTTGTCGTGAACTTTTGGGCGACCTATTGCAGACCTTGTATTGAAGAATTGCCTGAATTTGACGAATTTCAAAAGAACTATGCGGAGGACGTCACCGTTATTTCGATTGACGGGGAAACGAACATTAGCCCCGAAGTATTGGCGAAATGGATGAATACCAACAGCAAAGCGGAAGGTTGGACGGAATTTGATCTCACGTTCGGCAGATACGAGAAGGACAACAACGTTTATAGTCAAGTTGGTTTTACGAGTGGGGCGTTGCCGGGGACGATGATTATCAATCGTGAAGGGGTAATCGTATACCGTGAAGACGGTGCGATGAGCTATAACGATTTGCTCGCACAAATCGAGCCCTTGTTGAAACTTTAATGGACGTATAAAATAACCGCCCGAAACGAAAAATTCGTTTCGGGCGGTTTTCTATTTCTTTATGAAAATTTACGATTTCAAGGCAATCGTTACTTCGTAGGTTGCGGCTTTACCGTCTTGCGTACGGATAACGAACACCGTACCGTCCTTAATTTCAATGGTGCTTGCGCCGACGTAAGCGTCATCGCCAATTTCAATACGCGCGTTTGTAAACGTAGTGGAAAGGGTGTACGTTGCGTCGCTTTCAGCCCCTTCGGGCGCACGGAATACGTAGTAAACGAAACCACGGTTTACCGCCGTAACTTCGAACGTCCCTTCACCCTTTTCGTGAGGGGAATCCGCCGAGCCGGGCGTTCCTTCATAATATTCGTAGCAAGCTGCAAGCCAAGCGTTTGCAAGGATTGTAGGATTGTTTTCGTCCATTAAGCCAATGGGTTTATTCGCCGTTGTGAACATCTTTAAGAATTCGTAAAGCTCTTGATTTACAGGGTAAAGACCGTCCTTATTGACGTAGTTTTGATAGCATACTGCGTCGGGATCGCCTTCGTTTGCGATAAAGTTTCTATTGTCGTCAAGTTTACCCAAGCCGCCGTAGTTGGTCAAGAACCAAGCGTAATCACGAACGATATAATTGCCGTCTACCGCTGTGGAGTGGTAAAGGTTATAGCTGCCGCCGTTTTCGGGTAAGGTTACAAGCGAGCCCGTTTCAAACATACGGGGTGCATTTACCGTGATCGCCGCATAAATTGTCTTGCCTTCCTTCGTTTGGTAGTAGCCCGTGCTTTCGTTGTATTCGTATTCGGTGTCGAAGGGGACTTCACGGGTAAGCATATTGCTTGCGAGGTTGGGCGCTTTTTCCGTGAGCTGTTTAGGGTAAACCGTTTGATATTCGTAAGCAGGAAGCCAAGCAGGCTCGCCAATACGTACGAAACGGATTTTTACCTTGTCTTCCGCTTTGCCGCGCAGCGCATACGTCGCACGCCAATTTGCATTCCAATGTTTTTCACTTGCGCTAATAGAGGAGTAGAAGTTCCCATCTTCCTTAACCGCAGCGGCTTCGCCATCGGGGGGAATGTATTGAATGCTTGCGTCGTATCTAGTGGCTGTTACGTTCTTTTTATTCTCGATAGAATACAGTGCATAATAGCCCGATCTGCTTGCGGAGAAGGACAGCCAAGCCTCCCCACTCACGCCAAGCTCTATTTCGTAGTAGCCTTCGCTCATTTCGTAACGGTCATATTCGGTTCCCGTGCCGTAAACGCCGCTATTTTTATCGTTAGGATTGATATAGACGACTTTGGCAGGGGCGTCGGGGTAAACGGGACCGTTTCCGCATACCGAGCAAACGCCGTTCACGTATTGATGCCCACGAGCGGGAATTTCCGCCGTTTCCACTTCGCCGTCCACGGTGCAGGTGCGTTTTTTAGAGCCTGTTTCCGTGCAAGTAGGCGAGCTGACGAGTTCCCAAGCACCCCATTCGTGTTGTTTGGGTAAAGGCATTACCTTTTTGTGCGAAGAATCGTATTGGCAAATAAATTCTCTTGAACCTTCCTGCGTGCAAGTGGGAACAACGAGCAATTTACCGCCCGTCCAAGCGTGCGCGTTTTCATCAACGGCAAGAACTTCCGTTTCCGTTACGTGGGAAGGGTCGTTTTTGCACTTACCGTATTTTTCCCCAAGGGAAGAGCAAGTGGCAGGGGTGATTATCCATTCGTAATCGTGTCCCAACGCCTCGATTTTTTTCGTTTCCACGTGTGAACTATCCAAAGCACAAACACGCTTTGCCACCCCATCTTTCTCACAGGTTGCTTCTTTTACTGTGATCCATTCGCCCCAATCGTGCGTATGCGAATTGTCCTGACAAGCCGCCGAAAATACAGCGGAAAGGGAAAGGACGAGGGCGAGCCCTAATTTCGTTATTTTTTTGAAATTTAACATAATTGATACCTTTTTATTTTTAGGCTTTGTCCCAAATTTTTTAAGAAGGGAAGCTTCGGGATACCCGAAGCTTCCCTTGTTTTAGATTAGACTTTAAGAGTTCTGTAATAGTAACAGGTCAACTGCCAAGAATCTTTTATGCCTGTTTCCGTGTTCGAGCCAGTGATTGCGATAAGGATTTCAAGCAACTCTCTATCTACTGCAATGAAGCCTTTCAATTCGCCCGTGTTCAAGGACGCTTGATAGCAATATTCTTCCAAACGAACGCTGTAATCTACGCCGCCTGCAAAGAAGGTACGGTCTTGCGGTGCTTCATCCCATTCGCCGATCCAATTTCCTTCGTCGTCGTAAGAGCCGATCCAGTTGCCGTTTTCGTCCAACTTCTTATCGCCTTCAATAGCGCCTGCAATGGAGTAGTCCGTTTGATAGATAGTGGGACGAGCGGTGTCAAGATAGATGATGCTTCCAAGCGAGCCGTCTTCGTTGAGAACGTGATAATAACCGTCGTCTTCGCTGTATGCGTATTTCTTCGCGTCGCTAATGTAAATCTCGCCCGCCGTGTTTTGCGAAGTGGTAGTCGCTAAGTTATCTAAATAGGTGTATTCTTCCCCAATGAGCTCAATCACAACGTCGTATTCCGCCGCAATATTTGCGTCGGTGTGGAAGAGCAAGTAATAGAGCTCGCCTGCTTCAAATTCCCAAACGAATTCGAAGTTGTAGTCTCCGTTCACAATGAAGAGCTTATCGCTCCAAGAGCCGAGCATTTGCTCGTCTTTGCTGAACAGGAATGCAAGGGTATCTACTTTGCCAACCGAATAAACTCTATAAACGCCCGAGCGAGTAGGAATGAATTTGTGCTTGAAGCCGCGAGGAGTGATTGCGAAAGGAACGTTGACGTGGTTCGTGCCTTCTTTTACCTCGATTGCCGCATTGAAGGTAATACCTTTCATCGGGTCTTCGAGGGGCTCGTCTGCGTAATGTTGATAGTAGCAGCAAAGCTCAAGCCATTCCTTATCGTGCGTTTCGCCGTTCCAAATGCGTCCAAAGGTTACGTTTTCCGTCATAAGCTGCAAGAGCGTTTGCAATTCGCTCGTGACGGGGGTATAGCCCCAAAGGTCGGTGGGTTGGTTGGATTCCCAAGCGTAATCGGTGAACAAGTCATTGTAGTCAAAGCCTTCTGCGATGAAATAACCGTTGAGGGAAAGCATCCAAGCGCTCGTTTGATTCCAAGGGGAAGCATACCAAATATTTGCGAAAAGGATAGGCTCGTTGTCTTCGCCTTCGCCGTCCTTATCAAGGTCTACGTGGTAGTAGTTGTCGTTGGGGTTCAACGCAACGTCTGCATAACGCTTAAATTGCGTGGTTGCATTTTCGTCCGTGTTGAGTTCGTTTGCCGCATAGCGGAATACGTGTGCGTTTTCGCCTGCGTTATTAGGAATATCGCTCGTGCTGACAATGCGAAGATTCTTTATATGCGCAACGTCTTCGTATGCGCTGCCGTCGTTATCTTTTACAAACGAGAAGGCAATTTCTACTTCGCCAGCTTCGTATTCTTCAAATACGTACGCGTAGCAGGTTTGCCAAGCTTTCGTGTGGTTGCCCGAAATCTTCTTAACGGGAACGCCGTCAACGAGCACGTAGAAGTAGTCTGCACGGTCTTCTGAGCCTACTCTATAATCAAAGGCAAGTACGTCGCCCGCCTTCGCGTTGTAATCAGCATAAAGAATGGCATAGGAGGGGTGAATTTTGATGTTGGAAGCGGCAAGATAGGGGGTATTATCGGTATCTTGCTTTACAACCCAAGGCCAATTGTACTCATCGTAACCCTCGTCGCCTGCCATCACGCCTTCTTCTTGCCAACGGTAGTTAAACTCGCCGTCTGCCGTACCGAGCGTGGATTGTACCGCGCTGAATGCAGGTGCGTCAACCGTGGGCTTAATATATTCAATTTCAGAACCGCCGCCGTTTTCGCCGCCGCCGCCGTTTTCCGTATTATGACCGATAACGGTGGGAACGTAATCTTCGCCGACGAATTTATCGAAGAGGAGCATCCATTCGTTCGTGCTCGTGATAGAGCCGATTTCATTAAATACGACAACGCCATAACGGTCAACGATAATCGTATGAGGGATTGGGCTTACGCCGAAAAGGGAGTGCAAACGGGTATCCGTAGCCGCCATTCTAAACGTCAAGCCTTCGGCTTCTTTATAAGCGGCAACTTGCGATTGCGTGTCTTCACCGCTCACAGCAATACAATCGATGGATTCCGCATATTGAATATACGCGCTGTTAAGGGCGGGGAATTCCTGTTTACAAGGTCCACATCTTCTTGCCCAGAAGTTGAGAACGGTAAGGTCTTTTTGCGCAAGAACTTCCGAAAGCTTAAAGGTTGCGTTTTCCGTATCGATAACGGTAAAATCGTACATTACGTCGCCGAGCTTGTAAAAAGTCCCGTCGGGAGCTTCGCCTTCCATTACGCCGCCGGGAGCAAGAATCGTCGTTGCGGTAGTGCCTTCTAACGCAATCGTCTTTTCGCTGCTTTCTACGGAGTAACCCTTGGGATAATTTTCAACGACGACTTCGTAATTGCCAACCTCGATATCATCTTCGGGGGTTACGTAAAATCTGCCCGAAGAATTGGTTTTGCCGGAAACAAGTTCCGTATCGCCATTCATAAGTTTTACATTTACGCCGCTGAAACCGAAACCGCCTGCATTTTGAACGCTAATACAATAGACGTATTCAGCGGGTTCAACGTCTTCAATATCGGTGCTGTCGGACGTGCTGTTAGAGGGGGAGCTGTTAGAAGCTCCGTTTGTACATGCGACAGCTGCGATGCCAAAGCCTAAACAGGTAAGCAAGGCGGTGCAAAATAAAGCCACTTTCTTAAAAAGTTTCATAAAATGTTTCTCCAACTATATTTGTGTATTTTGTGTGGGGATTATTTCAAAGTGATTACAATAGGTTCAGTATTATACGAAGTGGGAACGGGGCTGCTCATTTCGTAAGCGATTTCATTAAAATCTGCATCCGTGATTTGAGGAGCGTACTTGCCTTCGCCAGGGAAGCCCATAACGTTGTCTGCGGAATAGCTTACCATTCCGGTTTCGTCAACGGTAACCGTGCCGTAGCAAAGGTTTTTAGAACCGTCGTCTTTCAAGGAGCAAAGACCAAAAAGGTAGCCCGTAGCCGCCGAACCGTCAGCTTTTAAAACCTTGAAAAGATAAGCGCCCGTTTCTACGTTAGAGCTGCTCGAAGTCGAATTGCTGCTGCCACTCGTGTTGTCGCAAGCTGCAAACGCGCCGATGCCTGCGCAAAGAGTGAGCGCGAGGGCAAGAGTTGCAAGTTTCTTGAATATTTTCATAATAAACCTCCTCGAAGGAAAACCATCTGATTTATCCATTCGTACGTTATATTTTTTACAAATTACAATAATACGCCATAGTAAGCCTTATCATTGTATCATAAAAAGGGATAAATTGCAATCGATTTATAGAGAAATCGAATTACTATTTTTTGCATTTATGTGATTTTTATGTGAAAAGATAAACAACCGCAACGGATTGCCGCTACGGTTGTTTTTGTCTTTTAATATATAATGTATTAGAGAAGGCTTGCCGCGTCCTTGTCGCAGATAATCGTAACAAAGGGGTGAAGCTGCAATACGGAAGCGGGGAGCGCAGGGGTAATTTCACCTTTTACCATACCGCGTACGGCTTCCGCTTTATTCTTGCCTGAAACGACCATAAGAATAGACTTTGCTTGCATGATATTTTTGATACCCATGGAAAGTGCCTGACGGGGAACTTCGTCGATGGAGTTGAAAAGACGGGAGTTGTCCTTAATGGTGTTTTCCGTAAGGTCTACAAGGTGGGTAACGGACTCGAAGGGGGTGTTGGGTTCGTTGAAACCAATGTGACCGTTCGAACCAAGACCGAGCACTTGTACGTCTTGCTTCATCGTTTCAAGGAGCGCATTGTAGCGGTCGCATTCCGCTTGTGCGTCGGGAGCGCTGCCGCAAGGTAAGTTGGTGTTTTTCTGATCGATGTCGATGTGATCGAAAAGGTTTGTGCGCATAAAGTATGCGTAGCTTTGGTCGTGATCCGCAGTCAAGCCAACGTATTCGTCAAGGTTAACGGTAGACACGTTTTTATAGGTAGCGCCGCCGTTTGCACAGTCCTTCGCCATGTATTGATACATACCGATAGGGCTAGAACCCGTTGCAAGTCCGAGAATTGCACTTGGATTTTTCTTAACGAGATCGATCATAATCTCGGCGGCTTTTTTGCTCATTTCATCGTAATTTTCGGTAATAATTACTTTCATAAAGTGTACACCTCACGTTTAATAATTTATAACAGTTTTATTATAAACGATAAAAGGGGGAGAGGTCAAGTGTTTGGGAATATTTTCTTTGAAAAAAATGCGTAGAGGAAGGAAGGGAAATAAAAAATCCAAAAAATTTCTATAATTTGCGGCAAAAAGCTTTGACAACGAGAAAAAAATGTGATATAGTATTATAGCTTTTGATAAACGAGCCGTGCAGAAGTACCCAAGAGGCTCAAGGGGCTCCCCTGCTAAGGGAGTAGTATGGGAAGACCGTAGCAGGAGTTCGAATCTCCTCTTCTGCGCCAAAAAAGAACGCGGAAAAGATACAATTGTTTGTACCTATTCTGCGTTTTTTATTGCT
>JAFVPE010000037.1 GCA_017505465.1 Clostridia bacterium | reverse complement strand
CCGCAAAGTAGAAATCTTGAAAACTATGCGCAGTATAAGAACTGGTACACGGTTTCAAAGTTTGACGGGCTTGAATCGGTTACGCTTCAATATGAGTATGACGGCGCTTGGGCGCTGTTCATTGATAACGTGCCGTTTGAAGCCAATGGCGAACAAGCAGGCGGATTTGTAACAGTATCCCCCTATGTAAATACTACAAAAACCTTCAGACTCGTTGCAAATTATACGCAAGGAAAAGTATATAGCGAGCCGTTTGAGGTTTCTTGGGCGTGCCTCAATCCTGTGATTGAAAATGTAGCAATTGGCGTTACTGAACCTATGAACGGTTTTGCGCCTCAATATACGGTAACAACCGACTCAAACTGCTATATTCTCAAATCCGAGAATGCCGAAACCGTGAAGAACGGTATCAAGTGGACGGGCGATGTCACAGGTGAGCTTGCAGTTAGTGGCTCAAAGTTTAATAACGATAACGACTACACCGTAAGTATTAAGCTCGTTGCACAGGACGGATATACCTTTGCAAACAACGTTACGGCAACGATCAATGCAAATAACGCAAATGTTAGTGTAGTCAGCGACACCGAAATTAGAATAAGCTACACCTTCCCGAAGCCCGAAAAGCAAAAATGGTACGTTCAGTTTAGCAACGTAGGCGGTTATGCATCGGGTAATATGGATCTCGTGTGGGTTTATGAAGGCGAATACACGCTTCCCGATCCGACATACACACCTAATACCGGATATGTATTTGAGGGTTGGCTCGTAGGAGGTCTGTTAAAGCAACCCGGAGATGTTATTACTGTAACGGAAAACACATATCTTGATGCCAAGTGGAAAAATACGATTGATTATGATGCTCCTCACGGATTTACAAAGCAGCCATCCGATGCATCCGAGGTTTTAGGTATACAGATAAAATATTACGTAGACAACTTTACCATTGATCCGTCTATCGCATACAACAGTGTTGTTGCGCAAATTTATAATCCCGAAACCGGAGAATGGGTTACTGAGTATAACGGCGCACATGCAGGAAACGGACTTGTTGAAGAGTATGGACAACAGTATATTGTTTTCAACTCTCAAAATGCCGCCACCTTTACGTTCCGCCTTTATGTAAGACAAAACAGCACGAA
Organism: Clostridia bacterium; assembly: GCA_017505465.1. Taxonomy (GTDB): domain Bacteria; phylum Bacillota; class Clostridia; order Christensenellales; family Borkfalkiaceae; genus Scatosoma. The sequence goes on along the minus strand of JAFVPE010000037.1, from coordinate 4,493 downwards.
TGTAGCAATTAGCGAAGCATTTACTGTAACTTGGGCAGCAAAAAAATTTACTACACAGCCTCAAGGTGATATGGTCGTTGTAGGAGATACCGTTACTGTTACGGCAGATAAGAATTTCTATGTAAAGAAATATGAGATCGAGTACAAAGACGGCGGTGTATGGAAGCTTTATCAGGAAGTAGATGCAACCGGCAAGGAGTGGGATGCATTTAGCTTTGACTTCACGTCCGATGTCGCAAAGTCCGTCACATTTAGATTGAAAGCATATGCAGATGTGTATGACGAGGAACAGGATGGCTGGGTAGTCGGTCTTATTGACACATCCGAGGAATTTACAATTACTTGGACGAGCAACGAACACGTACACACTTACGGCGCAATTCCCAACGGCAAGGATGAAACAAACCACTGGAAGGAATGCACCGATCCTGCTTGTCCCGACAAGGCACACAGTAAGATAGAAGTAGAAGCTCACAAGGATAACACCGCTGACTACAAGTGTGATGTTTGTGGTTATGATTTGCCCATTCCTACCTACCAAGTTATTTATCAACCCGGAGATACAAGTGGGAATAATGAACCTTATGAATACGAAGCAAATGACACAATTACATTTTTGGATTGTGAAGAAGTAGGTTATACTCGTGATGGATTCGAGTTTGATTATTGGTCAATTCGTATTTTGGGTGATAACTTTACAGAAGTTGCACAAAAACGAGCAGGTGAAACTTACACACTTACAACAAACATTATTGCGGTTGCTATATGGAAGGAAATTTCCGTTGCAAACTATACCGTATCTTTTAACGCAAACGGCGGTACAGGAGCTATGCTTGACGAAACCGATCAGTTTGGCGGATACGTTCTTCCCGAATGTGGCTTTACCGCACCTACGGGCAAACAGTTCAAGTGTTGGGCTGAAGGTAGTGCATCGGGTACGCAATACGATGTTGGCTATGAATATGACGTTATCGCTAACGTGACATTCTATGCTGTTTGGGAAGATGTTTCCGAAACACCTGAAACGCCCGAAACGCCCGACGTTCCGAAGGACAACAAGAAGGAAGAAGGCTGCGGTGGTTGCGGCTCGGTGGTAGGCGGCGCGATTGGCGCAGTATCGCTTGTATGCGTAGGCGTATTCCTTGCTTTAAAAAAGAGAAGAGAAGACTAAAACGTGAAAAGCTTGCCTTTATGGCAAGGAAAGTCATAATTTTTGAGAAGAAAGAAACGTTCTAAAGGTCGGAGATATATTGCCGCCTATACGTTCTTGTATAAGGAAAAGCTATGAAAAAGAATTTTATCATCATATTGAGCGCAATTCTTCTTACGTTCACGGGTTGTAATATGTCTAACGGCGCAAACAAAAGCTTTGACAATAGCGACCTTACGCCCGTTGTTGGGGAAGAAGGGTATTACACGGATGAAAGCTTGGTGTTTTGTGCGGAAATAAGGGGTTCATACAAGGCGAACAGAGCCTTTACTTTGGATGCGGAAAACGAGAATTTGCGCGTTTGGGATAACATGTATTTATACGAAGGCGATTATTTCCAAATGATTGTAAACGAAAGTCCAACAATTTTCTATTCGGTAAACAGCGAAGATCTCGAATACGTAACAATCGAAGACAAATTTGCGTGGGCGAAGATAAATGAAGGGCAATCGGGGATTTATAAAATCACCTTTGACTTAACCACAAAGCTGTTTGATTTGGAGTTTAAAAGCGAAATCACCGAGCCTGTATACGAAAAGATGAACGGTTGCGACGTGTATTCTTTGGCTTCGGAGTTTACGGCGATGACGGTGAATCCGAGAAACAGCGAAGAATGGATGATTGAAAATTATCCCATCGAAGCAGGCGCTTTGGTTTCCTTTCACAACCACGGAAACGTCCATTTGAGTAACTATAAAGTTATTTTGGATGCGTCGGTGCAAGGCAAATATGCGTCGGCAATAGAAGACGGGGATAAGCACGTATCGTTCATCGTTGGCGGTCTTTACAATCTTTACGTGAATCTCGTCACGTATGAAGTAAGGGTGGAGCTGACAAACCCCGACACAGCGGACTACGTGTTGCAGGTCTATGAAAACGGCGAGCTTGTTGACGTAAACGTTGCAGATCCAAACGTTCCGTATCTGTTCAACTATACCTTAACGGTGACCAAGCTCAAGGGTATGCCGATTTTTGTCGGCGGTGGATACGTCATGTATGATTTGGACGTCAACGAATCGGAATACGTCGATAGTGATGGTTATTTCAAGGTGACAGGAACGTATCTTTTGGAAATCAATCTAAAAACGTTCACAATCACAGCAAATTATTTATCGGAATAAAAAAAGAAGGCGAGCGGTAAGAACCGTTCGCCTTTTAAAATGTCAATATTCCCGTCGGGTGGGGAGTACCCGACGGTTTTTTTCACGCAATTCTCGGCTTACGCCGTTGCGGTAGCGTAACGGCAGAGGAAGCACTCACAGGCGGTTTTATACGCTTCGTACTTCTTGGTCAAGCCGTTCACGAGCTTCTCAAACGCCTTCAAAAGAAGGACGTCGAGACCAAACAGATGCAATACTTTCAAAAACTTTTCCATTTCCATATTCTCCTGTCTTGAATTTGTCGCGGAAAAGAGCCGGTATTGCAGGGAGCGTGGGGGTAATCGATCGCTTTACCGCCCGTCGCGCAGTTAGTATAGCACAAAAAAATTGCTTGTCAAGGGAGTACTGACACTTTTTTGATAACTTTTTTGAAAAAAATTTTCAATTGTTCTTGAAACCGTGGTTAAGTTTACAAAGTTTGACTTGACAATTTGCAATATTTGCGGTACAATAATAAAGTAAATATAGTAGGATGGGTGAATATGATCATTTTGGGTATCGACCCCGGTCTTGCGACCTTGGGTTACGGCGTAATTGAAAAGGATGAGCGCGGAAATTTCCGAGCTATTGATTACGGCGTCGTTTTAACGCCCAAGGACGAGGGTTTGCCCGTTCGTCTTGCGATGCTCGAAGAGGGGATTCGCAAAATTTTGGATAAATTTCACCCCGATGAAATCGCAATGGAAGAGCTGTTCTTCTCTAAAAACATCACGACGGGTATCGCCGTTGCGCACGCGCGCGGCGTGGCGCTTCTTACCTGCGTAAAGGATTGCGGCAGGCTGTACGAATATACGCCTATGCAAATCAAGCAAGCCTTGACGGGCTACGGCAAGGCGGATAAGCACCAAATTCAATCGGTGGTAACTTCGATGCTTCGGTTGCAGTCCATTCCAAAGCCCGACGATGCGGCGGACGCTCTTGCGATTGCGCTTTGCCACGGCTTTTCAAGCCGCTTTGGGGAGCTTTTCGCCGTCGGCAATATGACGAGAACGAAGGGGAACAATGCCGCTCCTGCAAGCGCCTATCAAGAATTGATGGCGGCGGGCGCGAAATCTTCCAAACGTGGAAAATCGGGCAAGGGGTTTTCTTCCGCAAGCTCGGTGAGCGCACTCCAAAACGCAACGGGAATTGCAGGTGTGACGGGGGTTGGCAGGGCTTCCATTAAGACGGTAAATCCAACCAAAAAATAAAAAATGAACGGGGCAGGTATGCGTTTACCTGCCAAAGGAAAGAGATATGATATCCTATTTGAGAGGAAAAGTATTGACAACGACAACTGAAACGGTCATTCTTGACGTGAACGGAGTCGGCTACGAAGCTTATTGCACGGGGGCGGTGTTCCGCAAACTGACGGTGGGCGCGGTTGCCGAGCTTTACACCTATTTACAAGTAAAGGAAGACGGAATCACCTTGTTTGGTTTCGATAATCCGAAGGAAAAGGAACTCTTCTTAAAGTTGATCACGGTATCGGGCGTCGGTCCAAAGATGGGTATTTCCATTTTGGCGACGTTGAGCGCAGACGATTTTGCGCTTGCGATTGCCACGGCGGACGTCAAGCGTTTGAGTACCGTCAAGGGCTTGGGCAAAAAGACGGCGGAAAAGATCGTTTTGGAATTGCATGGCAAGATTTCGGCGGCAGAAGTGCTCGGCGCAAGCGGCGATTCGTTAACGCTTCCTACGGAAACTCCCACGGCGAAGCTGTCCGCATTGGATGAAGAAGCGGTTTCCGCGTTGATGGGCTTGGGCTTCACGAGAGCGGAAAGTGCGCAAGCGGTAAAGAAAGCACATGATCTCGGCGCAACCACGGTGGAAGAGATTATTATGAAGGCGCTTCAAGGCGGTATTTAAAACGGCATATATACTTCGCATTTCGGTGTTGCGCCTGCGTGTTCCTTGGTCACGTACGCCAAGTACGCTCCCTGCGGAATACTCGGCGCGCCTTGAACTGCTCGCATCTCTGCCGTTTTACGGCAAAACCGCATTTCGGTGTTGCGCCTGCGTGTCCCTTGGTCACGTACGCCAAGTACGCTCCCTGCGGAATACTCGGCGCGCCTTGAACTGCTCGCATCTCTGCCGTTTTACGGCAAAACCGCATTTCGGTGTTGCGCCTGCGTGTCCCTTGG
>JAFVPE010000036.1 GCA_017505465.1 Clostridia bacterium | reverse complement strand
GCTTCGCACCCAAAAGTTCGGATTTTTAGATGATTTTTGGTGCGAAGGAAGAAATTATACCAAAGTATTATGATGACGACAAGCCGAAAAGCGCTAAAAAGACGGCTTTTGGGCTGGTTCGGATTATATTGCTTTGGTTAACTAAAAATCTTGGTTCGCCGCCTCTTACAGCCACAGGACGTTTGTGATTACAAATTCCTTTTCCTCTTCCGCACAAGCGAACGTCAAGGCGCTTCCTTGACGGAAGGATTCGAGCGGTCTGCCGCTCTGCTCCCCTTTCAAGCGCAACGGTTCTAGCATCACGCTCTTCCATTTTCCGCCCCCTTCCACAAAAACGGTTGCGGAATACCTTTCCTCCTGCCTTCCCGACGGCTCTACCGTTACCTTAATCCACTGTTCTTCCGCAGAATACACTTGGAATTGCAAGATACTGTCTTCCGGCGGATAAAATTCGGGATTACTAAGGCGATAGCAACACACGCCGCCCACAGCGTAAACGCCGCTAATACCGCCGTAGCCTAACGATTTCACAGGCTGCGTTTTTTCTTTCAATAAAACCCCGTCCACGGAATAACTGTTATAATCCGCAATGGTAAACGCTTCTTTTTCCGTGCCGGAATAGAGCATTCTATTTCGAAGCACCGCAGGGTTAGGATTCACTAGCTGTATGCAGGAAATACGCGAAGATACGTAAAATCCGTTAAAATATTTCGCATAGGCATAGGCGAATACCCCTTTCGAAGCCGCAAACGGCTTCGTTTTATATACGATTTCGCCCCTTGCTTCCGCCCTTGATTTCGTCTTGTAGACGCAGCGCCAATCGCGATAAGCCGCACGGCTGTCCGCATCCCCTTCCGCGTAATAAATACCGATTTCTTCTATAAGCCCGTCTTCGTCGCCGCGCACTTTAATTTCCACGCCGCCACCGACGTTTTCTTTCATCTTGATGTGCAACGTATTGGGAATAAAAATCTCTCTGCCGAGAAGATGCTTTTCCAAAAACAAGTCCATATCGTGCAAGCTGTATCCGTCGATACAACCGCCGCTTTCGGACGAATATACCAACGCCCGTCTGCCCTTCCCCACGCGAAGTGCGATATGCTCTCTATCGAGCTTGGAGCTTGTTTTGCGCAATTCGGGCAAATCGAATTTGTCTTCGTCCACGTCGTTCAAGACGTCTTCCACCCCAATTCTTGTGTACGTGTCGTAGGCTCTGTCGCAATCCACGCCCTTATCTCGCATTGCACAAAGCATGAGCACGGGGCATTTCACATACGGCGCATACGACTGCGCTTCTATCGCCGCAATGTAACGGAGTCTATCATCTTTCATATTGCGTTCAATCCCTGCGCCGAATTTCGGTGCGTTGCGGAAGGATAACCAGCCCACCGCATTCACGGGAATCCCGCATTTAATATCGGACGAAAACATCGTAGGCCAACAGAGCTCTCCGCCTAAGCCAAAGCCGATAACACCGATATCCCCAACGTCCCTTCTCGTCTTCAAATACTCTATGGACGTGAGCGCCACGTGCGTCCATTCAAACCACGAAGATTTGTCCACGGGCAGGTTTTCCATATCGTAAAGCCCGCGCGCACTGTCGTATTCCCCATAGTACAGGGAAGGCGGAAATACCGTGTGCATTTTTTCCTCTTCCGCATCAAGACTGCAATAGTCGAGCGCAAGCACGGCATACCCCTTTTTGTTGAAATAGGTAAGCAAGGAATCGTCCGCACGCTTGCCCAAATCGGGCAAAAGCAAAAGCGTGGGCAATTTTACCGCATGTTTTGTAATCGGACGGGAAAAGCGCGCGTAAATACGGACGGCCCCGTCTTCAACCACGTGTCCTTCATAGGAAACGTGACTGTAACGCACGCCGTCAATAAGCTCCACTCCCCACTCTTCGTCATCGTGCGGAGTCTTTATTTCATATTTTTTCCATAATGAAACTGCGCTTATAATCATGCCTTTCTATCCGTTTTCTTTTTACGATTTTCGTATTTTTTGTCAAAACCCCGTCAAAACACCTTGCTTTTGTGTTTGAAAAAGGGTATAATAGGCATACTCTCTTCGAGAGAGTATAAACACCTATACTACATTATTATACATCATTTCTTTTCAGAAAGCAAGAAAAGAATGAAGAAAGAAGAAAATTTTTCCCAATTTCCCTGCGATTTTCACGAAAGATTTTCCGCAAATGTCCAAAAAATTAGATTAGCGAGGTTTATTGTCGTGGCGTTTTGCTCTTTTTCCAAAGACAACGATAATTCCTACACGATTATCGAAAACAAATTTATCACGAAATACCTTCCCGAAGCGGACGGTTTTGCCGTAAAGGTTTACCTTTACGGGCTTTTCCTTTGCGAAAACACCGACACCGATTTCGGCGTGGCTTCCATGGCGGAAGTCTTGAAAACGACGGAAGAAAAAATTAAGGAAGCGTTTGCTTTTTGGGAAGATTACGACCTTGTTGCAATCCTTTCCAAAGAACCCTTCACCGTACAGTATTTGCCCGTGCGTTCCGCCGTCGGCAAGCCGAAAAAGGTACGCTACGAGCAGTACACCGATTTCAACAAGGAATTGCAAAGAAAATTGCAAAAGGTGGGCAAGTTCGTTTCCGCAGGCGACTATATCAAATATATGCGTTTCTTGGAAGAAAACGACATTCAGCCGCAAGCTTTTCTCTTGATTGCAGAATACTGCATCAACAAGCAAGGCGAAGCGGTGTCCCCCTCCTACATCTTCAACAAAGCGAAAAAGCTTATTCGCGGCGGTTGCTCCACCTACGAACAAGTGGAAAAGGAGCTTTCTAGCTACAATGCGCACGAAGGCGACCTTCTTGCCATCTTCAACACCCTTTCTCTTACCACCCGTACTCCCGACGAAACGGACTATGCGCTGTACGCAAAATGGACGGAAAAGCTTGGATTTGCCAAAGACGGCGTACTTGCGGCGGCGAAAAAGCTCAAACGTGGCAGTATGAACTCCCTTGATTTGACCTTGGACGAACTGTACGCAAAAGGCAAGACGGAAGCAAAAGAAATCGAAAGCTATCTTGCGGATAGAGATCTGCTTACCAAGCTCACCTTCCGCATCGTCAGAAAGCTTGGTGTCAAGGTGCAAAACGCTGCCCCCTACGTCGACGAATACGTGGAAAAGTGGTACTCCTACGGTTTTGAAGAAAGCTCACTGCTTGATATTGCACTGTATTGCTTAAAGACGGACCGCGGCGATTTCGGCGCTATGCACGAGCAGGTGAAATCCCTTTTCAAGGACGGCGTAGTTTCCACGGAAGGCGTCAAAGCGTTCTTGAAAGAAAAGAACGACGAGCTTAAATTGTTCACGAAAATTCAAGCGCTTTGCGGCGGACTCCGCAAGAGTGTTTCCAATCTCTCTCTTATCGGTACTTGGCGGGAATGGAAATTCAACGACGAGATGATTTTAGAAGCGGCGAAACGCAGCGCGACGGGCTCCAACCCCATCCCCTATATGAATAAAATTCTTTCCGCTTGGAAGCAGGACGGAGTTTACGAAGTAAAAGATATTCCTTCCGCTCCGACGGGCACGACGGCTACGGGCGCAAGTCCCCGATACGTCAACCCGAACGTGGAAGCTGCAAACGCCAAAACGGATAGAGAACGCTACTATGCGCAACTGCGTGAAAAAGCGATTAGCAATGCGGAAAAATACCTTGCGAAAGCAAACGGAAACAGTCGTTTCAAGGCGATTGGCACCCAGCTTTCCAAAATGGAATTCGAGCTTGCAAAAGCGGAAATGTTTGAACCCGAAAAACTGCCTGCTTTGGAAGAGAAAAAGCTTGCGCTCATTACCGAACGCAGAAATATTCTCAAAAGCTTGGGCATCGACGAAGCGCAGCTTACGCCGCAGTTCCATTGCCCCCACTGCCAAGACACGGGCTTTATGAAGAACGGCTCGGCTTGTAGCTGTTATACCCCTAAAAACTAAAATGTGCACAAAAAGAAAAGCACCCTCGAAAGGGTGCTTTTACTTTTGGCGCAGAGAAGAGGATTTGCGCCTTTAGCGGCGCGCCCCGCTCGGCAATTATCAATTGCCGCCTTTGCCGTCAAAATTGTTAATTCCCAAGTTACATAAGGCAAAGCGTTTTGCTCTCGCAAAACGGCTCCCACCCTCAAATCCTCTTCTTTTTACGGAAATCCTTAAAAGTAAAAGCACCCTCGAAAGGGTGCTTTTACTTTTGGCGCAGAGAAGAGGATTTGAACCTCCGGTACGTTTCAGGCGTACACACGATTTCCAATCGTGCTCCTTAAACCACTCAGACATCTCTGCAAAATAGAACGCTCTCATCAAGCGCCTATTTATATTACTGTATTTTTTTGAAAAAGGCAAGCGTTTTTGTTGTCATTTCAAAAAAAACTTAAAATTTATTTTTCCAAGCTTTCGTCCACGATTTCCGCATCTGCCGCATTCACGGATACACTCTTAATACCGTTCATAACGCCGCTCTTGGATTTGTAGCCTTCTTCGCTCATTGCAATACTTTCGCCGTTTGCGGCAATCAAGCGATAACGATACAAGCCTGCCTTATCAAAATAAATTTCAAACTTTGGGCAAGTTTTGCTTTCAGGCTTTTTCAAGGTTTGGTCTTCCACGCGGTCTTCCGCAATGCATTTCGCCGCATTCTTCCCCACGCTTTCCATGCCCTTTTTGCAAGCGGCTTTCGTGGAATACACCTGCGAAGCTACGGCAATTTTTTCACTGTTTGCCGCATATAAGCTAAAATTGAATGCGCCCGTAGGCGTCTTTTTGATAACGAATTTACCCATAATTTTCTCTCCTTTTCTTTTGTTTGTTATTGGCGTATTATAATAACGTCGAGCCTTAAAGCGCAAAAAAGACGGCTTTTTGGCTAGTCGTTTTATCCTTTTATAGTATAACAAATTTTTTTTCGTTTGTAAATAGTTCCAAGAAAATTTGTACAACGATTTTTTTTAACGAAAACGGCAGCCGAAGATTTCGGCCGCCGTTTGTTATTAGATGTGAAATCAATTCAACTGTTTTTGCGCTTCGCTCGTCGGCGTAACGTCGTTAATTTTTATCGCAAAAGGGAACGTTGTCGGGCAATTTATTATGATGGCGTTTTGCATCCTTTACGGCATCATTTCCATTCGTTTCCACTATTATGGGGAAATGATTACGTATGTTTTTATGAGCTTGCCTGCGGCAATTTTCGCCGCCGTTGGTTGGATCAAAAATCCTGCGCAAAAAGGAAAAAACGAAGTAAAGGTCGCCTCGATGTCCAAGAAAAAATGGCTGCTTTTGTCCGTTTCCGCCCTCCTCGTAACCGTTGGTTTTTACTTCATTTTAAAAGCGTTTGGAACGGAAAATTTAATTTTTAGCACCCTTTCCGTGACTACGAGCTTTTTCGCCGCAGCTCTTCTCTTTTTTCGAAGCCCCTACTACGCCGTCGCGTACGCAACAAACGACGTCGTACTCATTGTACTTTGGATACTCGCGGCGATAGAAAGCCTTTCGTCCCTACCGATGGTCATTTGTTTTGTTGCCTTCTTGGCAAACGACCTTTACGGCTTTATAAATTGGAAACGAATGGAAAAACGCCAAGCCGCTTAATCTTCGCCGTCCTTTTGCGGGACGGTTTTTTCTTAAAAAATTATAAATAAAACACGAACAAATGTTTGACTTTTATTTTTGTTAGCGGTATAATAGTAGTATGATTACGGAAGAAAAGTTGAAAATTTTAACGGACAGCGCAAAATACGACGTGTCTTGTTCCTCGTCGGGAAGCGGGCGGAAAAATACAGGCGGCATGGGCAACGGCTACGTTGCAGGCTGCTGCCACTCCTTCACGCCAGACGGGCGGTGTATTTCCCTGCTCAAAATCGTACTTAGCAACGATTGCATTTACGATTGCAAGTACTGTCCCAACCGTTTGAGCGCAGACGTTCCGCGCGCCACCGCAACCCCCGAAGAAATCTGCGAGTTGACGATTGACTTTTACAAACGCAACTATATCGAAGGTCTATTTCTCTCTTCCGCCGTACATAAAAATCCCGATTATACGATGGAGCGTTTGCTCTTGGTCGTGAAAAAACTGCGGACGGAGTACCGCTTCCACGGCTACATACATTTGAAGGGAATTCCTCGCGCCGACGAAAGGTTGATGCAGGAAGCGGCGAGATACGCCGACAGAATGAGCTATAACGTGGAGCTACCATCGGAAAAAAGCTTGAAATTGCTTGCCCCGCAAAAGAGCAAGGAAAGCCTTCTTACCCCTATGCAAAAGTTGGCGGTGCAATCGGCGGCATTCAAGGAAGAAAAACGGAAGGGTTTGATTAAGGGGCATTTCTTGCCCGCAGGGCAAACCACGCAAATGATCGTCGGGGCTTCGCCCGAGCCTGACGGACAAATTTTACGTCTTACGCAGGCGCTGTATCGCAAGAATGGCTTAAAGCGCGTGTATTATTCTTCTTACGTACCCGTCGTGCGCGACGCCTTGTTGCCCGAAACGAGTGGCGGTCAACTTCGGGAGCACCGTTTATATCAAGCCGATTGGCTGCTCCGTTTTTACGGTTTTTCGGTGGAAGAAATCGTCAATGAAGGCGAAAATTTATCCATGGAATTCGATCCAAAATGCGCTTGGGCGTTGCGGAATATGCACCTTTTTCCCGTGGAAATCAACCGCGCGCCCTTGGAAGTTTTGCTCCGCGTGCCAGGGATCGGCGCAAAAAACGCCTACAAGATTATAGAAGCGCGAAAATACACCAAGCTTTCCTTTGAAGATTTGGTAAAAATGCGCGTGGCGTTAAAGCGCGCGAAGCATTTTATCACCTGCAACGGCAAATTTTTCGGCGCAAAAAGCGAAAACGCCGTGCGCGGATTGCTCGTTGCGGCGGAAACGCAGGAAAGCGCGGAACAGCTCGACCTGTTTGGGATGCTTTCCACTCCCCAAAACGCACTCATCGCCCTTACAGGGCAGTTATAATTGTAATTTCCCCATAGTTGAACGATTATGATTTACTTTTTCGACGGAACAAAAAACGGATTTTTATGCGCGTTGACGGAAGCGTTTCACGATGATGCGGCGGTGCTTGTCACTTCACAGGTGCAGCTTGCGCTCGGGGAATCGCCCGTCCTTGTTTCCACCGACGATGAAAAAGCAAAAAAGGCGGAAAACCGTCTTTTGTCTTTTGACAAAGATTGTATGTACGATTTGGATACCCTTTTCCGTAGCGGCATGGAAAACCACCTGCAAATTGCATTCGACTATTTCCGTTTGCTCGCCAAAATGAAAAAGCCGATTGGAAAGCGACTTGCCGAGCCTGCCGTATTCGCCGCCGTGGAATGCATGAAAAAAGTCGGGCATGAAATCCATAAAATGCACGGCTTTATCCGCTTTATGGAAACGGAGAGCGGCGCGCTGTACGCCCCCTTTGCGCCTGACAACGATATATGCGATCGGCTCGTGCCGCACTTTCGGGCAAGGTTGCCCGAATTTCCCTTCGTCATTCACGATACCGCGCGCAAAAAAGCGGCGGTTTACGACGGAAAGAACACCTTTGTTGCTCCACTTGACGGAGCGCAAGTGTTACTTTCTGCAAACGAAGCGGAATGGCAATCCCTTTGGAAGCGTTACTATCAATCGGTTACCATTCCTGCGCGAACGTCCAAGGAGCGAAACAAGCAAATGAAGGGATATATGCCCGTTCGGTATTGGAAATTCCTTACCGAAAAGCAAGAAAATCCGACAAATTTCGACGAAATTACATAAAATCCCCCACCCATGTACGAGTTGAATACAAAAACGGAGTTATGCAAACGCATAACTCCTTTTGTTTTTATTCGGTAATAGCCGCTTCGGCAAGCACTTCGGATTGCCCGTCCGCTTCCTTTTGGATCTTCGCCGCTTGTCGTTCCGCAAGCTTATCTCTTGCCGTTGCAAGCATGAGCTTCAATCGGTTTTCTTGGTTGACTTTCGTTGCCGACGGATCGTAATCAATAGGCACGATGTTGACGTCCTCGTGCAATTCCTTAATCGCTCTCGCCGCACCCTTACCAACAATATGGTTAGGCAAGCAACCGAAAGGCTGCGCGCAAACGATGTTTTCCGTGCCGCTTTCATACAACGCAAGCATTTCCGCAGGAATCAACCAACCTTCGCCCATCTTCACGCCTTGGTGGATAACCTTATCTGCGCCGTGGCGAAGCTCTTCGAAATCGTGCGGCGGCTCAAAGCCTGCCTTTTCAAACATTTCGATGATACCGCGTTGAATTTTGTAGAATATCTTATATACAATCTTATAAACAAAACCCGTCAAAGGTTTGCGTCCGTAAAGCGTAGTGTCGTTCATCGTATTGACGATACAGTACAAGACGAAATCCATCAACGCAGGCACAACGGGCTCACAGCCTTCCTTATAAAGGAACTCTTCCAAGTTGTTGTTCGCAAGGGGGGAATACTTTACGTAGATTTCCCCGACAATGCCCACTTTTACCTTTTCGATAGGCAAAAGCTCGATTGCGCCGAACTTTTCAAGCAACCAACCGATGATACGTTTATAGTCCTTATACCCTCTCTTCACCATCTCTTTGCGGACGTAGTTTACACATTCATCGCGTACCTGGTCCACGCCTTCGGGATTTTTTGCATACGGTTTGCATTGATTGTACAAGCTCATGATTGCGTCGCCGTAGAAGATTGCATACGCCATTTGCAGGATGAGCGGAAGGTCCATTTTGATGCCGCTTCCCTTTTCCAAGCCCGAGAAATTGATAGACAAAACGGGAATTTGGGGGAACTCCGCTTTGAGCGCCTTACGAATCAAGCCGACGTAGTTGGACGCACGGCAACCGCCGCCCGACTGCGTGATAACCACCGCCGTTTTGTCCACGTCGTATTTACCGCTTTTGAGTGCGTCAAGAAACTGTCCGATAACGCAAAGCGCAGGATAGCAGGTGTCGTTATGCACGTGCTTCAAGCCCTCGTCGATAATCGTTCTGCCTTCCGTTTTCAACACTTCGAGCTTGTACCCTCTTTGTCCCAAAACGTCCATCAAAATATCGAAATGATAGGGAAGCATATTGGGCACGAGAATGGTATATTCTCTTTTCATCTCTTCCGTAATCACGGGCAGGGGTTCTTTATAGCTTACCGTTTCTTGCGTTTGTTTCTTGCTCATTTCGCCCCTCCTTTCCCTTTGTTCGCTTCCGCAATTGCCGCAACCATACTGCGCAAACGGATCTTGACAACGCCAAGGTTATTAATTTCGTCTATCTTGATTTGGGTGTACAGTTTTCCGTTCTTTTCCATAATAGAACGAATTTCGTCCGTCGTCAACGCATCGATACCGCAACCGAAGGAAACGAGCTGCACAAGCTGTACGTCCTTTTGGCGGCAAACGTATTCCGCCGCACGATACATACGCGCGTGGTACGTCCATTGATTGATGATGTTGATTTCCACAAGAGGCGCATCTTCAAACACACTATCTTCGGAAAGCACCGCAAGCCCCAACGAAACGATAAGTTTCCCAATCCCGTGGTTAATTTCGGGATCGGCGTGGTACGGTCTGCCTGCAAGTACGACGATTTGTTTTCCTTCCGCCCTTGCCGTCTCCAAAATTTCCTTGCCCTTCGCGCGCACGTCCTCGTGGTATTTTGCAAGCGCCGCAAAGCCTGCGTCAAGCGCCTTATCCACTTCCTTTTTCGTCACGCCGAATTTCGCAAGCGCCTTTTGCAGGTTGCGTACGGAAGATTTGCGTTCGTTCAAGTCCAAGTAAGGCGCAATGAGATTTTCATCCGAAAGTCTTTCGTTGTTCGCCTTCAAAAGCTCCGCATAATACGCCACAATCGGGCAGTTGTAATAATTGACGGAGTCGTGTTCGTTTAAGTTGTAGCTTTCGCAGGGATAGAACACAAAGTCTACGCCCTTGTCAAGCAAGCTTTCCACGTGTCCGTGAATGAGCTTTGCAGGGTAGCAAACGGTATCGCTCGCGACCGTATGTTGACCGCGGAAATACAGCTCACGTGTGCTTCTATCGCTTACAATCGGCTTAAATCCAAGCGTTTTGAAGAATTCCGTCCAAAGCGGAAGCTGCTCGAACATCACGAGTTGGAAGGGAAGCCCTACCACCCCGCGATTTGCATTCGTCGCAGACATGCCCCCTTCATTTTCCGTCTTTTCTTCAATACACGAGAGCAATCTGTTGTATTTATACTCGTAGATATTCCACTTTCCGTCCTGCGGTTTCATACCTGCGCCGCGCTCACACTTGTTGCCTGAGATAAAGCGGCTCTTATCGGGGAAAGTCAAAATGTTGATGTTACAATTGGACGTACAGCCACGGCAGTTGGTTGCTTTGGACGTGTACGAGAAGGATTCCAACGCTTCCGCCGAAAGCATCGTCGAAAGGGATTCGCCCACGTGCATTTCCTTTGCGTACAATGCAGCGCCAAACGCACCCATAAGCCCTGCAATAGCAGGACGAACGACGTTTCTTCCCGTTTCCATTTCAAAGGAGCGAAGGACGGCGTCGTTCAAGAACGTTCCCCCTTGCGCTACGATATGTTTACCGAGCTCGTCGGGCGTTTTTGCACGAATTACCTTATAAACGGCGTTCTTTACAATAGATGATGACAAGCCTGCGGAAATGTCTTCCACCGACGCGCCTTCCTTTTGCGCTTGCTTTACCGCACTGTTCATAAACACGGTGCAACGAGAGCCGAGCTCCACGGGCTTTTGCGCAAACAAACCAAGACGAGCAAAGCTCTCCACGTCCATATCCATTGCCTTTGCAAAGGTTTGGATAAACGAGCCGCAACCCGAAGAACAAGCTTCGTTGAGCATAATCGAATCGATTGCGCCGTTCTTTACCTTAAAACACTTAATGTCTTGACCGCCAATGTCGATGATGAAATCCACCTGCGGATTGAAATGCACCGCCGCCTTGAAATGCGCCACCGTTTCTACGATGCCGTGGTCCATTTTCAAAGCCGCTTTCATCATATCTTCGCCGTAGCCCGTCACGGCTGCACCGCAAATTTTAACGCCAGAGCCGCAAAGGGAATACATCTCTTTGATTTTTTCCACCACGATGTCGAGCGGTTGACCGTTGTTCGATTGATAATGGGAATAAAGCACCCGACAATCGTCGGTAATAAGCATCAATTTCGTCGTCGTCGAGCCGCTATCTACGCCGAGATAGGCATTCCCTTCATAGGTGCGAATGTCGTCAAATTGCAAGTCGCTCTGCTTATGACGAGCCACGAATTCATCGTAATCCGCACGGCTTTCAAAGAGCGGTTTGCCCCTTTGCACCTCGTCGCTTGCCTTGGAGTTTTTAATTTTCTCAATAACGTCTTCCAACGAGCTCTCTTCTTCCGCAGCCGTAGCAAGCGCTGCACCCGTCGCAATAAACACGGGAGCGTTTTCGGGGAATACCGCGTGCTCCTCATCGAGTTCCAACGTCTTAACGAACGCTTCACGAAGGGCTTTCAAGAAGTGTAAAGGTCCGCCAAGGAAAAGCACCTTCCCCTTAATTTTTCTGCCCTGCGCAAGTCCCGAAACCGTCTGTTCTACCACCGCGCGGAAGATAGAAGCGGAAATATCCGCCTTCGCCGCACCTTGGTTGATGAGCGGTTGAATATCCGACTTTGCGAATACGCCGCAACGGGAAGCGATGGGATAGACCTTTTCCGCTTGCAAAGCAAGCTCGTCCATCTCATCAACGCTAATATCGAGCAACGTTGCCATTTGGTCGATAAACGCACCCGTACCACCTGCGCAACTGCCGTTCATACGCTGTTCCGCGCCGCCCGTAATGAAGATAATTTTTGCGTCTTCGCCGCCGAGCTCTACCGCTACGTCTGCATCGGGATAGAATTTCTTAATTCCCACGAAAGCAGCTTGTACTTCCTGCACGAAAGAAACGCCGCTCTTTTCTGCAAGACCAAGCCCTGCGCTCCCTGTGATTGCCACACGGAATTTCGCATTCGGGAATGCTTCGTTCACTTTTGCGAGCGCAGATAAAACGCATTCCTTGACGCGCGAGAAATGCCGTTCGTAGCTAGTGTATATAATTTCATTTTTTGCCGATTCGATAACCGCAGTTTTTACGGTTGTCGAGCCGACGTCAATTCCCAAAAAATATGACATTTGCTTTTACCCCATTTTGTGGTAGTTTAATTATATCACACTTTTGTGTTTTTTCAATGAAAATTCCAAATTTTTTTTACAAATATGCTAATTTTTTTAATCTTTTTCGCCACGAGTGTGAAAATTCTCACAAAAATCGCCCTATATTTCCCCTTTCACTCGGCGTAATTACAAAATTTCACGCTCAAATCGTTGACAAACTCTTTAAAAAAGGGGTATAATATTTTTATCAATGGCAAAGGTGCCAACACGGTGAAAAGCCCTGTTGCCTTTGCCTTTTTTCGTTCATTTTACAAGGAGAGAAAAATTATGAAGCTCGTGTCCGATTATTTCGGCTGTATGGTCTTTGACGACAGCGTAATGCAGGAAAGGCTTTCCCCCGAAATTTACGAGTCCTTAAAGCGCACGATTAAACACGGCAGAAGCTTGAATTTATCCGTAGCGAACGCCGTTGCAACCGCCATGAAAGAGTGGGCGGTGTCTTTGGGTGCAACCCATTACACCCATTGGTTCCAACCCTTGACGGGCATTACGGCGGAAAAGCACGATAGCTTCATTTCCCCTGCCGACGGCGGTAAAATCATTATGGAGTTCTCGGGAAAAGAGCTCGTCAAAGGCGAAACGGACGCTTCGTCCTTCCCTTCGGGCGGCTTGCGTGCGACCTTTGAAGCGCGCGGTTACACCGCTTGGGACGCCACTTCCTACGCATTCATCAAGGACGGCGTGCTTTGCATCCCCACGGCGTTTTGTTCGTACGGCGGCGACGCACTTGACCAAAAGACGCCTTTGCTCCGCTCGATGGAAGCGCTTAATCGCCAAGCTTTACGCGTTTTGAAGCTGTTCGGCAACGAAGAAGTGACTTCCGTCAAGACGACGGTTGGCCCCGAGCAGGAATATTTCCTTGTGGATAAGGACGTATTCAAGCAAAGAAAAGACCTTATTTACACCGGACGTACCCTTTTCGGCGCTCCTCCCCCCAAGGGACAGGAGCTTGAAAGCCATTATTACGGCGTTATCGAGCCGCGCGTGCAAGCGTTTATGAACGATTTGAACGAAGAGCTTTGGAAACTCGGCGTGCTCGCCAAAACGGAGCACAACGAAGCGGCGCCTGCGCAACACGAGCTTGCGCCCATCTTTACAACGACGAACATCGCGGCGGATCACAACCAACTCACGATGGAAATCATGCAAAAGATTGCGAAAAAGCACGATATGGTTTGTTTGCTGCACGAAAAGCCCTTCGACGGCGTGAACGGTAGCGGTAAACACAACAATTGGTCGATTTCCACCAACTTGGGTGCAAATTTGTTAGAGCCCGGCGATACGCCGCAAACGAACGCGCAATTCCTACTTTTCCTTTGCGCCGTGTTAAAGGCGGTAGACGATTACCAAGATTTGCTCCGTATTTCGGTTGCTACGGCAGGGAATGACCGCCGTCTTGGCGCGCATGAAGCTCCCCCCGCAGTCGTTTCCATCTTCCTTGGCGCGGAGCTTACGGAAATTTTGGAATCCATTGAAAAGGACGAGCCTTACGGCACGAAAGAAACGGAGCTTCTCCGCGTCGGCGTACATACCTTGCCGAAGTTCCCGAAGGATACGACGGATAGAAACCGTACGTCCCCCTTCGCTTTTACGGGGAATAAGTTTGAATTCCGTATGCTCGGTTCTTCCGCGTCCGTGTCCGGTCCGAATACGGTTATCAATACGGCGGTTGCGGAAATCTTACGGCAGTTTGCCGATGAATTGGAAAAGGCAAGCGATTTTGAATCCGCTTTGCACGACCTTATCCGTCGCATCGTTACCGAACACAAGCGGATTATCTTTAACGGCAACGGCTATGACGACGCTTGGCTTGCGGAAGCGAAAAAACGCGGCTTGACCAACCTTGCAACAACGCCCGACGCTCTTCCCCATTTCATTGACGAAAAGAACGTGGCGCTTTTCACAACGCATAAGGTATACACCGAACGTGAAATGCATTCCCGTTTGGAAATTCAACTTGGGAGCTACTGTCAGCTCATCAACATTGAAGCCAAGACGATGGTCGATATGGCGAAAAAGGAAATTTTGCCTGCCGTTAGCGAATACACGCAGCTCCTTTCTAGCACGATTTTGTCCAAAAAATCCGTTTGCGAGAGCTTGGATTGCACCTATGAAAAGGAAACTTTGACGGAAATTTGCGGATTGACGGCAGAGGCGCACAAGCAAGTAAAAGCGCTTGAAAAAGCGCTTAACGGCACGAGAAAAATTATGGATACGGCAACCCTTTCCGTATATTATAAAGACAAGGTGTTACCCGTAATGGCAAAGCTCCGTACGGCGGCAGACAAGCTTGAAAATCTTGTTTCCACGGAATATTGGCCCATCCCTACTTACGGCGATTTGCTTTTTGAAATATAACGGAGTATAACGAGGTGTTATGCAAAATTTTGACGTAAAAAAAACAACCGCCGAAGCGGTGAAATGGATTCAAGATTGGTTTGAAATCAACGGAAAAGGCTGTAATGCCGTCATCGGTATTTCGGGCGGTAAAGATTCGAGCGTTGTCGCTGCGCTTTGCGTAGAAGCGCTTGGGAAAGACCGTGTTATCGGCGTATTGATGCCCAACGGGGAACAACCTGATATCGACTGCTCAAAACAACTCGTCGCACACCTGGATATTCCCTTTTATACTTGCAACGTTCAAAAAGCGGTGGACGGCGTGTTGGAATCCTTGACGGAAAGCGGTGTGGAAATCACTCGGCAAACCCGTGTCAACCTGCCCCCTCGCATCCGTATGTCCACTCTTTACGCCCTTTCGCAATCGATGAACGGACGCGTGGCGAATACCTGCAATCTTTCCGAAGATTGGGTTGGCTATTCCACCCGTTACGGCGATGCGGCAGGTGATTTTGCGCCCCTTGGCAAGCTCACCGTGCAAGAAGTAAAAGCCATTGGCAAGTATTTGAACTTGCCCGTCAACCTTGTGGAAAAAGTACCTTCCGACGGTTTGACGGATAGAACGGACGAGGACAATCTCGGCTTTACCTACGCTGTATTGGACAAATATATTCGCACGGGCGTTTGCGAAGACGAAGCCACGAAGGCGCGCATTGACCGTTTGCACGTAATGAATGAATTTAAGCTCAAACCTATTCCTTGTTACGAATATCAACCAAAATAAATTATGGCATTAAAAAAGCGAACCAAACGGTTCGCTTTTTTTATTTTATTTCAATTATCCAACTTGTTTTTCCCAAAGCGGTTGCTTTTCAAAACGCAGCTCTTGGAAAATGAACAAAAGCACTGCCAAAAGCTCAAAAGGAATCGGGCAAAATTCGCCGGGATTTACTTGGCTCATTAACAAAATCCCAAAATAGGAAAGCCCTAAACACAACGACCAAGTGTTTCTCTTTTTAAAAATCAACCCGACGCGTTCCAAAAATTGATAGCCGTAGCATGCAATACCGACCAAGCCCATACTACCAATAACCTGCGGAATCATCATATGATACCACGTCATCGTGCCTTTTTTATTAAAATCACCATAGGCAATCGAGTCGTCGAGAATGCCCGAGCCCACAAAAGGATTCTTTTTAAATCTATCAAACGCTTCAAAAATCATTTCATAGCGAGCTTCACTCGTCGAAATAACGCCGTTATCCAAGCGTTTTCCGAAAATTTCCAAAAGCGGACCGCCGACTGCAATCACCAAAATAACCGCCGACGTGATCCCAAAGCAAATCCAAAGACGTTTGAAAATCCCCTTCTTGCCAAACATCAAAATCCAATACAAACAACACGCCACGTACTCCACCGAGCCGCAAATCAAACCGCCGCGCGAAGACGTGCTGCACAAAAATCCAAACAAAACCGCCGTAAATACGGCAAACCATCTCCGTCCCTTCCTTCTGCCAAGATAGAGCGGGAACGGCAGGGCAAACATCAGCATCGTTGCGATATTATTCGGCGAAAAGCCCATCGAATAACGCCCGTGCGGCGCCATACCCCAGCTCACACGGTTATAACCGATAATAATCATAACTGCGCAAAGCGCACCCATTAAGGACATAATCACGGCGAAGCGTTCTTTGATATCATAGCTGCGACGCGTGGCAAATTGCGAGCGCATCAACAGATACGCCACTGCCATACCAAGCCCAAGGCCGAGAAAATAATACGCACCGCGCATATATTCCATAACGGTAAAATTCCCTACGCCGCCAAGGACAAGCGCAAGCGATACGGCAAGAATCCCAAAAATACTTTGCCCTACCGCATATTTTTTGTGATAAACAATGAAATGGAAGGCAAAGCACGCAAGCACAACCGGCGCATAAACGATATACCCGATGAAAGTATCAAAGGAATCGTAGCAGTTTGTCGTGAACGTGGAAATGAGCAAAAAGGGCAACGTAGTCGGTACGATATCGTCGCAAATGACAAGAATAGCGCAAATAAGCATACCAAAAAGGATTGCGCCTTCCACTTCCTTGCCCATCAAAACGAGTCCGCCGGCAAGAATCACTTGGAAAATATAAAACGGATAACTATTTAAAAAGCAACGAAGCCATGCAAGAATCTTCTTGCCTGCTTCCGCTGCCGTTATCCTTTTCTTCTCCGTAAGAACCGTTTCCACCATTTACTCCAATGTTAACCAAAGCAATATAATCCGAACTAGCCCAAAAGCCGTCTTTTCAGTACTTTTCGGCTTGTCATCATCATAATACCTTGGTTAAGGGCTACGCCCTTGTCCGTAATTACCTATTTTACATTATAGCATATCAACGTGAGCGTTGTCAAGACTTAATTTTCCATTAATCCAAGTTTTTCCTTGAAAAGAAACGACAAAAAACACGGTCAAATTGACCGTGTTTTCTTATTTTATCGCATACCTGCCCCGTCCAATTAGAAAAATTCCTCTTCCAACATCGCACAAAGACAATGGTAAACGGGCAAATGCAGTTCTTGCACCTTGTATGTTTCTTTTTCGGGTACGATAATAGAAACGTCGGCAAATTCTTTAAGCTTACCGCCGTTGCCGCCGCCAAGAAAGACCGTTTTCATCTCTTTTGCGCGCGCAACCGCCGCCGCATATACGCAATTTTTGGAATTTCCCGACGTAGACAACGTCAAAAGCACGTCCCCTTTTCTTCCCAATACGCTAAGCTGTTGCGCAAAGGTAAGCATAGCGTTTTTATCATTCAAAAATGCAAGCGTAAGCGGCGAATGTCCACAGAGCGAAACCGCAGGCAATCCGCCCTCCAAGTCTTGTAAAAGCGCTTGCCCAAGCTCCCCTTCTTCTGCCAAGCCTTTGGAAAGCGTAGGGCAAATGGAACGCTTTTTCTTAAAGCATTTCATCAATTCCCCGACGATATGTTCACAGTCGGACGCCGAACCGCCGTTGCCGCAAAGGTAGAGCCTATTCCCCTCTGCATACGCTTCTTTAATCGTTTCAAATGCATTCGCAATATTTTCTGCATTTCCGCTAAGAGCGGGATAGCGAACGCACAGTTCTTTTAAAATCTCTTTCGTCGTTTCTTTCATTTTTTATAAATCCCCCAAAGCAAGTGCGGCTATATCGCCAATATTTTCGCTCAGCTGCGCAGGCACAATCCTGCACACACGCAAGCTTTCGCCAAGAGTTTCTTTTTTCAACACCTTTTCCATCGTGGGAATAAGCAGCTCCGAAGAACGCATAAATACACCGCCGAGCACGATCATTTCAGGGTTGAGAATATCGATAATAATACTCAAGCCTTTGCCAAGCTGTTCGCCGCTTTTTGCGAAAACCTTTTTAGCAAATGCATCCCCTTCTTTTGCCGCAATACTCAATTTTTTCGTCGTAATCTCGGACATACCCCCCATCTTTTCGATACAATCGGGCAGTTTTTTCTCTTTTTTCGCCATAATTTGCGCCAAGCGAACAATCCCGCCGCCACTGCAAAAGCCTTCTAATGAACCTGCCTTCCCAAACCCCAACGGCCCCGTTGGAGCAAGGCGGATATGTCCTGCTTCGCCTGCGTTATCATTCGTACCCGAATAGAGCTTGCCGTCCAAAATCAAGCCTGCGCCAAGCCCTGTACCAAAGGTGAAAAATACCATGTTCCTCGTGCCGCGTCCTGCGCCGAATTTCCATTCTGCAACCGCACACGCATTGGCGTCGTTTTGCAATTTTGCCGTTAAGCCAAAACGCTCTTGCACGTAGCGCACAATCTCAAATCCGTACCAACCCGAAGCAAGATTCGGCGGCGCTATAATCACGCCTGCGCCCCCATCCAACGGTCCGCCACAGCTAATCCCTGCGCGCGTTACTTTATACGCCTTTGTCCATTCTTCGACGTATGGCGCAAGGATTTCCAACGTTTTTATAGGATTTTCGAGTGTGGGCGTTTCTTGTCTTGCAAGGACTTGGATATCCCCTTCTTCTATTTTCCCTATCGATACGGCGCATTTTGTACCGCCAATATCAAATCCAATACAGTATTTTACAGTCATAATTTCGCATCTACCTTTTCATTGCGCACTGTGTCGCATTATTATTATATATATTTCCGTATCAAAAGTCAATAGAATCACCTGAAAAAATGACAAGGACGAACTCTTGCGAGTTCGTCCAGGTCTATAATAGGTTTTTGTAGGTGTGTAATCATTTTTATGTAAGAAAAGGAGTTCCCTTCCTTTTACACGCCTATTATAACAAAGAAAAATTAACTGAAAGTTAACTAAACGTGATTTTTTTGTGAAAAATTGTTTATTTTCAGTTTATTTTTCTATTTCCAATGTGGTATAATGGACGCAGGAGGATGAAAATATGTTTCACATTCTTGTTGCAGAAGATGATAAAAGTACGGCAAAATTGATGTCGGCGGTGTTGCGGCACGCAGGTTATGAAGTATTGCTTGCGGAAAACGGCTTGGAAGCGCTTGAAATTATCGATCAACACAAGGTTGACTTGATCGTGCTCGACGTAATGATGCCCAAAATGAACGGGTATGAGTTTACCGAAGAGCTCCGCGCAGGCAACGATAACACCCCCATTCTTATGGTGACGGCAAAGCAGCTCCCCGAAGAGCGTTGCAAGGGATTTCTCGTCGGCACGGACGACTATATGGTTAAGCCCGTCAACGAAGAAGAAATGCTCCTGCGCATCCGCGCCCTTTTGCGCCGTTCGCGCATCGCAAACGAGCATAAATTACATATCGGCAAGGTCGTTCTCGATTACGACGCTCTCACCGTAAAACGGGAATCGGACGAGCAAACCCTTCCGCAGAAGGAATTTTTACTCCTTTACAAGCTCCTTTCCTATCCAAATAAAATCTTTACGAGATTACAACTCATGGACGAGATTTGGGGAATGGACAGTCAAACGTCCGATTCGACAATCAACGTGCACGTCAATCGATTGCGCAATCGTTTCGACGGCTACCCCGAATTCGAAATTGTTGCCATTCGCGGCATAGGCTATAAGGCGGTGATCAAAGCATGAAAAAGAAAACTTCCAGAAAGCGCGAAAATTTCAAAAATCAGTTAAGTCTTTCATTTCTTTTCACGGCAGGCTTTGCCGTCATTATCCACGTTTGTTACTTTCTTTTCTTTGTATCCAACTACATCTTAGAAAATTTCGTGGAGCCGAACACACAACAAAGCATCGTCTTTTTTATCATCAGCCCCATTTTTATTCTCGCTATCGGTTTTCTTGTTGCAGCGTTGTTCACATACGTTATGCTGAGTCCGCTCAATGAAATTATGCGCGCAGCGGACTGCGTGGCAAAAGGCGACTATTCCGTCCGCGTCAAACCGCACGGTCTTGGCAATTTGACGGAGCTTGGGGAAAAGTTCAATCACATGGCAGAAGAAATCGGCAACGTCGAAACCTTGCGCAGCGACTTTGTCAACAATTTCTCACACGAGTTCAAAACGCCTATCGTTTCCATTCGCGGATTTGCAAAAATGCTGCAACGCGACGATTTGACGGAAGAAGAAAGGCAGGAATATTTGAACGTTATCATCAAGGAATCCGAACGGCTTACCGAGCTTTCCACCAACGTTTTAACCATTTCCAAGCTTGAACGGCAAACCATTTTGACCGACACGAAAACGTATAACGTGAGCGAACAAATCCGCCTTGCAATTGCTATGCTTGACAGCAAATGGGCGGATAAAAACATCGAGTTTTCCTTCGATAGCGAAGATTCCTTCATAACGGGTAACGAAGAACTGCTCGACCAAGTATGGATCAATCTTTTGGACAACGCCATCAAATTTGCTCCTACAAACGGAAGCGTGCGTATTGAAAGCTTGCAAACAAGCGAAAAAACAACCGTTTTGATTAGCAACAACGGCACGCCTATTCCCCCTGAAAAAGCACCCTTTATCTTCGATAAATTTTATCAAAGCGACGACTCCCATTCCACAATGGGAAATGGAATCGGGCTTGCCATTGTACGAAAGATCGTCGCCCTGCATAAAGGCACCGTTCGTCTTGTAAAATCGGACGAAACGGAAACGACGTTTGAAGTGACCGTACCGACGGAAGAACAGAAAAAACTCGCATAAATAAAAAAAAGCATCTCTTTCGAGATGCTTTTATTTTTTATTCGTTGACCGTAACTTTTTTACCAAGGAAATGCACGCTGATCATGCCAGGGCCAACCGCCGAACCTACACAACTACCTACGATACCGATATGGATATCAATTTCCTTACCAAGCGCCTTAAAGACCTCTTGTTTCAATGCTTCCGCATCTTCTATACAGTCCGCATGGCTGATAAAGAAATGTTGATGCTCGTCGTCCACGTAAGCTTCTTTGCAAAGCTGCGCGATTCGCTCTAACGATTTTTTTCTGCCCTTTACTTTCTCAAACGCAAAGTTTCTCCCCTTTGCGTCCGCAATAACGATAGGCTTGATATTCAAAAGACCGCCGAAAAACGCACTCGTTGCGCTAACGCGCCCTGCTCTTTTCAAATACACAAGGCTTTCCACCGAGCCAATCATATTTGAACGGAGCTTGTTCTCATTCAGCCAATCCGCCGTTTCCTCGATCGTCTTCCCCTCCGCGCGAAGCTCGGACGCTCTAATTACGAGAATGCCAAGCGCGTGGCAACCGCGAAGCGAGTCTACGCAGATAATTTTCCCCTCGGGAAATTCGCGCATAACCTCTTCTGCCGCCGCTTGACTGCTCTTAATCGTTGCCGACAATGCCGAAGAACTGGAAATAGACAGTACGTCGTAACCGCTCTTCACGTAATTTCTATACGCTTCTTTATACGTTTCCACGTTAATTTGCGAAGTAACAAAACGCGTACCGTTACGCATACGGTCGTAAAACTCTTTTGCGGGCATAGAATTCCAATCTAAGTCCGCCTCATACTCTTGCCCATCGGAAGAAAAGTGAATAGGCAGGTATTCCACGTCGTATTGTTCACGCAACGACTTGTCTAAATCACAACCCGTATCTGAAATGATTACAAATTTTCTCATCTGTATTTCCCTTACGCCGCTTATTGATTGAGCGTAACTTCCTTACCGAGCAAATGCACGCAAAGCATACCGGGGCCTACCGTACCGCCGATGCAGCAGCCTACGATACCTACACCAATTTCGGTGTTTTCGCCGAACGCTTCTTTCAACATTGCCTTTAATTCCATTGCGTCTTCTTCACAGTCAGCGTGGCTGATGAAGATGCGTTGATGAGGGCAATCTTCATAGTTTTCCTTCGCCATTTCCACAAGGCGTTCCATGGATTTCTTTCTTCCCTTTACCTTTTCAATAGCAAAATTCTGACCGATACCGTCTTGGATAACGATGGGTTTAATGTTCAAAAGACCGCCAAAGAATGCGCTTGCTGCGCTTACACGACCTGCTCTCTTCATATAAACAAGTTTATCTACCGTGCAAAGGGTGTGCGAGCGGAGCTTGTTTTGTTCAATCCATTCCGCTACTTCTTCAATCGTCTTGCCTTCCGCACGAAGCTCGGATGCAGCGATCAAGATAATACCGAGCGTAAGACAGCTACGAAGAGTATCGATACAAATGATTTTCGCATCGGGGAATTCCTTCAAAACTTCTTCTCTTGCAACGTAGCTTCCCTTAACGCCTGCGGAAAGCTTGGAAGACATAGAAACGGACAATACGTCGTAGCCTGCTTCGATATACTTTCTAAAAGCCGCCTTGTATTCTTCTACGTTGATTTGCGACGTAGGGAAACGAACGCCCTCGCGCATATGGTTGTAGAATTCCTTATAGGACATGTTTTTCCAATCCAAATCCCCTTCGTATTCCTTATCTTCGAAGGTGTAGTGAATGGGCAAATACTCAATATCATACTGATCGCGAAGGGATTTCTCAAGATCACAGCCGGTGTCCGAAACAATAACAAATTTTTTCATAGTTTTTTTCCTTTTTTTATTATTTTTTTATTCAACGATCAGGATAAAATCGTACACGTCCTGCCCGCCTTCAATTTCGTAAAGTTCTACGTGGGGATACTTTTCAGCGATATATTCCCCGAAGCCTGCGCGCTCCTCATCCGTTGCGCCCTTGCCGTAAACGGCAATAACGAACTCTCT
The DNA here is from genome assembly GCA_017505465.1 of Clostridia bacterium. Classification (GTDB taxonomy): domain Bacteria; phylum Bacillota; class Clostridia; order Christensenellales; family Borkfalkiaceae; genus Scatosoma. Next base: position 1,877 of record JAFVPE010000036.1, on the reverse strand, counting down.
ATCCGCAAGCTCTAATTTATCCGCAAGTGCGCACGCCGCGCCTACCTTCGTAGGACAGGACGCAAGCATTTTGCCGTTGGTAAAGCCCATGTATTGGTCTTTATGCACTTCTACGCCGTTCATCGTCGTATCGCGCACGGAAATAGAAACCATACCCGTTACCGTGCCTTGCATACTTTCACGCAAGCTCTCTTCAATTTCGTCCGCGTCCTCGCAAGAGTAGTCAAGCATAGAAAGCGCGGAATAGCCGTCGCCGATGCTCTTGCTTTCGATAACGCGGATTTCCGAGCCTTCATACATCTTCGCAGCTTGTTTTGCCGCCATAATGATGTTGCTGTTGTTGGGAAGGACGAAAATGCAATCTGCATTCACGTCGTCGAACGCTTGCACAAAGTCTTCCGCGGAAGGGTTGTTCGTTTGACCGCCCGAAATAACGGCGTCTGCGCCCATTTCCTTGAAGGTAGAGATCAAACCGTCACCCGAAGCCACCGTAACCGACGCAAATTTACGTCTTGCACGCTTGGGCATCTTCACGATATCCTCTTCTTCCTTCTTTTCTTCTACGGTTTCGTTGTGCTGCAAGGTCATATTTTCAATCTTAACCGTAAGGAATTCACCGAAATCCTGACAGTAAGAAAGCACCTTCCAAGGTGTCATCGTATGCACGTGAAGCTTAACAATCGTCCCCGTTTTGAAGGCAACGATGGAATCGCCAATCGTGCTCAAATAATCGATCAAAGGTTGTACGGTAAACGCTTCCACGTCCGTCTTACTGCATTGAAGCTGCAACAAAAGTTCGGTGCAATAGCCGAATTCCATCACGCTGTTTTCGTTGAATTTGGAAAGATCCACTGCCTTTTTCGCACTGCTTGCCGCCACGGCGAGCTCGTTTTCAAGCTCCGCGCCGCCAAGCGCCTTGCAAAAGCCTTCCGTGATGTACACGAGCCCTGCGCCGCCGCTGTCGATAACGCCCGCTTCTTTCAAAACTGCAAGCAAGTTAGGGGTTTTTTCCAACGATTTTTTCATTTCCACAAGATACAAAGCGAAGAATTCTTCCACTTCCATATCGTCGGTGAGTTTAAGGCACGCATTTTCCACAGCTTCTCTTGCAACCGTCAAAATCGTTCCTTCCACGGGATGAGCAACTGCGCCGTATGCGCATTTAACGCCTTCTTTTAATGCGTTTGCGAACTGTTTAAGATTTGCGTATTCCAAACCCTTTACGCCCTCGGAAAGCCCGTAGAAAAGTTGGGAAAGAATAACGCCCGAGTTTCCTCTTGCGCCAAGAAGCATACCTTGCGCAATCGCATGTGCTTTACCGCCGAGCGTTTCGCCGCCGCTTTTAAGCTGATCCATACCCCCCTGCAAGGTGAGATACATATTCTCACCCGTGTCCCCGTCGGGGATAGGGAATACGTTCAAATCGTTTACCTTTTGCAAGTTTTTACGCAAATTGGCAACGCCGCCTAAAATCATCTTTTCATACAATTCAGCGGTAATGATTTGTCTTTCGTTTTGCATTATTGAGAGTTCTCCTTTGGCGGAACACCATCCGCTCTATCTTCTTTGTTTGCTTTGCACCTTGCAAAGCACTTAATTTTCCATTTTACAACCTTATAAATTGTAACATATTTTTATGACTTTTACAAGCGTTTTTTTACTATTATTCAAAAAAAGTAGTATGACTTGTGAAAAAAATGTGAAAAAAGCACCCATTTGGGGGTGCTTTTGTGGAATTTAACCAAAGCAATATAATCCGAACCAGCCCAAAAGCCGTCTTTTTAGCGCTTTTCGGCTTGTCGTCATCATAATACTTCGGTATAATTTCTTCCTTCGCACCAAAAATCATCTAAAAATCCAAACTTTTGGGTGCGAAG
>JAFVPE010000035.1 GCA_017505465.1 Clostridia bacterium | reverse complement strand
CCTGTCGGGTATCTTCGCATTCGCTCAGAGTAGCGCAATCAAAGATTGCTCACACGAACACACAACGACTCCCTTGGGGGATTACTCCCAATTTAACTACAGAAGCATATTGATTTATCCTGTCGGGTATCTTCGCATTCGCTCAGAGTAGCGCAATCAAAGATTGCTCACACGAACACACAACGACTCCCTTGGGGGATTACCCCCAATTTAACTACAGAAGCAAATGTTAAACAATATATAAGAAAAACTTATATTTACCATAATTTTGTGTTATTATTATACTACTTTTTTACCTAAAAAGCAATTATTTTTCACTATTTTTCTAATTTTTGCCCACCAAATCCTTGCAAAATATTAAAAAAGATGATAAGATATATCTATATCAAGAATTTCGATTGATAGGCGATATAAAATCTATTTTTTGAGGAGACTTATTATGAGCTACGTACAAAGAGTTTTAGCAGATTTAAAAAAGAGAAATCCGGGCGAGAATGAATTTCACCAAGCGGCAACGGAAATTTTGTTGACGTTGGAGCCCGTTATCAACGCGCACCCCGAATATGAAAAGAATGCGCTTTTAGAGCGTTTCACTGAGCCCGAACGCACGATTTTGTTCCGTGTGCCTTGGGTAGACGATAATGGGAACGTACACGTAAACAAAGGGTATCGCGTACAGTTTAACAGTGCGATTGGTCCTTACAAAGGCGGTTTGCGTTTCCACCCTTCCGTAAACCTTTCGGTTATCAAGTTCCTTGGACTTGAACAAATCCTTAAAAACAGTCTTACCGGCTTGCCTATTGGTGGCGGTAAGGGTGGCTCGGATTTCGATCCCAAGGGTAAATCGGACAGAGAAATTATGGCGTTCTGTCAAAGCTTTATGAACGAGCTTTTCCGTCATATCGGTGCAGATACGGACGTTCCTGCAGGGGATATCGGCGTAGGTGCAAGAGAAGTGGGTTATCTTTTCGGTCAATACAAGAGATTGCGTGACGAACACGTGGGCGTATTGACGGGTAGAGGGCTTTCCTATGGTGGCTCCCTCATTAGAAAGGAAGCGACGGGTTACGGGCTTGTATACATAACGGCGGAAGCTATGCGTCTTCGTGGGGATTCCTTCCAAGACAAGGTTACTATCGTTTCGGGTAGCGGTAACGTTGCGATCTATGCGTGCCAAAAAGCACAGCAGTTAGGGGCAAAGGTGGTAGCCATGTACGACTCTAACGGTTATATTTACGATCCGAACGGCATTCAACTCGACGTAATTAAGCAAATTAAAGAAGTAGAACGCGCGCGCATTAAAGAGTATGCGGCGCGTGTACCCGGTTCGAAATACGTGGAAGGTTGCAAGGGAATTTGGACGATTCCTTGCGACGTTGCGTTGCCTTGCGCTACGCAAAACGAAATCGACGGCGAAAGTGCGGCGACGCTCGTTAAAAACGGCGTGAAGTACGTAGCGGAAGGGGCGAATATGCCTTCTACGCTCGACGCGATTGAGACCTTCCAAAAGGCGAAGAATCTTGTTTATTTGCCTGCAAAAGCAGCAAACGCAGGCGGCGTTGCAACGTCCGCTTTGGAAATGGCGCAATCTTCGGGCAGACTGTATTGGTCGGCAGAAGAAGTAGACGCAAAGCTCAAAAATATTATGATCAACATCTATCATAATATCGACAGCGCGGCAAAGCGTTACGGCTTTGAAGGCAACTACGTAATGGGTGCAAATATCGCAGGCTTTGAAAAGGTAGCCGAAGCGATGATGGCGCACGGTATCGTATAATCAAATAAATCACGAAAAGAGCGAAAGCCGTCCGTAAAAACGGGCGGCTTTTTTATGTAAAAGGGCTTGTGTATACAAAAATTTCCATTTGGGCATACTCTAAATAAGGGAATAAAATAAAAAGGAGTAAATGCCCATGAATCCATTTAAGGAAAAACCGATGCCCATAGAAAAAGCGCTGCAAAATTGGAAGGAACTGTATCCTTGCTCGTACAACAAACGGGATATAGATCCATACACGAAAACTCGTATCATTCTTATGAACGGTACGGAATTTGAGGCGAATTGGTTTTCGCATCAATTTGCTCGTCATACGGATAACAACGATTTGCGGCGTGATTTGGCGCTTGCCCGTTACGTCGAGAAGCAACAACAGCTCAAAATTTCTCTGTTAAAGCCTGCGGACGAGAACATCTTGGAGCATACTATTTCGTATGAACAACTCGCCGTGGATTTGACGGCGGAGCTTGCCAAACGGGAAAAGGACTGCAATGTGAAAAAGGCGCTTGATTTTGCACTTTTGGAAGATTTTGATCATTTGTATAGGTATGCAGATTTGCTTGATATGGAGCAGGGAGTAGCCGCCGAATATCTCGTGGGGCGGTACACCGAAATTATGCCCGGTAGACCGACGATTGCGCATCATCGTTTTCCGATGGACAACGTGAGATGGAATATTAGCGCAAAGGATTCCGACACGCAAACGGTACTTTCCACGATGATCATCACGGCGGCGGAACAACAAACGATGAACTATTATATGAACGTGACAAACTTCGCTTGCTCGGATATTAGCCGAAAGCTGTATCAAGAAATTGCACTCGTCGAAGAGGAACACGTCACGCAGTACGAATCGTTGATGGATCCCAACGCAACGTGGCTTGAAATGCTTTTGTGGCACGAGTATTGCGAGTGTTATCTCTATTGGTCTTGCTACAAAACGGAAACCGATCCTTACGTGAGAAGCCTTTGGGAATTGTACTTGGCATTTGAAATTTCGCATTTGCATAAAGCGGCGGAGCTCCTGCAAAAATACGAAGGAAAGGAGTGGTGCGAAGTCATTAAAGATCCCGTATTTCCTAAGCCCCTTTCTTTGCATGAAAATATCGATTACGTGCGCAAGATTTTGGAAACGACGGTGCAGTATACGTCCCATCGGGAAGATTACGTGCGAGTAAGAGAATTGCCCGACGACGCGGATTTCTTCTGTTTCCAAAAGACCATTCAACCAACGGCGCAAATGACACCCTCGCATATCGTCGTTGAAAATTATATCCGTAGAAAGGGGACGGATTACCGCTATCAAGTCGCGCCTTCGCCCGTGCCCGAGCTTCGCAATCGAAGACAAGATAATACCTGCGTCGGTAGAAAACCCGATGCCGCGGAATCCACCGATTTTTTCTGTAACAAACCGTAAACGAAAACGGCGCTCGAAAGAGCGCCGTTATTTTTCATTGTCATAGCCAAACACTTCGCTAAACACCTTGGATTTTGAGGCTTTCATTACGTTTCGAATGATGCGCACGCCCGTGACGGGGGATACCTTGGCGGTGAAGTTCATCAATTTTGCGTCCCACCCAAGCACCGCGCGTTTTTTGCGGCGAAGAATGGCTTTGGCAACCTTTTTCGCCATTTTAGAAGCGGGCATAGCGAATTTGTCTAAAATACTGTTTTGCGTGTTTTTGTCGTCACGGAATAGCTCGGTTGCCGTCGTTCCGGGGTAGATAATGCCAACGTATTTACTGTCGATTTCGTCGAGCTGCAAAGCTTCGCTATATCCCTTCATCGCACTCTTGCTTGCCGCATAGGAAGAAGTGCCGACGATCGTGCAAAGAGCCCCCGAAGAGCAAATATTGACGATGGCAGGCTTGAATTTCCCTTGCCCAATGAGAAGGGGGGAAAGCGCTTCCACGCCATATACGCAGGAAAGGAAGTTCGTCCGCATAATCTTTTCCACCGTTTCGGACGGAACGTCCGTCGCTTTTGCGAACGCAGGGAATGCGCCTGCGTTGTTTATAAGGAGCGCAGGGCGAATATTTTTCTCTTCTAAATCGGCTTTGAAAGCTTGCCAATCCGCCTTACTACCAACGTCAAAAAGACGATAGGAAAAGGCTGGGGACGATTCCCCAAGCTCTGCCGTAAGCGAAAGCATTTTTTCTTCTCGTCTGCCCACGCCGATTACCTTTGCCTGGTATTTACAAATTAGTAGCTTGCAAAGCTCTCTGCCAATACCGCCCGACGCACCCGTTAAAACAACGTATTGATCTTTTAACCAATTTCGCATAATAACTCCAAAATTTTGATGAAAATATTATATCGAAAAACTCGATTTTTGTCAAGTAAATTGCCGTTTTGGGCATGTTGAAACAATTTATTGCCGTTTATTTTACAATTTTTTCGTTTTTGACTTGATTTTTTTATATTTTTGCATTATAATCATATAGGTTTAAATAAAACCACAGTAAAATTAGGTCGGTATAAATATGAAACCATTGGAAAAAATGACGAAAGCGCAGGTTGCGTCCTTTTGTTTGATGTCCTTCTGCTCGGGCGTGATGATCGGCGTCGGCGGAACGGCGTTTTTGCTCGCAAATAGACTCTTTGACGGAGCATGGGGAAGATTGATAGGCTCTATTCTTTTCTCGCTTGGTATTTTGGCTATCGTAATGTTTGAAATGAAGCTCTTTACGGGTTTGATTTCCGATATGCCTGAAATGGGGGTAAAGAACTTTTGGAAGTTGCCCGTTTGCTTTTTGGGGAATATGCTCGGCGTATTGTTTGCATCCGTACTCGTGTACTACTCGCCTTTGGCAGATAACGTAGTTCCCCAAGCGCAAGAAATGATGTCAACGAAACTCAATGCGAGCTATTGGGGTGTAAAAGCGCTTTGTTCATCTATCATTTGCGGATTTTTGATTACCCTTTCTATTGGTGCAGTAAACTATGCACCGCGTAAGGGTTTGTCCACGACGGTAGGGGTTATGTTCCCGATTATCGTCTTTGCGTTCTGCGGATTTGACCACTCGGTTGCAAACACGTTGTATCTCTTTTTCTACGGCTATTCGTGGAAGGCAGTAGGGTACTTGTTGGTGTGTGTAGGCGGAAACATTCTCGGCGGTGTCATTCTTCCGATTTTGTCAATTTTCCGCACTTGGTCAACCAAGCATTAATAGCGATAAAGAAAAACACGCCTTGCCGGCGTGTTTTTTTTGATGAAATCAAGGCTATTTTTTTTGTCCGCAGTTCGGGCAAAAATTTTCGCCTTCGCTAAATTTGCGTCCGCATTGTGAACAGAAAACGGACTGAGTGGAAGAAGTAGCGTTATTATCTTCGACGGGAGCGTTAACGGCATATTTTTCGTTGTGGCGAAGGGGTGTTTGGCAGGTGGGGCAATAGACGAAGCCATCTGCATACCAAGGACGGAAATCCAACACTTCGTCCGTGTATTGCACTTTCGTTTTGCATTGATCGCATTGTCTTACATAGGTTAAACCGCTATGCCAATTTGCTCTTTTAAAAACGCTCATAATAGACTCCTTTATCTAAAATGTTTATCGATTTTATTGTAACATATTCCGTAAATATTGTCAAGGCTCACAAGGAAGAAAAAACAAAAACACGCCAAACGACGTGTTTTTGTTTTGGTGGAGCTAAGCTATATACCCACGCGTTGCGTGGGAGCGTCGTCGGCAAGGACAAATTGACGGAAGAAAGATAAAACGTCGCTTGCCTCCTCGCGCGAACCGCTGACAATTCAGCGAACCGAGCGACCGCTTATCTCCACCACAAAAAAAAGGACGGCTGATTGCCGTCCTTCCGTGGTGGAGCTAAGCGGATTCGAACCGCTGGCCTCCTCGTTGCGAACGAGGCGCTCTACCAACTGAGCCATAACCCCAAAGAGTGTTTTTATTATATCTCATTTTTTTGTGCTTGTCAACAATTTTTTCGAAATATTAAAAATTTTTTTCTCACTACAAGATCGTTATGGCATACACGTATAATTGCATCAATTTGTATAATATAACGAAAGAAAAAAAGGGGGAGCAGAGCTCCCCCAAATAGATGTGATTTTAAGCTTCGTCGAATTTGTTTTCAAGGAAACGTTTCACGTCGTAGTTCTGTCTATAAATAAGGTACGTGGTTACGTTCGGGGCGGTGAAATCCTTCAATGTAACTTCTTCCAATGCGCCGTTTTCAAGCTTCTCTTTCGCAAGCTTGTAGGGCAGGAAGGAATAGCCAAGCCCGTTTTCAAGGTAGTGCAGTAGTTTAGAAGAGTTGTCCACGTCCAAACGGAAAATGTGATTCTTCGGGAAGAGCGAACGGATAAATACGCCCGCTTCACTCAACGTAAAATCGCACATAAGATAGGGGAGCTTCGCAAGCTGCGCTTTGGAAACGCCGTCGGGATATTCGTTCATACCCTTCTTGCAAACGAGCACCACGCGGTCCACGTCGTACACGTCGCAGTTAAATCCGATGCGTTTTAAGGGGATCGCCGAGAAAACCATATCCAACATATTGTCTTGCAAATGTTGAATTAAGTCAAGCGAGTGCCCAAGCATCACTTTAATCGACGTAACCGAATTGTTCTTCAAACACTCGTCTACGAGCGGTTTTACGTAAACTTCATAGCAAGCGTTGATAGCACCGATAGAGAATTTACGGCTATGGCTAGAAAGGGCGTTCATTTCGTCGATAGAAGTCGCCTGCAGTTCCAAAATGCGTTCCGCATAGCGCAAGAAAATTTCACCTGCTTCGGTGAGCTTTACCGTTTTAGAATCGCGGGTAAAGAGTTTTTTGCCGACTTCTTTTTCCAATTCGCTGATACGGTTGGTAACCGTGGATTGCGCAATAAAGAGCTGTTCCGCAGCGAGAGTGAAATTCTTAACTTTAGATAAAAAGATAAATGTTTTAAGTTCTTCTGTATTCATAAAATTGATTATCCTCATCGATTTTATCAATTTATATTATAGCGCCTAGTTCGTAAAAAAGCAAGAGGAAAACAAAAAAAAGTTGCTTAAAAATAAAAAATTATTTTTTATGGTATATATTCCTCGTGAGATTGACAAAACGGGGTGAATCGCGTATAATAAAGAAAACGAAGGATAGGAACGGACGTAGAGATGACGGAAAGGGAAATAGCGGCTCGCGTTAGCGAAATTAAAGCGGAGCTTTCAAAGGGAAACGCATTCGGTGAAAAAGTGCGTCTTATTGCGGCAACGAAAATGCAAAGCGCGGAAATAATCAACTATGCAATTGCCGCAGGCGTGGACGCCGTTGCGGAGAACAAGCCGCAGGAATTTCGTGATAAAAACGAACTTCTTTTGCCTTGTCCCCGTCATTTTATCGGGCATTTGCAAACGAATAAAATCAAATATCTTTTGGGGAAGATCGAACTCTATCATTCCTGCGATCGGGACGAGCTTGCAAGCGAATTGGCGAGAATGTCTACGGCAAAAGGACTTGTTTCGAATATTCTTATCCAAATCAACGCAGGCGAAGAAGAAACGAAGGGTGGTTACCCATTAGAAACTGCAAAGGAAGTGTATAAGCGTCTTTCGCAAACGCAGGGCTTGAACGTAAAAGGCTTTATGGCGATGCTGCCCGATAGCGATGATGAAAACCTGCTTCGTTCGCTTGCACGAAAGATGCGTGCATTGTACGAATGGGCAAGGGAACAATCGAGCGAAGTGGAATACCTTTCCATGGGTATGAGCGGTGATTATAAGCTTTGCATCGAAGAAGGGAGCAACGCGGTGCGACTCGGTTCGACGATATTTGGACGTAGAGATTATGGCGTTAAATAAAAAGAAAAAACAATCGAATATGACGCTTGAAGAGAGAAAGGAAGCGGAGCTTTTGCGCGCGGAACGCAAGAAAAAACGCGGACGCCGTGTAGCGACGGCTATTTGCTCCATTGTTTTGGCGATTTCTTCCCTTTGCGGCTTGATGCAAATCGGGGCGGTATATGCGAACAACCATTTGGGCTTTTGGACCCCTACGTATGAAAAGGTGGATATTGCGCCCTTGTTGGAAAAAACGGTGTTAACGGCGGAAGAGTACGACCTTTTATATCGCCAAACGGGGCTTGCAAAGGCGGCAATCGATGATATGCGCACCACAGTGCACGGCAGAGCCAAGATTGAACAAATTCACGAGTTCTTTTTCCGTGAACACGAGTATTACCAAGACCATTATGCGCCGTTTACGTATATGGAATATTTGGTAACGGATGAATACGAAGATTACGCCACGCTTGCCGACTTGCAAGACGGTGACATTTTAATTTCTTCGACGATGCATTTTTCCAATTGGCGTATGGGGCATTCTGCGTTGGTTGTCGACGGTGAGTCGGGGTTAATCGTGGAAGCGGTTTCGCCCGGCACGGATAGTAGCTATAATCACGCAAGCTCCTTTTCGTATCGTGCAAATTTCATTATTTTGCGTCCGAAAGTGGATGCGGAAACCAAAAAAGAAGTGGTGAAGTACGCAAGAGAAAACTTGTTGGGGATTCCCTATTGGTTGTTTGTAGGGGCATATCCGACGAAGAAATACGACGGCAATCCGCCGAAGTGCTCGCAATGCTCGCACATTGTTTGGACGGCGTATCGAAAGTTCGGTATTGATTTGGATTATAATGGGGGAATTGTGGTTTTTCCGAAAGATATGCTGCATTCCGACAAGGTAGAGATTGTGCAAGTATTTGGTTTTGATTTGGATAAATTATGGAAATAAAAGGGGCGGAAACAACGAAATACGCATTGGTAACAGGAGCAACAGGCGGACTTGGCAAGGCGTTTGTCGAAGCGCTTGCAGGGCGCGGTTATCACCTGCTTTTGACGGGTAGAAGCGAGCAAAAACTGCTTGATTTACAGTCGGAATTAAAGGAAAAATATCCCGAGCTTTCCACGCGCATTTATCCTGCCGATCTTTCATCGGGGGCAGACAGGTATGCGATGATGAGCAAAATTGCAGGGGAAAGAATCAAGTTTTCGTTGCTTGCTAACGTCGCGGGAGCGGATATCCAAAAGGGGTTGACGGAGTACACGCAGGAAAAGATTGCTTTTCAATGTCGAGCGAACTTTGAGGCGGCGGTGTCCTTATGCCATTTCGCCATAGAGAATAAGGCGGAGCGTTTGGAAATCGTCAACGTTTCTAGCGTTTCGGGGATTTATCCAATGCCGTATTTCGCGATATATAGCGCAACGAAAGGGGCGCTCACGTCTTTTTCGCAATCCCTGCGTGAAGAAATGAAAGGGAAAAACGTGGCGGTAACGGCTATTTTGCCGGGTGCAATGCCGACAAGAGAGGACATCAAAGAACAAATCAAAGGGCAAGGACTTTGGGGAAAATTAGCGGCGAAAACACCGCAGGAGGTTGCCGAAGTATCCTTAAAAGCGGTGAAGAAAAACAAACGCAAGGTCATCGTTGGTTTTTGGAATAAAGTTATGCGCGCAACCACTTGGTGGATTCCGACGGCGTGGCGTATGAGATTTATCGCAAAACGTTGGAGTAAAATATCCAAAGACGCATTTTAACGAAAAAAAACGTTTTCCGCAAAAGCGGCAAGCGTTTTTTTTGTGAAATTTGCCTAATTCTATGAAGTTGCCGCGTTTTTGCCTTTAAAATCCTTGACAAAATTAAAAATATTATATATAATCGATTTATTGAATTATAATGCGGGATTTAATCGAAAAAAGAATTGAGAGGACAAAATATGATAGAATTTAACCCTATGAGTAATTTGTTGGAACAAGATCAATACAAATACTCCTTACAAGACGTAGCGGACGCAAATTTGTTCCGCGACATATATCCGTACGATGAAATTCCTAAGACGTCGTTCAACCATCGCCGTGTGCCGATGAATATGCCCAAAGAAATTTGGATTACGGACACGACGTTCCGTGACGGTCAACAGTCGCGCGCGCCGTACACGGCAAAGCAAATCGTGGATATTTACAAGTTGATTGCTCGGCTCGGCGGTCCAAAGGGAATCATTCGCCAAAGCGAATTTTTTGTATATACGAAAAAAGATAGAGACGCGCTTGAACAATGTATGGCGCTCGGCTATAAATTCCCCGAAATCACGACGTGGATTCGTGCGAAGAAAGAAGACTTTGAAATGGTGCGCGACATCGGTATCAAGGAAACGGGTATTCTCGTAAGCTGCTCCGATTATCATATTTTCAAGAAATTGAATATGACGAGAAAACAGGCGTACGACCATTATCTCGGCGTAGTAAAACAAGCGTTCGAAGCAGGGATTTCTCCCCGTTGTCATTTGGAAGATTTGACGCGTGCCGATTTGTACGGCTTCGTCGTTCCTTTCGTTAATGCGCTTGTAGAGCTTTCTCACGAAGCGAACATCCCCGTAAAAATCCGTATGTGCGATACAATGGGGTACGGTGTGCCTTTCGCAGGGGCAGCTCCTCCCCGTAGCGTTCCGGGACTTGTTTACGGTTTGCACCATTATTCGGACGTTACGTCGGAAATGTTGGAATGGCACGGTCATAACGACTTCTATATGGGGGTTGCGAATGCGGTCAGCGCATGGCTTTTCGGTGCGAGTGCAGTAAACTGTTCGCTCCTTGGTATTGGAGAGAGAACGGGCAACGTTCCTTTGGAAGCAATGGTTATGCAATATGCGTCCTTGCGCGGTACGTTGGACGGTATGGACACGACGGCGATTACGGAAATTGCGGAATATTTCAGAAAGGAATTGAAATACGATATTCCGCCGATGACACCTTTCGTGGGGAGCGCATTCAACTTGACTCGTGCAGGCGTTCACGCCGACGGTATGATGAAGGATGCGGAAATCTACAACATTTTCGACACGGAAAAGATACTCAACCGTCCTGCGGAAGTTTCCATTTCCAATACGTCGGGGCTTGCGGGTATTGCCTATTGGCTCAACAAACATTTCAAGCTTCCGCCCGAAAAACAGGTAGGTAAGCAAGATTGGATCGTAAAGACGATGAAGGAAGAAATCGACGCATTGTATGCCGACGGTAGAACGACGGTTATGGGCGAAGACGAAATGGAGGCAATCTTCGCAAAATACTGCAAAGACGGGCGTTGCACCTTAAATGGATTTGAGCTTTAAGAAGGAGTGAGAGAATATGGGTTATACCATAGCACAAAAAATTATAAAGAACCACCTTGTTTGCGGTGAAATGATTGCAGGTAAGGAAATTGGGTTGAAGATAGATCAAACCTTGACGCAGGACGCAACGGGGACGATGGCGTATCTTCAATTTGAAGCGATGGGAATCGAGCGTGTAAAAACCGAGCTTTCCGTTGCGTATATCGATCATAACACGTTGCAGGCAGGCTTTGAAAACGCCGATGATCACCGTTATATTCAAACGGTAACGAAGAAACACGGCATTCGTTTTTCCCGCCCCGGGAACGGCATTTGCCACCAAGTGCATTTAGAGCGTTTTTCAAAGCCCGGTAAGACCTTAATCGGTTCGGATTCCCACACGCCTACGGCAGGCGGTATCGGTATGCTCGGTATGGGTGCAGGCGGTTTGGACGTAGCCGTTGCCATGGGCGGCGGTACGTATTACATAACCATGCCGAAGATGATTAAGGTGAATTTGCTTGGCAAGCTGTCCGACTACGTCGGCGCAAAGGACGTCATTTTGGAAGTCTTACGCCTTTTAGGCGTAAAGGGTGGCGTCGGCGCAATCGTGGAATACGCAGGGGAAGGGGTGAAAACGCTTTCCGTTCCCCAACGTGCGACAATCACCAATATGGGCGCAGAGCTTGGCGCAACGAGTTCCATTTTCCCTTCCGACGAAGTGACGAAAGCCTTTCTTAAAGCGGAAAATAGAGAAGAAGATTGGATAGAGCTTTCTTCGGATGCGGATGCGGTATTCGACGCAGAATACACGGTGGATTTAAGTACGCTTAAACCCTTGGCGGCTTGTCCGCATAGCCCCGACAACGTAAAATCGGTTGCGGAGCTTTCGGGAATGAAAATCAACCAAGTATGTATCGGTTCTTGTACGAACTCGTCCTTGTCGGATATGTTGACGGTGGCGGCAATGCTCAAGGGTAAGACGGTACATCCTAACGTGAGCCTTTCCATTTCCCCCGGCTCGAAGCAGGTATATACGATGCTTGCAGAGTGCGGTGCTCTTGCCGATTTAATCAATGCGGGTGCGAGAATTTTGGAATGCGCTTGCGGACCTTGTATCGGTATGGGATTCTCGCCGCAATCGGCAGGCGTTAGTCTTCGTACGTTTAATAGAAACTTCCTTGCCCGTAGCGGCACGGCGGATGCGCAGGTATATCTCGTTTCGCCCGAAACGGCGGCGGCTTCTGCAATTGCAGGGGTGTTCACCGATCCGACTTCGCTTGGCGAAGCGCCCGAAGTGACGATGCCTGCCGTATTTAAGATTAACGATAATCTTATCGAAATGCCTGCTTCCGTGGAAGAAGCGGACGCAGTGACCGTAGAAAGAGGCCCGAATATCAAGCCCATTCCCGTAGGGAAAGCGCCCGATAAGGATTTGTCTTGCGAGTTGATTTTGAAGGTCGGCGACGACATTACAACCGACCATATTATGCCGGCAGGTACGAAAGTATTACCGTATCGTTCCAACGTTCCCAAGCTTTCGGAGTTTTGCTTTACGGTATGCGATAAGGAATTCCCCGAACGCGCGAAGAAAAAGGGTGGCGGTGTAATTCTCGGCGGCGCGAACTACGGTCAGGGATCTTCTCGTGAACACGCGGCACTCGTGCCTTTGTATCTTGGCATTAAAGCGGTTGTGGCAAAGAGTTTTGCTCGTATCCACGTAGCGAATTTGATTAACTTCGGCATCGTGCCGATGACGCTTGCAAATCCCGACGATTACGAGAATTTCAACGAAGGCGACGAATTGTATATCGAAGGCTTTGCTGCGGCGGTACAAGGCGCAACGGAAGCGACGCTTGTCAACAAGACGAATGGTGCAAGCGCAAAGCTTTGTTTGAATTTATCCGCTCGTCAACGTGAAATGCTGCTTGCAGGCGGTTGCTTAAATTACACGAAAAATCAGAGGTGAGAGAAATGGAAAAGGAAGAATACAAAGCGCAACTTGACGTTGCGTGCGAAAAGTTTAGAAAATTGATGGCGGAACAGCTCACGCGCGTAGAAGATATGAAGGCGCAGGGCGATTTCGTGGACTATGCGGCGCTCGATTGCATTAAAATCGGCGTTTGCGGCGGCGACGGTATCGGGCCTATCATTTCGGCGCAGGCTCGCCGTGTGCTCGAATTTATCCTTGCGGATCTTGTAAAAGCAGGCAAGGTGGAATTCAAGGACATCGAGGGCTTGACGATTGAAAACCGTATTGCCAAGGGCAAGGCGATTCCCGACGACGTTATGGCGGAACTCAAAGCGTGCCATATCATTTTGAAAGGGCCGACGACGACTCCGCAAAAGGGGGGTGGGATGCCGAACATCGAATCGGCAAACGTTGCAATGCGTAAAGCACTTGACTTGTTTGCGAATATCCGTCCTGTAAAAGTTCCCGAAGAAGGGATCAATTGGACGATTTTCCGTGAAAACACCGAAGGTGGGTATGCGATTGGTTCGTCAGGCTTTAACATCACGGACGACCTTGCCGTGGATTTCACGATTACAACCAAGCAGGGCTCGGATAGAATCGCGCGTCTTGCGTACGATTATGCGCATAAGAACGGCTTGAACAGAGTCTCCCTTGTTACGAAGGCGAACGTTATCAAGACGACGGACGGCAATTTCTTGGAAGATTGCCACAAGGTTGGCGATTTGTATCCCGATATCATCACGGACGAATGGTATGCGGATATTATGACGGCGAAGCTTGTGGATAAGAAGCGCCGCCGCGATTTCAAAGTACTTCTTTTGCCCAACCTTTACGGGGATATTATTTCCGATGAGGCGGCGGAATTCCAAGGCGGCGTAGGTACGGCAGGCTGCGCAAATATCGGTAAAAAATATGCGATGTTTGAAGCTATTCACGGTTCTGCCCCCCGTATGATTACGGAAGGCAGAGGACAGTACGCAGATCCTTGCTCTATGCTTCGTGCTTGCGTTATGCTCCTTTCGCATATCGGTTTGCAGGATAGAGCGGATAAGCTCGAACGCGCGTTGGATATTTGCTCGTTTGAAGAGAAGAAATACGTCATTACGGGCAGAGATACGGGCGCTACCTGTCAACAGTTTGGCGATTACGTTATGGAAACCTTGCAAAAGCTTTAATTTTTACGAAAACTTCCCATTTTCGGGGAGTTTTCTTTTTTTCACTATTGACATTAAACGCTTTTGATGCTATAATAAAAAGAGTGAGGTGCATTATGCAAATTAATGAATTTGAATTTAACGGCTATCAAGCAACGGTCATCGTTCCCGAAAAGCCCAACGGTAAATGGATATGGAAAACAGAGTTTTTATATGCGTTCGACCAAGCGGAACGAGCGCTTTTGGACGATGGTTATACCCGTGTATATTATGGAATTAGCGATAAATACGGGAGCTATAACGCCGTTCGTCTTATGCGTAAATTCTATCATTACGTAACGGAAGCATATTCGCTTGAAAAAAAAGCGGTTTTATTCGGCTTTTCGCGCGGTGGGCTTTATGCCTTCAATTTTGCGCTTTTCTATCCCGAATACGTGGATAAAATTTATTTGGACGCCCCCGTGCTCGATATGAGAACGTGGCCGCCCAAAGGGAGTGTAGAGAGGGGGCAGGTATACGACGAATATGGGCTGAACGCCGATACGTATGAAACCTTCAAGGGGAACCCTATCGACAATCTTGCGGAATTTTTCTCGCTCAATATTCCTTTATACATTGTGGCAGGATGCGCGGATGAAGTTGTGCCTTATGATAAAAACTCGGGCAAATTGCTCGCCTATTGTAAGGAAAACGGCATTGACGTTCCACATATTTTAAAGCCTGACGGCTTACATCATCCCCACTCGCTTGACGACGTAAGTCCTATCAAGACATTTGTAAAAGAGAAATAATTTGCGCTTTTGAGGAAACTTAACGGCAAACTTTCGTTATAATTTCAAAAGAGAGAAATATTATGAAATATACGCTACAATCCTTTAAGTACGTAATTAAAAATTTCATATATCTGCTTCCGTTTGCAATATTGCCTGCAATTTTGTTGTCTTTTTCAACGGACGAAGAAGCAGTCGTACACGTAATGGATGCAGTGTTTGCTAAGGATATTTCGCAGTGGACGTTCTTTATGCTTTTCCGCGCGATATCGGTACTCAATTTCGGCTCTTGGCAATCGCTTGTGTTCGGTATTTTGGGGATTATTCTCATCGTGCCTTGCGTAGCGCTTATGATGGCGCTTTTGGAAAAGCATTTCCGCATCGGAAGGCGCACCTTTAATGGTATATGGTCAAGGCTAAACGACAATTTCGTATCTACGCTTTGGTATACCGTTTGTTTGGTGGTGCTTTACGAAGTTTGGGCGCTTGTGTGTTCGGCAATTCTCTTTGTTTTGTCGAGAATTGATGCGCCTTGGATTATGTTTACGTTGGCTCCTGCCGTATTCTTTGCTATGCATTTGGTGCTTTTGTACGGGATAGGAGTTTTCTATCTTTGGCTGCCTTGCATGCAAATGACGGGATTTAGGGCGTTTGAGGCGTTGCGCTATTCCAACCGCCTTATGGCGCCTGCAAAGTGGAAGATATTATTTGCGCAGATGGTTTTCATGATCGTTACGGAAGTCTTGATTTGTCTTTGTGCGATATATATTCCGAACATTATCGTATTCACCGTTTTGACTACGCTTTTGTATCTCGTTATGCTTATGGTGTATTGCGTACGTATGCAGATCGCATATTTTGATTTAGATCACATTGAACGCGCCGATCTTGCGCGGTATTATGGAAAATAAAGGGGACTCCTTATGAGATTTCGTAACAGTATACGGTTGTTGACGGAAAACTTTCGACAGGTATTCGTGCAGTTATTATTCAAACTAATTATTGTGATTATTGCCATTGCACTTTGTTGCGCATTCTTGCTTCCCGAGTTAAACGCTTTTTGGAAGATGGAAGAAATGCAGGCGCTCTATGAAGATGGGAAATTGTTTATTAGAGCTTTCCTTGATTTTAATGCGACGGGAATGAACGCGGCGAAGGACGAAATGCTTGGAAACGGCGGCTCTTTATCGCAAGTGATGTCGTTGGTTTCTACGCTGCGTTTGGAAATTGTGCTTACTTGCGTAGGGATCGTGCTTGTCTATATTATCAAACGTTTTGCGGAAACGATTTCCCATTTCACTTTGGGGAGTATGCTCAACGATAGAATGGCAACGTATGCGGAAACACGTTTTTCTAGTGCATTCGTAGCGAACTTGGGCAAGGCAACCGTCTATACCCTTGTTTACGTGCCTATCGTATTCTTGATTGACGTTGCGCTGATCGCCATTGCATATTTTCTTGTATCAAAATTGCCGATTGTGGCAGGTTTGTTCTGCGCGGTTACCTTGATTGTCATAGGGCAAGCGTTAAAGCTTACCTTAACGGGAAATTGGATGCCTGCAATGACGACGGACGGCAAGCGCTTGCGCGATGCGTTGCGTCCGATTAAGACGGAAGGAAAGCAGTTTGCGAAGGCGTTCTCGATGTATATCGTGACGGTATATCTCGTCATTATTGTCAACGTTGTGGCGGCGGCTTGCACTTTTGGAAGCGCTTTGCTTATCACGTTGCCGGCTTCGTATATGCTGTTCATTTGTCAGCACTACGTAAACTATTACACGATCACGGGTAGAAAATATTTCATCACTTATGAAAAGATTGAAATGAACACGGATCGTGGTGATAGCGAGCATTTCTTCGATTATATCGAAGTGGCGGAAAATAAAGAAAGGAAAGAGGATGCAAGTATGAGCTATTTGGATAACTATCGCGAGTGGTTGGAAAGCCCTAGAATGAACGAAGAAGGCAAGGCGGAGCTTGCGAGTATCGCAGGCAACGAGAAGGAAATTGAATACCGTTTTGGCGGCGAGATGGAATTCGGTACTGCAGGTATGCGCGGTATCATTGCATACGGTATGAACACAATGAACGTGTACACCGTAAAACGCGCGACACAAGGCCTTGCAGAATGGATTAAAACGCTCGGCAACGAAGAAATGGCGCGCGGCGTCGTAATCTCTTACGATACGAGAAGAAAGTCCGAGGAATTTGCCAAAGCAGCCGCAGGAGTGCTTGCAGTGAACGGCATCAAGGTTTACCTGTTCGATGACGTACATCCCGTGCCGATGCTTTCCTATGCGGTACGTTATCTCAAAACAATTGCAGGCGTTATGATTACCGCTAGCCATAATCCCAAAGAGTAT
>JAFVPE010000002.1 GCA_017505465.1 Clostridia bacterium | reverse complement strand
GCGTTGAACTCCTTGATAAACCGTCGGGTTTATCTTCGTCCTTCGCCTTGTATCCGTTTGAAATTTCTCTACCATAAAATTGCTTCGCACCCAAAAGTTTGGATTTTTAGATGATTTTTGGTGCGAAGGAAGAAATTATACTGAAGTATTATGATGACGACAAGCCGAAAAGCGCTAAAAAGACGGCTTTTGGGCTGGTTCGGATTATATTGCTTTGGTTAACCGAATACGAACGAACGGTACTCCTTTTGCGAAAGGGGTTTAATAGGGAAGAGAGAACGCCGTAAGGCATTGCTCCGCTGTCGCCGCAACCGTAAGAACGTTTTTGCGCCTTTTCACTGTCGAAAGATGGGAAGGAAGGGGGCAGGTATGCGTTGAACGCATACAAAACGTTGTAAGCCGGGAGACCTGCCGCTTGTTTTAGTGGATTTTTTTTGCGGACGGACAAAGAATGGACAAGCTGCCATACGTTGGCGGTGTTTTTCCGTACGCAAATGCGTTCGGAATTTTTTTATTTTGGAGGGCGTTATGAAACGCAAAACGACATCTCTTGTAGCTTTATTCTTCGCGCTTTGTTTGGCGGTTGGATTTACCGCTTGTCAACAAGGGAGCGACGAGGTTGCCGCCGAAGTGCTTGTGTATAGTGAGGATATGCTTGCAATCAAGGTGACGGAAACGGATGGCAAGGCAACCTTGATGGACGCAATGAACAATTTGAAGGAAGAAGGTGAAATTGATTTCACCCTTTCGAGTGGTATGGTAACGGCAATTCACGGCGTGGCGAATGACGTGGATTATAATCCCTGTTGGATGCTTTACACGTCGGATAACGAAATGGCAAATACCCAATGGGGAACGGTTGTATATGACGAAAACACGCTCGGCAGTGCAGTTCTGGGGGCGGAAACGCTTATCGTTGCAGAAGGTGAGCTCTACGTTTGGTCCTATCAAGAATTTAAGTAAAAATAGGAAATAAGCAGGGCAGGTATGCGATGAACGAAGAAAATACGGGCGAAATCGGCTTGGAAAAGCCGAAAAATAAAGGCAAAGTATTTGCGGTGAGATCGGCGAAGGAATGCGCCTATCTTGCCGTGTTTGTTGCGCTTTTAATCGTAGTACAGCTCGTGTTTTCCGCTGTACCGGGGGTGGAAGCCGTCACGGTATTGCTCGTTAGCTACGCTTTCGTGTTTGGGGTACGCCGTGGTGTGATTGCCGCTACCGCCTTTGCGCTTTTGCGGCAAATCGTATTCGGCTTTTCGCCTACGGTACTCATCTTGTATCTCGTTTATTATCCTGCGCTTTCGGCTGCGTTCGGCGGTTTTGGTCACGCCGTAAAAAAGCCGCTTTTTTCCCTTTGGTGGTTGGTGCTTGTCGCTTGCGTTTGTACGGCAACTTTTACAATGATGGACAACGTTATCACCCCTCTTTGGTATGGCTATTCACAGCGCGTGGCAAGCGCATATTTCTATGCGTCCTTTTCCTTTATGATTCCGCAAATCGTTTGCACGGCGCTTTCGGTGAGTATTTTATTTTTGCCGCTTGAAAAAGCTTTTCGTTTTGCAAAAAGAGGATTGTGTGTAAGAATTCGATAAAATAGAGAAAGAATTTTGTGGTAAAAATTCACGCAAAGTCTTGCAATTGGTAAAAGAATTTGATACAATAAGGATAGAATAAAAAGAAAGGAGTAAAATTATGACTTTCGAGCAGGCAAAAGCGTTATTGGAAGAGAAAAAACAAACGCAACTTTTGAAATATTACGACGAATTGACCGCAGAACAAAAGGTAAACCTTTTGAATGCGATTGAAGCGATTACTTGGGATTTTGAAGAAGAGCTTGCAAATCCCACAGATTTGAGCGGCAAAAACCGTGACATTAAGCCTATCAATGGGCTCCGTCTTTCCGAAATTGAAAAGAGAAAAGCGGAATTTGAAGCGATTGGCGTAGAGGCAATCAAGGCAGGCAAAGTGGCTGCGGTTTTGCTTGCGGGCGGTATGGGTACTCGTCTTGGCGTGGACGGACCGAAGGGTGCGTACAACATCGGTATCACCAAGCCCCTTTACATATTTGAACAACAAATGCGCAACATTATGGACGTTACGGAAAAGTGCGGCGTTACCGTACCTTTGTGTATCATGACAAGCGACAAAAACCACGAACAAACCGTTTCGTTTTGGAAGGAACATAACTATTTCGGCTATCCCGAATCGGAAGTGAAATTCTTCAAGCAAGAAATGGCGCCTGCGGTGGACTACGACGGAAAGATTATCCTTGAAAGAAAGGATTTACCTGCTCTTTCGCCCAACGGAAACGGCGGTTGGTTCGTTTCCTTGCAAAAAGCGGGGCTTGCGGACGAGCTTCGTGAGCGCGGTGTGGAATGGCTCAACATCTACGCAGTGGACAACGTATTGCAACGCATCGTGGATCCCGTATTCGTCGGCGCAACGATTGCAAGCAAGGTAAACTGCGGTGCGAAGGCGATCTTCAAAACCGAGCCGAAGGAAAAGGTTGGCGTGCTTTGCATGGACGGCAATCAGCCCGACATCATCGAGTATTACGAGCTCACGGACGAAATGGCAAATCAGCGGGATGAAAACGGCGACCTTGTTTACAGCTACGGCGTTATCATGAACTATCTTTTCAATCTTGCGAAGTTGGAAGAAATTGCAGATAAGAAGATTCCCGTACACATTGTAGAAAAGAAGATTGAATGTCTTTGCGAGGACGGTGTAACGAGAAAGCCCGAAAAGGAAAACGGTAAAAAGTTCGAGGCGTTGGCGGTTGACCTTATCAAGCTTATGGGCAGTGTATTGCCTTACGAAGTCGTGCGTGAAAAGGAATTTGCGCCCATTAAAAATAAGACGGGCGTGGACAGTGTGGAATCCGCAAGAGAGCTTTTGAAGCTCAACGGAGTGGAACTCTAATGGCTACGGAGCTTGAAGGGAATTTGCCCTTGCAAAGGTTTATTCAACTGCTTGCCGATCTCAACCACCAAACGGTGGATATGATTCAAAGCGGGGATATGCGCATTCTTCCCAAAATGAATGAAACGGTGGAAGAGATGTATTCCATTCAGAGCAAGGGGACGGAAGACGCATACACGGCGATTGACGAGCAAATGCAAATGATTTACAAGAATTTCAACGCAATGGTGGCTATGGTGAATAGCAACGAAGGCGGAAAGGTGGATAATGCCACGACGGTTGCCGTAAAGAAATTCTTGCACAATATTTTTGACGCAACCGTACAAATCGTGCATATGTACGGCTTGGCATAAAAACGGATAAAAAACAAAACGGAGCACCCATGTACGAGGTGAACTCCGTTTTTTCTTTTTAAAAAATGTTTTGAATACCAAAGGTATAGGACATAGGAATATGCTCGCTTAAACCGATCAATACTTCGATTTTGGGAATGGCGTCGTCATAGCTTTGCGTATAGATAAAGCCAACGGCTTCGTCAAGCTGATAGTCCACTTCCTGCAAGGCGGTATGGGGCAACCAAACGTGCAAGCTTTCCTTTTTCTTATCCCAAAAAAGTTGAACGGCTCTGCCGTCTTCTACGGTCGCAGTCTCTTTTTCGGCTTTTTCGCGCAAGGATACCAACGCTTCGCGGAAAAGGTCGAACGTTGTGTGGACGTACCACATTTCATAGGCGGATAGGGTGGCGATGAGCGCAAAAGTGATGGCAATACTAATAATCGTGCGAATCATAACGTTCTCCTTACCAAAGCTGTTCTTTCCAATGGAGATTGAAAACCTTGTATTTTTGATTTTTCATTTGCAAATAGACCTTTCCGTTCCCGTCCACCGTCATGACGAGAACCTTTTTAATGTTTGCACAACCTTGCTCTTTTAAGACGTTCAAAAAATACGTCTTGTCCTTCGCCGTTTCTTTTAGATTATGCACGTCAAATCTTCCTTCATCGATGATGACGACGGGCAGGGAAGTTTGCAGGTTTTGATAGTCCTTCTTCGGGAGTGCGGAAAACGTACCTTCCGCTTCATATAAGGCGTAATCGACGGCGTCAAGCGAGAAATATCCTGCGTTTCGCAGGCTTTCAATTAAGTCGGAAACGTCGAGATTGTTCTTTTTTAGTTGGGTATCGTCGATGCCGTTTTTGTTGAGAACGACGCTCGCCGTACCGCTTACCACCTTCTTTGCGGAAATGAAATTTAAATCGATCAAGCAGACGATTTGGTGAAGCAAAAAGACGGTGAGAATGGACACGATCCCAAACAAAAGAGGGATAGAGTTGTCCGCCATGGGAATACAGGCTAGCTCGGAAATGATAAGGGTGATGACGAGTTCGTACGGCTGCATTTCCCCGATTTGCCGCTTCCCCATAAGCCGCATAATAATGAGCAAGCCTATAAAAATAATAACCGTGCGGATAAAAATAAGTCCCATAGCTTTATTTTGAGCGACAAGCGGAAAAATATTCTAAAAAAGTGCGGAAAACGCTTGCGTTTATATACATATGGGAGTATAATGAAGATACAAAGTAAGAGTAGCCTTTGATGCGTGAAGTGTCGCCGAACGGGACGTTGTCGGCGAACGAAAGAAAACGATGATTTTCTGCGGTATCAAGGCGCGTCCGCTACAAAATGGGACACCCGTGTACGCGTTGAGCGTAAAAACGGCGTTTCCTAAACACTTTTTGCGGACCTCTCGAAAGGAGGTTTTTATTATGTCCGAAAATGGGATACCCAAGTGGAAAAAGGTGCTGTTTTCCGAAACCTTGGCAACGAAAAACGCAGCGCATAAGCTCGCCTATATCGGTGTTATGACCGCGCTTGTCGTGGCGGTTAATATGTTTGAGTTTAAGCTCTTTGATACGCAGTTTTCCTTTACGATACTCGTGTCGGCGCTTACGGGGCTTATTATTGGCCCGCTCTTTGGTTTTGTCGCATGCTTTCTTGGGGATTTGGTAGGCTTTCTCGTCAATTCGTCGGGCTATGCTTATATGCCGTGGATTGGCATTTCTATGGGTTTGGTTGCGATGCTTTCCGGATTTATCGTCGGCGGAATTTCGCAAAAAAAAGGTTGGCTTTTGTATATTAAGCTTGCGATTGTCTGTATCGTGACCTTTTTGATTTGTACGGTGGCAATCAACACGACGGCTTTTTGGCTTCTGTACTCCAAGGCAGGGTATTTTGAATACCTTTTCACTCGTTTAATCGTGCAAGGGCAAATTTGGAACAGCCTTGTAAATTACGGCTTGTTGTTTGCACTCGTGCCTATGCTCAACCACATCAAACCCTTGAAAATTTACATAAAATAGGGCGCTTTTGTATAGAATACAAAAATCGAAAAACCGTCGGCGGATGCTTGACGGTTTTTTATTATTATGGTATAATAATAAAGATTAAAGTGGCAAATTGTTGCAATTTTAATCAAGTTTAAGGTGAAAATCAAGGAGAAAAACTCATGGATATTTCTGCTTTATTGGCGTGGCCCGATCATCCCGTAGCGTTCAAGGTGTTCAATACGGAGATTTATTGGTACGCAATTATCATCGTCTTGGGTATGATCGCGGCGTTCGTTATCATTTCCCTTTTGTTTAAGCGCAGAAATATGTCGGCGGATTTGTTCACGACCTATTTCATCGTTGCGCTTCCCGTGGCAATCGTCACCACCCGTCTTTTTTACTGTATCACGGACGGAATGCCGATTACCGAATGGTTCTCGTTTAAGTCCATTCGCGAAGGGGGCTTGTCCATTGTCGGCGGTATTATCGGCGGCGCGGCGAGCGTGATCATCGTCAGCTTGGTAAAGAAGGTCAATTTCTTCCGCGTGGGCGATTGCATCGTCGTGGGGCTTATGTTCGCGCAAGCGGTGGGTAGATGGGGCAACTTCGTAAACCAAGAGGTTTACGGCGGTATCGTTACCAACGAAGCGTTGCAATTCTTCCCGTTTGCAGTTTACATCAATGCAGACGCAAGTTGGCACTATGCGTTCTTCTTCTATGAAAGCATGGTTATGTTGATTGGCGCGGTATTGCTTTTCGTCAACGGTTGGCTCAATCCCAAGAAACCCAACGGCTTGAATACGGGTATCTATTTCACGATTTACGGCCTTACCCGTACGATTATGGAACCCTTGCGCGATCCGCAGTACATTCTCGGGAATAAAGTTCCTTGGTCGATGGTAATGTCTATCGTTATGCTCGTAGCAGGGCTTGGGCTCATCTTCTACGTTTTGTTTATGAACAAGAAAAAGGAAGGGGCGTTGTTCGGCTCAAAGACGGGCGATCCTTACGGCATCACGAAATACATTGGGGATAAGAAGGACGAAGTGGCATATTTTAGCAAGATGAATATGATGTGCGCAATCTATCCCGAAAACTACGTAGAAAAGGTGGACGAGGACGAGGAAGAAGAGGGCGAAGTTTCCGAGGAAGAAATTATTGCCGAGCTTGAAAAGAACGCGGAAAAAGAAGAAAAACCTGCGCGCAAGGTAGAATGGCGCGAGGTCAAAACTTCCGACGAAGACGAAAAAGAAACGGAGAAATCCGAAGAAAATACGGAGGCGAAAAAATGAGAAATCTCACGCTGCTTACTGACTTGTATCAGCTGACGATGGGCTACGGCTTTTATCGCCACAAAAAACACGAAGAAGAGGTTGTTTTCGACTTGTTCTTCCGCAAGAATGCGTTAATCACCTATTCGATTGCCGCAGGTCTTGAACAAGCTATGGATTATCTTTTGCATTGGCGTTTCGACGACGAGGATATTGCCTATCTTCGCGGCTTGAAACTCTTTGACGAGGATTTCCTTGACTATCTCAAAAATATGCGTTTCACGGGGGACGTGTACGCGGTGAAAGAGGGTACGCCCGTTTTCCCCGGCGAGCCGATTTTGACGGTCAAAGCTCCCCTTATTCAAGCGCAGTTTGCGGAAACCGCTCTGCTTAACATCATCAATCATCAAACGTTGATTGCAACGAAATCCTCAAAAATTTGCCGCGCGACGAACGGTCAAGGGGTTGTTATGGAATTCGGCTTGCGCAGAGCGCAAGCACCCGACGCAGGTATTTACGGGGCGAGAGCGGCGATTATCGGCGGTTGCTCGTCCACGTCCAACGTCATTGCAGGGCAAATGTTCGACGTGCCCGTTGCAGGTACGATGGCGCATAGTTGGGTTATGGATTATCCCACCGAATACGATGCATTCCGCGCATATGCGAACGCATATCCCGATAACTGCTTGCTACTCGTTGATACGTACGATACTTTGCGCAGCGGTGTTCCCAACGCCATAAAGGTATTCAAGGAATTGCAGGCGGAAGGGCATAAACCGAAGGGGATTCGCTTGGACAGCGGCGACCTTGCGTACCTTTCCAAGAAAGCACGCAAAATGATGGACGATGCAGGCTTCCCCGACGCGATGATTTGCGTTTCGGGCGACTTGGACGAACGTTCAATTAACTCCCTTTTGCAACAAGGGGCAAAGATCGATTCTTGGGGCGTCGGTACGAGATTGATTACCTCGGAAGACCTGCCTGCGCTCGGCGGCGTATACAAATTGGCGGCGGTTGTGGAAAAGGACGGCACGGTAACGCCGAAAATTAAGCTTTCGGATAACACGGCAAAAATCACCAACCCCGCATTTAAGAATTTGTACCGCTTGTACGATAAAGATAACGGCATGGCGATTGCCGATCTCATTACGCTCCACAACGAAAAGGTGGTCGAGGACAAACCGCTTACTCTTTTCCACCCCGTGGAAACGTGGAAGGAACACGAAGTGGAAAATTTCCGTGCAGAGCCCTTGCTTCAAACGATTGTCAAAGGGGGTAAGTTGGTGTACGAATTCCCCCACATCATGGAAGTGCAGGCATATTCCAAGCGTGAGCTTTCCAAGTTCTGGGAAGAGTATTTGCGTTTGGACGTACCGCAAGTGTATAAGGTGGATCTTTCCAAGAAATTGCACACCTTGAAAATCAATATGATCGGCGCAATCCGTAAGGACGCGCAAGAGAAATCCAAAGGAAAGAAATAAGTATGGGTGAACAAATCAAACAAAAAAAGAAGGGCGAATTGACATTGAAAGGCTCTTGGCTTTGGGGCGTTTTGCTTTTTATCATCTTGATTGTTATCGATCAAGTGACGAAGATTGCGGCGGACGTAGCCTTCGGCAATCAATGGATGAATTTAAAGAATATCGAAATTATTCCCGGCCATTTGGAGCTTTGCCAAAGCTATAACCGCGGCGTGGCGTTTAGCGGAATGGCGAACGCACCCGAGTGGGCGAAGATTTTGCTCATCATCGGCACGGGCTTGATGATGGCGGCTTTCGCCGTGATGTATTTCCTGATTGACAAGCGCCGTAGCTTCTTACGCGTAGCAATCGTTTTTGTCGTTGCAGGCGGCGTAGGCAACTTGATTGACAGAATCTACTTCCAAGTATGGGATCCCAACGCAATCTATGGCGTACGCGATATGGTTGCGATTGATATTTTGTTCTTCTCGGCGATTTGCAATTTTGCCGATTTCTTCATTACGGGCGGTGCGGTGATGCTCATTCTCGCCATTCTCTTCTTTGACAAGGAAGCGTTCTTTCCCGTAGGCAAGAAGTATAAAGCGCTTGCAAAAGAAGCGGAAGAAGAAAAGAAGGCGAAAGCGAAAGCAAAGCGTAAAAAGAGCAACGAAGAGGCGAAACGCAAGGCGGCGGAAAAAGCAGCGCTTGAAGCAAAAAATGCCGAAAATGAAGAAACGGCGGAAGAAGCCGTGCAAAAGGACGAAGCGCAAGAATAATGGATAAAAGCTTGTTTATAGCCGAAGAAAACTGCAAACGGTTGGACGTGTTTTTGAGTGAACAGTTGGAAGATTTCACTCGTTCGCGCATCAAAAAACTCATTGAAGATGGGAACGTTTCTTTGCGCGGCGCTGTCACGAAAAAGGCAGGTGCGGACATCAAGACGGGCGATGAAATCGCCATTGTCATTCCCGAAGCGGTGGAATATGCCGTTCAACCGGAAAATATCCCCATAGACATAGTCTATGAGGACGGCGATTTCGCCGTGGTAAACAAGCCGCGCGGTATGACCGTGCACGTGGGAAACGGCAATGAGAGCGGTACGCTCGTCAATGCGCTTTTGTATGCGCTTGGGGAACTGAGCGGTATAGGAGGCGTGTTGCGCCCGGGAATTGTGCACCGTATCGACAAGGATACGACGGGGCTTTTGGTCGTGGCGAAAAACGACAAGGCGCACGTTTCGTTGGCAACGCAAATTGCGGAAAAAACTTGCCATAGAACCTATTACGCGCTCTTGGAAGGCAATCTTAAAGCGGACGGCGGACGTGTGGTAACCGACATTGGTAGACATCCCACCGATCGATTGAAAATGGCGGTTTTGCCCGATGGAAGGGGGAAAATTGCCATAACCGACTACAAAGTAGTCGCACGCTTTGGAACGGAGTTCACCCTTTGCAAATTCCTTTTGCAAACGGGGAGAACACATCAAATCCGTGTACACGCCAAGCATTTGGGACATCCCGTTGCAGGCGATCCCGTATACGGCTACAAGAAACAAAAAATCCGTGCGGACGGGCAGCTTTTACACGCGCAACAGTTGGAGCTTACACATCCCACTTCGGGGGAGAGAATGACGTTCAACGCGTACCTGCCCCATGATTTTAAGGAAATTTTATTAAAACTTTGCAAACAGTACGCCGTGGATAAAGCGGTGTTGGAAGGGATTATAGACTGACGTTATGTTAAAAATCACGAAGGTAAAACGGAATAGTATCGCCAAGGAGCTTGGACTAGAAGTCGGGGATGAAATCATCGCCTTCGACGGCTATCCTTGCGAAGACGAGCTTGACTATCTCTACTATGTAGAGACGGACGGTTTTTCCATGACCGTTCGCGATAAGCGCGGTCAAGGCGAGGTGACGGTGGAAGTCGAGAAGGACGAGGGGGAAGATCTCGGCATTGAGTTCGAGAAAAATACCGCCATTCGTACCTGTCATAACCGTTGCGTATTCTGTTTTGTCGATCAAATGCCTAAGGGAATGCGAGAGAGCTTGTACGTCAAGGACGACGATTACGGTATGAGCTTTTCTTGCGGGAATTTCGTCACGCTCACCAACCTTTCCGACGAGGGCTTGGAGCGGATTATCCGCTTGAAATTATCCCCGTTGTACGTGTCCGTCCATACGATGAACCCCGCCTTGCGCGTGAAATTGCTTCGCAATCGCTTTGCAGGGAAAATTGTGGAGCAAATAGATAAGCTTGCCAAAGGGGGCATTGAATTGCATTGCCAAGCGGTGCTTGTGCCGAACGAAAACGACGGCGAGGAGCTTGCCTACACGGCAAGAGAGCTTTTCAAATATTATCCGACGGTAAGAGACGTGGCTTGCGTGCCGACAGGGCTTACCAAATACCGCGACGGCTTGTATCCCATTGCCGACGTGGACGGCGAATATAGCAAAAAACTGCTTGACCTTGTGGATAGCTTAAATCAAGAATTCGGCGTGAATTTCTTGCTCCCTGCGGACGAATATTTCGTCAAGGCAGGCAGACCGTTCAAGGACGCAGCGTTCTACGGCGAGTTCGAGCAGATTGAAAACGGAATCGGCATGACCGCCAAGTTTCTATCCGAAGCGGAAAGTGCGCTCTCTTCGTTGATTTTAGAAAACGACGGGGGCAGGTATGTGTTGAAAAAGCCGAAACGTTCGGTCATCGTGTGCGGCGAAAGTGCGGCGAATATCAACAAAGCGCTTGCGGAAAAGTGCAATCAAGCCATAAAAGGCTTGCAGGCGAACGTCTTGCCCGTTGAAAACGACTTTTTCGGGCACACCGTCACGTGTACGGGTTTGCTCACGGGCGAAGATATACTCAAAGCGTTGCAAAAATACCGTGAAGAGCAGGGCGAATTCGACGAAGTGGTGCTTGCAGGCAACACGATGAAAGAGTTTGAGGACGTGTTCCTTTGCGGAATGACCTTGGGCGAGTTGAAAGAGCGATTGCGTTTTGAAAATATAAGAATCAACCGCGATGGCGGTTACGGCTTTGTAGAGATACTCTCTACGGAAGAATAAATCAAGAGGAGGCGAGAGAAATATGGCAAATCCCCTTATCGCGTTGGTGGGTAGACCCAACGTAGGAAAAAGTACCTTTTTTAACAAAGTAGCAGGGCGCAAAATTTCCATTACGGAAGATAGGCCCGGGGTTACGCGCGACAGACTGTACACGGACGCAAGTTGGCGTGACAAGCATTTCACAATGGTGGACACGGGCGGTATTGAATTGAAATCCGAGGACATCATGTGGAAGGAAATCGCAAAGCAGGCAGACGTTGCCATTGAAACGGCGGACGTTATCTTGTTCTTTACGGACGGTAGAGAGGGCTTGCACCCTTCCGACTACGACGTGGCGGACATTTTGCGCCGCAGCAAAAAACCCGTCATTCTCGTCGTGAACAAAATCGACGAATACTCCCCCGATAAAATTTATGAATTTTATTCGTTGGGGCTTGGCGAGCCGTTTGCGGTTTCTGCGGAGCATTCACAGGGGATCGGCGACGTTTTGGACGAAGCGGTGGCGCATTTCCCCGAAAACACGAACGAGCCCGTTCCGTCCCTTAAAATTGCCGTTGTCGGCAAGCCGAACGCAGGCAAATCGAGCCTCGTCAATAGGATTTTGGGTAGCGAACGCAGTATCGTAACGCCGATGGCAGGCACGACGCGCGACGCCATCGATACGTTGTTCTATCGTGGGGATAAGGCGTACACGATCATTGACACGGCAGGTATTCGCAAGAAGAAAAACGTGGACGACGACGTGGAATATTACAGCAATATGCGTGCGTTCGACGCAGTTAGACGAAGCGACGTTTGCGTGCTTGTCGTGGATAGCGCCGAGGGGCTTACAGAGCAAGACGTAAAGATTATCGGTTACGTACACGAGCAGGGTAAACCGTCCGTCATCGTTATGAATAAGTGGGATTTGATTGAAAAGGATACCCACACCGTCAATAAGTTCGAATTGCAGCTCAAAGAAGACTTGAAGTTCATGGATTACTACAAATCCATCTACATTTCGGCAAAGACGGGGCAACGCGTGGAAAAATTGATTGCGGCGGTGGAAGAAGTGTATGCGCACGCAACCTTCCGTGTTCCTACGGGGGAATTGAACGATTTGATTGGCGATGCGGTGCGCTTGCAAGAGCCGCCTTCCTATCAAGGCAGACGTATGCGCGTGTTCTTCTCGTCGCAGGTATCCGTTTGTCCGCCTCTTTTCGTATTGCACGTCAATTCGGAAGACCTGTTGCATTTCTCGTATCAACGCTATCTCGAAAACACCATTCGCCGTGCGTATGATTTTACGGGAACGCCTATTAAAATTGTCGTTAGAGAGAAAAAGGAAGAAGAATAAAGCGTCGTATATGCGTCGCAGTACGGCGTCGCATATTCAACACTTTGAAATTTTTAATAAATTGAGAGTAAATATATGAAACCTTTTGACATTTCCCAACATTGGTGGCAATTCCTTGTTATGGCGGTCGTATGTTATTTCATCGGTTGCTTTAATTTTGCTTTGCTTATTTCCAAATTTAAGAAACGGGATATTACTAAAATCGGCAGCGGAAACCCCGGTACGATGAATATGAGCCGTGAATTCGGCTTAAAAATCGGCGTTATTACCTTCCTTTGCGACGCGGTAAAGGGCGGCGTACCTGCGCTTATCAGCTTTTTTATCTACCGTAATTATCAGTTTGCAGGAACGGATATTGCCGTGGCGGATCTCACGAGATATTTCTGTGGACTTTGCGTCATCATCGGACACATTTTCCCCGTAACGATGAAGTTTAAAGGGGGAAAGGGCATTGCGTCTACGCTTGGGCTTTTTTGGTTCTGCTTGCCCTGCGATTGGCCTTGGTTTGCATTGATTATCTTCTTCTGCTTGCTCGGCATCGTGCTCTTTATTTTCCTCACCGAATGGGGTTCTTTGGGCTCGCTTTTGGGGGTTACGGGATTTAGCATTTTGCAATTTGTCGTATTTTGGAATAAATATAACGGAATTCCGTTCAACGCGTACATGGTATGCGTGTGCATGGCAATTTTGGCATTAAATTTGCTGACGTGGTGCGCGCATCACGAAAATCTCTTCCGTCTTTTTGCGGGGGAAGAGCATCATACTTCTATCAAGAAGCTTGCAAAGAAAAAGAAAGCAAAGTAAGAGGCTATTATGAACGTTATCATCGTAGGCTGCGGTAGAGTTGGTTGCACTCTCGCAGAAAAACTCATCGAAGACGGCGGCAACTCGGTTACCGTCGTAGATATGGACTCCGTAAAGGTGCAAGAATTGACGGAGCGTTTTGACGTTATGGGCGTGGTCGGCAACGGCGCAACGCATACGACTTTGCTTGAGGCAGACATCAAATCGGCGGATCTCTTTATTGCCGTGACCAACTCGGACGAGCTCAACCTGCTCTGTTGTATGGTGGCGAAAAAGGAAGGGGACTGTCAAGTTATCGCACGTCTTAAAAGCCCCGAATACAGCGAAGAAGTGGAGTATTTGCAAGACGAGCTCGGGCTTGCGCTCGTCATCAATCCCGAATATGCGGCGGCGGAAGAAATTGCGCGAATTTTGCGTTTCCCTGCGGCAATCAAAATCGAGCCTTTCGCAAAAGGAAAGGTAGAGCTTATCAAGTTCCGCTTGCCCGAAGATAGTCATATCGTCGGTATGTCGGTTAAGGACGTTATGATACGCTATAAGTGCGACGTACTCGTTTGTACGATTGAACGCGGCGACGATTCCTACATCGCCAACGGTGATTTTGTGTTCGAGGCGAAGGATATTGTTACAATCGTTGCTTCCCCCAAGAATGCGAAGGAATTTTTCAAGATTATCAACTATAAAGGGCATTCGATTAAGAATGCAATCGTTGTCGGCGGCGGTGTAATCACACATTATCTTTGCGAGATTCTCGATCGCTCGGGCATCACTCTTAAAATTATTGAAAAGGATAGAAAGGTGTGCGAAGAGCTCGCAGGACTTTTCCCTGCATGCAAGATTATCAACGGTAATGCTACGGATAAGGAGCTTTTGCTTGAAGAAGGGGTGAAATCGGCAGGGGCGTTCGTTGCGCTTTCCAAGCACGACGAAGAAAATATTTTGCTTTCCTTGTTCGTGCAAGAAGTATGTCAAGGCAAGTTGATTACGAAAATCAACCGCATCGACTACGATAACGTATTGAACCGTTTGGAGTTGGATACGACGATTTGTCCTACGCACATTACGTCGGACGTTATTTTGCGTTACGTGCGCTCGGCACGCAAGACGCGCGGAAGCAATATTGAAACGCTCTATAACATCATTCCCGGCGAAGTCGAAGCAACGGAGTTTATCATTAAGGAACGCTCGCTCATCGCAGAAAAACCGCTTTCCATGCTGCGTTTTAAAGAAAACGTACTCGTAGCGGCAATCTATCGCGATAAGAAGGTTATCATTCCCCGTGGTAACGACGTGATTCAGGCGGGTGACGCCGTAGTTATCGTTTCCAAACGGACGGGTTTGCACGATATCACCGAAGTATTGAGATAGGGAAGGGGACGGTATGAACTTTTCGATTATAAAACGAACGCTAGGATGGATACTCATCTTTGAAGCGGTGTTCTTTTTAGTACCGCTCATTACGGCGGCGGTATACCGTGAAAGAGAGTTTTTTGATTTTCTGATGTCGATGGCGATTTGCGGCTCACTTGGAGGTCTTTGCCTTATTGGAAAGCCGAAAAACAACGAAATTTACGCCAAAGAAGGCTTTGTCATCACCGCTCTTTGTTGGATTGTGATGAGTTTATTCGGCGCGCTTCCTTTCGTGTTTTCGGGGAGCATTCCCAACTACGTCGACGCATTGTTTGAAACGGTATCGGGCTTCACTACGACGGGTGCGACGGTTGTCGATCCTAATGTGGGAGTAGAAGTTTTGCCTCGTTGCATTTTGATATGGCGCAGCTTTACCCATTGGATTGGCGGTATGGGCGTTTTGGTGTTCTTGATTGCTTTTTTGCCTTTGAGCGGCGCAAGAAATATGCATATTATGAAAGCGGAAAGCCCCGGTCCTGTCGTCAGTAAAATCGTTCCGAAAGTGCGCACGACGGCGAAGATTTTGTACATCATTTATTTTGGCTTGACGCTCATTCAATTTATAATGCTTATTTGCGGCGGTATGTCCGTATTCGAGGCAATCAATGCAGCGTTTGCGACGGCAGGAACGGGGGGATTTTCCATCAAAAACAGCGGCTTTGCGGACTATTCGTCTTATATTCAAATCGTTGTTACCGTGTTTATGTTACTGTTTTCTCTCAATTTTAACTCTTATTATTTACTGTTCAGGGGGAAATTTAAGGAAGCTTTTACAATCGAGGTACGCACATTTTTAATTATCGTTGCAGCAGCCATGGCTTTGGTGACGTTGAACGTTTTTGCAAGCGGTACGATAGAATCGTTTGGAGGCGCTTTGAAACACTCGGCTTTTTCAGTTGCATCCATTATTTCTACGACGGGTTTTGCCACGGAAGATTTTAATTTATGGCCCTCTTTTTCAAAAGCTATATTGGTTTTAATTATGTTTATAGGGGCGTGCGCAGGCAGTACGGGCGGCGGCATTAAGGTTTCCCGTTTGCTTATTATGGGCAAGAGCGCAGGAAACGAAATGAGCCGTATGCTTCATCCCAAACGCGTGAAACGCGTGACGATGGACGGAAGAGTGGTGGAGGACGACGTGGTGCGTTCTGTACACAGTTTTTTCATTGCGTATCTTTTGATTTTTGCGATATCACTTTTGATTGTCTCTCTCGACGGAGAAAGTTTGACGACGAATTTTACGGCGGTGTCAGCAACTATTAATAATATTGGCCCCGGTTTAGATATGGTAGGACCTATGGGCTCGTTCACGAACTTCTCTTGGTGGTCGAAATTGGTGTTCATTTTCGATATGCTGGTGGGCAGATTGGAAGTGTTCCCGATGTTGTTTTTGTTTGCGCCCGGAACGTGGAGAAAATAACGTTCAACGCGTACACGGTATATCTAAATTGCAAAAAAGGAGCGGATAGCAACCGCTCCTTTTTTAGAGAATTTTTGTAAAATAGCAAAAAAAGTGTTTACATTTGCCGTTTTTGTGTGTATAATAGAGTAACTCTATATGGGGGTGCCCCGGATTCGATTGCCGGTGAGCGAAAGGATAAGCATACCGTAGACGGAACGGCTACGATAAAACGTTCCACCTAAATTTAAATGCAGATAGAAATGCAAACTACGCTCTTGCAGCGTAATTTCGCTCGTTAGCGAATCGTCGCGCCCGATTTATCCGTCGGTTGGGGCCGCGGCGTCATCAAGACGGAACACTCTTTTTAAAATCGGAAGGTGTTTTTGAAAGAGTATTTAGCCTTCTGCGGCGTACAAAGCGTGTTTACCCGCGTTGTGCACTTAAGAAATAATAGATAAACTAAGTATGTAGAAAGTTTTTTGGCAGCCGAGTAAGACGTCGGTTCAACTCCGACCACCTCCACCAACGCACGAACGCCCGTAAGGGCGTTTTTTCGTGCGTTGGTGGAGGTGGTTAACACTTGAAAGGCGGATTATCGTCGGTTCACGCGCAGGGCGCGCCGTAGTGAAAGTAAGTTTCTTCCGTAAAGGAAGTAAGCGCCCGAAACTTTGCCGAGGATTCCCTTTTAAGGGTTTCGGCAAACAAGACCACCGCCCTAAACTGAACCACCTATGGTTTGATTTAGGTTTTTTATTTTGCCCACAAATAAATATCACGTAAAAGGGCTTTTGTTTGCCCTACATTTTCAAAGAAATAACAAGCGCACGCCGTAGTGCCAAGGGACAATAATTACGCTTTTTACTTGATTATAGACTAAATTTATGATATAATATATGTATTGTATAATAACGAAAAAGGGGGATAGCAGATGCCAAGCGGTAAAAAGAGAGCGCATGCCGAATTTATTGAAAGTGTTTCTATTAAGAACCCCTCTATTCAAATACTGGGGATATACAAAAAAAACACCTCCCCGATTTTATGTAAGTGTTCGCGCTGTGATTACAAATGGAGCCCAACCCCAAAAACCCTTTTGAATGGTCACGGATGCCCTCGTTGCTCCAATAATATTAAATTATCAAACGATGATTTTGTTAAGAGACTTAAATTCAACAACCCTCACTTTTCCAATATAGCTTTATTGAGTGAATATGAAGGTATGTCAAAAAAAATAAAATGCAAATGTCGTATTTGTGAAACAGTGTGGTCTTCCAAGGCTAACGATTTGATTAGAGCAGGATCGGGTTGCCCATCCTGCTCTGGGAATATAGGTTATACACAAAAACGATTTTTCGATAATCTAAGGCAAAAGAATCCCCATGTCTCAAAGATAGAATTTCTTTCTGAATATAAGGGAGCAACAAAGCGGATACAATGTAAGTGCATAATATGTAATCATATTTGGAATCCACTTGCAAGTAGTTTGCTACAAGGAACGGGATGCCCTAAATGTGCAAAAAAAAGAATTGCTATAATATCAAGTGAACAACTGAAAAGAATAAAGCGTCCTGGAAAAATTTCGCACGATGCATTTATAGATAAGTTTAATACACGAAATCCTCATGCTAACACTATACACATATGCACCCAATACAATGGGGCAGCGAATCAAATTGCTTGCAGGTGTATTGTATGTGGTCACGAGTGGAGGGCTATTGCCTCAAGATTATTGAGTGGTTCGGGATGTCCAGTATGCGCGCATACATCCACATCTTTTATGGAACAATTTTTGCTCCATGCTCTATGCCTGGCTGTCGGAACTGAAAAAATAATACATCGTGGTAAAAAAGCCTTAGGCAAAGAATTAGACATATTTTTACCTGATTTTGCATTTGCGGTAGAAATAGGTTCTTGGAAGTGGCACAAAGAGGTGCTGCAAAAAGATATTCAAAAGGCAAATGAATGTGCAAGTAAAAATATTAAACTTGTTATTATATATGACTCCTATTCGGGAGATGAAATTTTTGAAAATGATGTTTGGGTATATGGAATTGATTTAGGGAGTGAAAAAAATTATTCCACACTAAAAACGATTGTTTATAGATGTCTAAACCTTATCAATGTGTCATATTCATTTTCAGAGGATGAATGGAATGAGATTATTTCATTTGCGTATAAATCTTCCCGTAGAATCACTCACGATGACTTTATAGACAAGCTCAAATGCAAAAATCCTCATTATGAAAAAATCATTTTGTTGACCGAATACCATTATGCCCGGGATAAAATTAAATGCGAATGTAAGAAATGTGGACATCTCTGGGAAACTGTTGCATCAGAATTATTAAAGGGAACAGGGTGTCCTGTTTGTCAAATTAAGTTGGTAGGAGAAAAAAAGAGTAAAAAATTTCAAGTTATTGAATGGCGAAAGCAAAATCCCACGGGAACTAAAAGGCAATGTGAAATAGAAACAAATATTAGTCGAATGACAATATATAAATGGTGGGATTCATTTAATACTTAACAAATTATATTTTTTAATGATAAAGCAGATTTTCTTACTTTTACTTCACACATATTTAGTAGTAAGGATAATTAATTAAAACACATGAGGGGAAAAGAATGTTAAATAAAAAAGCATTTGTATTTGACACTAATTTTATCATTCAAAATAAACAACTTGATGAAGTTTATGCAAACTTACAAGGCGAATTTGTTGTATATGTTACACAGGTCTCTATCGATGAGCGTATTGGTCAACAATGCCGAGAGGGTAAAAAGAAGTTTGATAAAGTAGTACAGTTGCAAAAGGAATATAGGAGTATTGCGGATATTACGATTAAGAGCACGTATGAGCAATACGCTACCAATTTACGTAAAGGAGTTCAAAAAACGTACGATAAAGTTTTTGGCAAAAATATAATTCCGTTTAAGAAAGATTCATCAACTTTTTCCACGATTTTAGAGCGTGCAAACAATAAGATTCCGCCCTTTATAGAGAGCACAAGCGATAAAGGATTCAAGGACGCGCTTATTTGGTTGTCGCTAATGGAGTATTTTAAGAATAATGGAGAAAGTGAAATAGTATTTGTTACAAATGATAATGGTTTTAACGACAATGTTGATTTTTTAGCGAGAGAATTTTTTGAGAATACAGGAAAAAAAATAGAATTTAGAACAAATGCATACTATAAAGAATTATTAACCCCCAAAGAAGAATCGCCTAAACCTATCCCTGCAAAATTACTAGATGTTAGCGAATTACGAGATAAAATTGATACTGTTTTAACAGATTTGCGACTTGTTGAAAATGTCGATTTTTATGGTAATGAATATTGGAATAAAACGTTTGAACTATCCAAGAAAGTAGATGCTGCTTATATGGAATGTATTTTTGCAAATTTACAAAACGATATAGAACGGCATTTATTCGATAAAAGCGTATGGGCGTGTCAAATCTTTGGTTTAGATGATAGGATGACCGATGGCGAAAGTAAAGTTGCAATGGAAACGCTTGAAACAGCTTTGAAATTATACGAAGAAATAAAAGCTACCTATCCTAATTATTTACCACAATTTTATGTAACAGCGGCAAATATTTTTAATGAAAATTATTCACCCAAGTATGATTTAAGTGATGATAGCGATATTCCTTTTTAATGTCAAGCTGAAAATAAGCGGTTCAACTTACGTTTAACTCGCTCCACCAACGCACGAACGCCCGCAAGGGCGTTTTTTCGTGCGTTGGTGGAGGTGGTTAACACTTGAAAGGCGAATTATCGTCGGTTCACGCGCAGGGCGCGCCGTAGTAAAAATAAAAGGGAAGTAAGCGCCCGAAACTTTGCCGAGGGTTCCCTTTTAAGGGTTTCGGCAAACAATACCACCGCCCTAAATTGAAACACCTATGGTTTGGTTTAGTTTTTTTCATAAATACGTATATTTAAAAAGTTGGCGTTTGTTTTTTCTTTACAAATTTTTTATTTTATATTATAATAGTGGAAGATTTTAGATTTTTGGGGAAGATTATGTTACAGCTTCAAAACGTTACGAAAACTTATAAAACGAAGGCAGGGGAAGTTAGAGCCTTAAACGGCGTTTCGCTTACCTTTCCTGCTTCGGGTTTGGTGTTTATTACGGGGAAAAGCGGTTGCGGTAAGACCACGCTTTTGAACGTTATCGGCGGTTTAGACGGCATTGACGAAGGGGAAATTCTCATTCAAGACAAGAAATTTTCCACCTTTTCCGCCACCGAATACGACAGCTATCGCAATACCTTCATCGGGTTTATTTTCCAAGAATACAACCTGCTTCCCGAATTCACAGTAGAGAAAAACATCAAGATTGCAATGGAATTGCAAGGCCGCAAGGCGGACGATGCAGAGCTTGAAAAGCTCCTCAAAGATATGGACATCGACGGGCTTAAAAACCGTCACGTATCCGAGCTTTCGGGTGGTCAGCGTCAACGTGTTGCCATTGCGCGCGCACTTGTAAAGCAACCCCGTATCATCATGGCGGACGAGCCGACGGGCGCACTCGATTCGGGGACGGGTATTCAAGTCCTCGATACCCTCAAAAAGCTCTCCCAAAAAACGTTGGTCATCGTCGTTTCCCACGATAGAGAATTTGCGGAAAAGTATGCAGACCGTATCATTCATCTTGAGGACGGCAACGTGGCGCAGGACGTTACGTTCACCGCAAGGGAAATTCAAGGGAACGTAAGCGAGCAGGGAGATACGCTCATCGTGCGCGAGGGCTCGGAACTTTCCGAAAGCGAAAAGGACGCCTTGGCAAAAGCGGTTAAGGAACGCAAGTCCATTGAAATTATCGAAAACCCTTGTTTTAGAGATAAAGAACCGACGGGGAAAATTCCGCATAACACGGACGAGCCCGTTTCTTTCAAAAAGAGTAAAATGAAACTAAAAAGCGCCGCTTTTCTCGGCGTGAAATCGCTTGCGGTGAAGCCCGTGCGCCTTGTGTTTACCATACTCATTTCCGCGCTTGCGTTCGCTGTATTCGGCTTGTTCGACACGGTGGCGAATTTTAGCACGGCGGAAGTGCTCAAAAATCAATTAAAAATCACGCCGTCCAAAACGGTGGTTACCACCGCCGACTACGTTGTGGATTACGACGCAGGGGATCGCTATACCGTGAAGGTTTCGCAGAACGTGGTTTCCGAGCTTCAAAGCAAAACGGGCGGAAAGGTCAAGGGGATTTTTAATCTGCAAGACAACGTTTCAGGGAACGTACAGCAAACGTTGCCGATTAGCGAGTTGAACGGTACGAGCGCCATTAGGGGTAAAAGATATTACACGAGCTCGGTAAACGGTTTCGTGGAATTTGACAGTGAAACGGAAATTTCGGCAAGCGGAAAATTCAAAGATTTCGATTATAAGCTCCTTCTCGGTGAGTATCCCACGCTTGTCTACAATGGGGGAGCGATCGACGAAACGAGTTTATATAACGTGGCGGTTTCCACCTACCTTGCCGATTCCATTATCCACTATCTCAACGGCAGTCCGTTGCACGAAAAAACGGTTACCACCTACGAAGAATTGCTTGGCGCAAGCATCAACGTAGGCTCACAGCCGTACACGATTGTCGGTATTGTCGACTGTGGAAAGATTCCCGAAAAGTACGATATTCTTAGCGAAACTACTTTGTACGATGTGGAAACCAACGCTTTGGGCTTGGATTTTAGCGCGTATATTGATTCGAGCGCACAAAAGTGCTTGTTCGTTGCGAAGGACTTTTTAAAGACGGTCAAAGAAGAAAAGGGCGTAGCCAACGTTTTCAACGTAGGGAATGCAAGTTGGACGGTAGCCTTGGGAAAAGACAATACGAAGGGGGTAGCTTCGGGGTATCTTTATAACGCCGAAGATTACGGGAATGCAAACGTCTTGCTCTTTAACGGCGGATATTCGCCCGACGGCAAGATTGCCTTGAAAAATGACGAAATTTTAATCCATACGTATAACCTTGAAAAGCTTTTCAATACGGAGCTTGGAGCGCTTGCTCCTGCAGAACGCACCGAAGCGAAAAAGATGATTAACAGCTTGCAAAAGGGGGAGATGGTAAACAACCGTTACGTTTTAGGCGAGCTTATTCGGTTATTGAAGGTGGAGATTCCCGAAGGGGGATACGAATCCACCATTCACGTTCGTTCCACCGAAACGGGCGAAGAGATGGAAAAGAAGGTAAAAATCGTAGGTGCATATTTCGGTGTGGATCTTGACAATTACACCGCTTCGTCTCGTTATAAATTAATGATGAACAAGTCGCTTATGAGCGAGCTTAACGTCTATTCCGAGCAAGGGGAGTACAACAAAATTCTCTTCTCTGAACGCAGCTTAAAAGGCGGCGGTGACGTTATCGTAAAACACATGATGAGCGAAAACGGCTTTACGCTGCATTGGTATAATAACTCCGTTCTCAACGTCATTCAAGAGAACGAAGTGATGATTCGCCAAGTTGCCGACTTATTCTTGTATGCGGCGCTTGCGCTTTCGTTGTTCTCGATTTTCATGCTTTACAACTATATGAGCACGAGCATTTCGAGTAAGAAGCAAAGCGTGGGCATCTTGCGCGGACTTGGCGCAGGGCGCAAGGACATTCTCTTGACGTTTTTAAGCGAGAGTTTAATCGTATCTATCATCAACGGCATTTTGGCGAACGTCTTTGCGGTAGTGGGGTGTTCGCTCGTGAATGCGTATATCGTAGAGATTATGAATATATCCGTGCATTTTGCGCTTTTCGGCGTTCGACAGGTTTTGGTTATTTTTGCCATAAGCTTGATTACGGCAATTGTATCTTCGACGTTGCCGATTGTAAAAATTTCTCGAAAGAAGCCGGTAGAGCTTATTAGAAGACCGTAATTTAAGCGCCCCTTACGCAAGGGGCGCTTTCATTATTATATATTATATCCCTTGACGTTTTTTCGTTCTTTACAAATGGCGACGAATATTGTTTTAAACTAGGCAAGAAAAATTTGGCAAATCCTTGACAGTATTTATAAAAAGTGTTAAAATGTAACCATATAATTAAAAGGGAAAGGGGAGTATGAAAAAAATAGTTTATTTGCCGTTGGATGAAAGACCTTGCAATTACTCTTTCGTTGGTTTTTTAAGCGAAAATAAAGAGAAATATCGCTTGGTAAGTCCGACGTACGAGACGTTGGGGGATAAGAAAATTCCCGCAGAATATGAAAAAATCGAGGCGTTTTTACTGCGAGAGTGTATTGATGCGGATTATTTAATCCTTTCCGTCGATATGCTGTTGTACGGGGGGATTATTCCTTCAAGGTTACATCATTTGGAAAAGAAAACGCTGCAAGAGCGGTTGAAGGTGCTCACTTTTTTAAAGGAACGCAATCCAAAAATGACGGTGTACGCATTTTCGCTCGTGATGCGTTGCCCTTGTTACTCGGACGCAGACGAAGAACCCGATTATTATGGCATTTGCGGTTTGGAAATATTTGAATACGGTCAAAACGAGCATAAATTCAAGGACGGAAAAATCACGGAAGCGGAATATTACGCTGAAAAAGAACGCTTGAAGATTTGCGAGCCTTATTTGGACGACTATTTAACGCGAAGAGCGTGCAATATATCCATGCTTATGGATGCGTTGAACTTGGTGGGAACGGTTATAAAGCAATTCGTTATTTTGCAAGACGATTCCAATCCTTGCGGTTATACGGCGATGGATCAAGCAAAGGTGCGCAAGTTGGTGCAAGAGAGAAATCTCGACGTCGTTATTTATCCCGGTGCGGACGAGGGCGGTATGACTTTGCTTGCAAGGGCGGTGGCGGATATGGAAGGCTATGCACCGAAAATTTATCCGATTTACCCCAAAGACGAATGCAAGAACGTCATTCCCTTGTATGAAGACCGAGCAGTGTACAAGAGCATTTTGGCGCAAATTGAGAGCGCAGGCGGCGTGCAATGCGACAACGAAGAGGACGCGGATATTTTGTTGTTCTGCAATCTTCCGGTTGGGAAGGTGCAAAACATTTCCAATCCGCACGGTAGACAGTATTACGATAGGGATTTGCCCGCTTTCGTAAACCGTATTCAAAAGGCGGTGGAAGAAGGCAAAGGGGTAGCGGTGGCAGATATTGCGTACTGCAACGGCGCGGACGTGCGGTTGACCGAACGGCTCACACAGCAAGTTGGGCTTTTGAAACTGTGGGGATATGCAGGATGGAATACGTCGTCGAATACGTTAGGGACGGTTATTTGCCAAGCTATTCTTCGTTATTTCTACGGCGATACGCCCGAACATCGCAAGTTTACGGCGGAGCGCGCATATGAAGATATTGGATATTGCGCGTACGTTAGAAAGCATATTTGGGATTATGAAGTAGAGAAAATGGGATATAAATATGAGGACACGAAAGTGAGCCAAGGCGCAGTGAGCGAACGGGTAGAAGAATTGCTCAATGCGTACATGGCTGCCAATTATCCCGAAATTACAGATGCTTATGAAATTGAAAAATGTTATTTACCTTGGCGTAGAATGTTTGAGGTAGGTTTAATTATTAAAGAAAAGAAGGTGTAAAATGAACGTAGCAGAAATTAAAAAATTAAGGCAATTCTACTATCATACGTTGTTTGACGACGTGTTACCGTTTTGGATGAATTCCGACTTAATCGACAAGAAATACGGCGGTTTTATCACGAGCGTGGATAGACAGGGCAAATCGTATAACAACGACAAGAGCGTTTGGTTTCAAGGCAGATGCCTTTGGACCTTTTCCAAGCTTTGCAACGTTTACGGTGTGAACGAAGCTTGGGCAAAGGCGGCGGATAGCGGCGCAAAGTTCATCAAGGAACACTGTATTGATACGGACGGCAGAATGTTCTTTACGGTAACGCAGGACGGACAGCCCTTGCGTAAACGCCGTTATTTCTTCTCGGAAAGCTTTTTGGTCGTTGGCTTTGCGGAATATTATTTGCTCCGCAAAAATGAAGAGGATTTGCGCCTTGCGGAAAAGTATTTCGATTTTATGTACGAAATGTATTGCAATCCCGAAGCGGATCCCTTCAAAATTACGCCAAAGGAAAACGGAGCAATTCGCCCGTTGCATTCCAATACCAACCCGATGGTGCTTGTAAGCTCCGCACAAACCTTGCGCAGAATTACGGGCAAACACGCATATTATGACGAAATCATCAACAAAATCGTGGACGATATGATCAAGCTTCATTATAAAGAAGACTTGAAATGCGTTTTGGAAACGGTGTATGCGGACGGCAGTATTTTGGATAACCCCGTAGGGCGTACGATCAACCCCGGACATTCCATTGAAAATTCGTGGTTTTTGATGAATGCGGCGGTGCAAACGGGAAATGACACCCTCTTAAAGCAAGCGCTCAATATTTTGGATTGGTCGCTCGACATCGGTTGGGATGAAAAGTACGGCGGCATTTACTATTTCCGCGACGTGTACGGCAGACCTTGCGAACAGCTTGAACACGATATGAAGCTTTGGTGGGTACACAACGAAGCGTTGATTGCCACGCTTGTAGCCCACAAATTAACGGGCGATGAAAAATACACCGCTTGGTATAATAAATTGCACGAGTATATCTTCTCGCATTTCTCGGATAAGGAATACGGCGAATGGTACGGATATTTGCACCGCGACGGTACGGTTTCGCACGAGCAAAAGGGATCTCTTTGGAAGGGCCCGTATCACTTGCTCCGTTG
This sequence comes from Clostridia bacterium, assembly GCA_017505465.1. Lineage (GTDB taxonomy): Bacteria > Bacillota > Clostridia > Christensenellales > Borkfalkiaceae > Scatosoma. The sequence continues at coordinate 20,813 of JAFVPE010000002.1, read as the reverse complement.
CTTGATCCTTTGCGAACAAATCCTTGCGCATTGGGATGAAGAATTGCCGCAGCTTCTTTAATTATATACGTAGAGAAAAAACGCTCGCTTGCTTGCGAGCGTTTTTTATATGAAAAGCCCCCGATTTTGCATTACGCAAAATCGGGGGCTTGCTTTGTAGTATGAATTTTTTAGAACGGATCGTCGGGCAATTCGATTTCACCGCCGTTTCCGATAGGGGAGCTTTCCTGCGAAGAGGAGTTCTCCGTATCGCCGCCGTTGCAAGCGACCAAAGAAAGGGCGAAAATAAACGTCAGAAATAGGGTTAAAAATCGTTTCATGGCTTTACTCGAATTTGTCCTCAGGGAGCTCGATTTCGTCGTCATTTGCGGGGATTTTTTCGCCGCAAGCATCGCACGAGCCGTCCCCGTTCTTGTCGGAATGTCCGATTACCGCACGTTCGTGAGTGCAGCCTTCGTTGTTGCAAGAAAGGTCGCAATTGTGGTCGAACGAGTGCGTTTTGGCTTCCACAAGCGTTTCACCGCATTCGCATTTTATAGGGGTGGAGCAATCGCCGTCGTCCGCTTGCGCAACGTGTTCGTGGGGGGGAGGGGGAGTTTCGCCGCCTTGGCTGTCGTCGTTTTCATTGCCGCCGTTTCCAGAGCTGTCTCCGCTGCCGCCTTGGCTGTCGTCACCTTCGCCGCCGCCATTTTCGTTGCCGCCTTCGCTGGAAGGGGGCGTTACTTCGCTATCGGAAGAGCCGCTGTCGCTTGTAACGCCGTCCTCGCTCGTAGAGTCGCTCGTACTCACGGAGCTATCCGTAGACGTACCGTTCTCGTTGGGGCTTTGACACGCGCAAGAGAAAATGAGTAGACTTGCGCAGACAAAGGACAGTAGTTTTTTTATAGAGTTACGCATAATTATTAGCCAAAAGTGTTGGGATCGGAAGTAGGGTTATTGGGGTCGCCGAATTCATCTTCTACCCCTGCGAAACCGCTTACCGTTACAACGTCTTGATGTGCCAAAACAAGGAGTTCCATTTTCATTTCTTCATAGTGTTTCATTTTCATATCCTCCTTTCGTTATGCGTTGTAAGCTGCGGCAGATTTACCGTAGCGATAAAGGGCAAGTGCAAGTTCGCCGATTTCAGCATGGTCTTTCTTTGCATATACGTAAGCGTCTACGCTGTAAGTAAGCGTTTGCATAAGCGTAGGCGTTTCTCCGTAGTAAACTTCAAAGATGTACTCGGTTGCAAAGCCCGTTGCGCTAATGCCGTCCGTGTAATACGTCGTACCCGTCAAGTTCGCTTCCGTCTTTACGCCGTCAATGGTTACGTAAACCTTTACGTTTTCAATCGTGTTCAACTTAATATAAAGTTGGTTTACGTCATCGAAGTAAACGCCTGCGCTAGCGATGTATGCAGGGTATTCGGTTATTTCCGTATTGTAAACGTTAGATTTAGAGGTTTCCGCAGGAGCCTCATCGGTAGCGGCCCAAAGATTGGCAACGCCAGCCGTTGCAAGGTTGCCCGTGTTGTGGTCTTTATAGATTTGAGCCGCTGCACCGTAGTAGAGCATATCGGAAACAAGACGTTTGAGTTCAGCGCTAGAGCCTGCATCGTTCAATTTATTCTGTGCATATTCTTGAATGCTGTACGTAGCTTTGCTTGCAATAATCGTTTCGCCGAAGTACAATTCTGCAACGATGTTATCCGCCATAGCTTGAGGGGGAACGGGGAGCGAGAATACGTATTGAGTGCCAACGAGCGTGCCGCTTACTTCTTTCGTATTGCCGTCTAAAGTAAAGTGCATTACCGCATCTGCATAAACCGCAGGCATAGAAACCTTATAGTTTACCGTAAGGCTATCGCCAACGGTAACCGACGCACTGTCGATGTTTGCAAGTTCGACTTCGGTCAGCGTAATAGCGGAAGGGTAACTACTGTTTGCGGCATAGAAGCCCATGCGTTGGTAAGCCGTATAAGTTGTGTTATGGGAAAGAATTTTACCCTCTTCATTAGTGATTTTAAGGGTGTAATCCGCTTGTGTTTCAATCATTACGGTGACTTTACTGCCACCGTTAAGGTAGAGCATATCGTACGTGTCGCCATTTTTTACAAAATAGAATACGTAATTCGGGTCGATGGTTTCGCTGGGGGTAAAATCAAGGAGTTTGTAGTAGTTCCCATCTTTTTCGCCTGCGTACTTACCGTTTAAGCTAAGGTAGTAGTAACCGTCATAAATAATGGATGCAGGATCTACGTTTCCGCAGTGTTCACAAACGTCGTTAATGAAGTTGTGGCCGAGGGCCGGAATCACTTCTGCCTCAATTATCGATTCACAATCCAAACAGGTAACCGTTCTAGAACCGCTTTCCAAACAGGTAGCGTCTTCAACCACTTCACTTACGTTGTCGTGCGTGCAGGCGTTAAACGTGGTAACGTAATAGGTTGCGCTGTCTTTCATATAAATACTAACGTCGGCTTGACCGGAACTATAACAAGCAAATAATGCGCTAGTACTGTTTTTGCGGAGCCAATTACGACTATTACTGCCTTGTGCTTTGATGGTTGCAATGCCTGCGCTTGTAATTGAAATAGCCCAAGACCCATCTGCATCTAAGGTTGTTTTAGTTTTTAGATAATTGCTACTAGAAGATGCGGCGTAAAGATAACCATTGCCGACATTAAAGGCAAACGTATCAGCCACGTTACCTGTTTCCAAGGTGATAATTTGTACGTCGCTATTGAGGGTAACAGTATCACCTGATTTAGTGATAGAAGCTGCGTTACGATTGTTGCCTTTGTCTGCGCCCAACGCATGATCAGAAGTACTTGCGACGATAACGATTTCTTTACCAACTGCAAGGGTGCTTGCGTTTGTTACTTTTGTCCAAGCGCCTGTGCCTTCTGCGTAGCTATACAATGCGTAAAGTGTAACGTCCTCCGTTACCGTGTATTCTTCGCCAGCTGCAAAGAAGGTGGGGGTGATTTCAGTCTTTTCGTCAAGTTCTGCTTCTACCCAGCCAACGAAGGAATAACCTTCTACGGTTCCCGCCTTAGGAAGTTTCGTCGAGAAGTTTTCTGCAACTGTAACCTCTTCAATTTCCTCAATGCCGTTAGGTACGACATAAGAAACGGTGTAGATGGTGGCTTCTTCTGCGTAGCTGTATCCACAATATTCGCAGGTGTAGGTAAGGATAGTGCCGTTTAAAACGCCTTCGTCGAAGGAGCAGGGAACTTCCTCGGTTTCGTCTTTTTGGCATACCGAACAAGTGCTTGTCGTGTTGTGCGTTTTGTTGTTGTTGGAAACGTTTTCATAGGTAAGTGTGCAATCTTCCCAAACGGTTGTTTCATCGCCGCAAATTTGACAAGTACCTGTTTGAGAGTGTTTGTTGCCTTCGCGCACGTAATCCGAAGCAACTACTTCGCAATCACCGCTTTCCGTTTGTGCGCCGCCGCAAACAGTACAAGTAGCCGTTCTCGTGTGTTCGCCGTTTTCCGTCGTGTAGTCACCATACGTAAATTCGGAACAAGCTGCTCTCGTGCCGTCCATTTCTTCGTTGCATTTTGTGCACGTTTTATAGTGTTCGTTCGTCGTAGAATCAAACGTCCAGTCTTCGCTTTCTTCGTGCGTGCAAGCCGTCCCTTCTTCATAGGTAACTTGGGCGGCGGTAATTCTAAACTGTTTACTAGGGTTAAAAGAAACGGTATTCGTGGAGGTTTTAGGGGTAATGGTAAGACTTGTGCCGCTAAGGGAGGATGTGATATTGCCAGTAAAGGTTCCACCATTATAGCTAGAAGAGGTGGATTTAAGCGTGATTACAACTTTTGTAATTGTTGCTCCTTCGCTAGCAGAAATACGAATTTCACTGTTAGCGTATGCTCTATAATGGTCGGAGTCATCGGTTCTAATAGCTGTACTACCTTTTACATTTGTAAATGTAATAATGCCTTGAGACCAGGAAATGGAATTGTTGTCTGATGAGAGTGTTCCAGTAGTCCCAGCAAGGGCAAGCGTTTCCGTTGCTGTTGCTGCGCTTGCCGTGGTGGTGGGCGTATTAAAGAAAGATACGAGCCCGAAAACCAAAGCCGCAAGCATCGTCAGGCAAGCCAAGAGTATAGAGACTGTCTTTTGCTTTGCTTTTAACATAGTTTTTTTCTCCTTTTCTATATTAAAATAAAATTTTTTCTTACGAATGGTGGAATTTTCCTTCCCGTCGGGAAGGAAGAACGGCGCGCCGTTCTTAAATATTTTGTTAGAGGAAACTTATATTCCAATGTAAGTATACAAAGTTCGACAAGTTTTGTCAACAAAATACGCGCGCGTTTTACAATATATTATATTTTTTAAGTAAAAAAACATTTTTATCGGTCTTGACAGCAGTCGGCAAAGCGTGTATAATAAAGGCAAACGAATTGTTTTCTTTAGGGGTACGCATTATGAGCGGATTGGCTATTGCAGGCTTGACCGCAGTCGGCGTGGGCGGTGCAACCGTCGTTGGCGCAGGGCTGGGCTTTCTTTTCAAAAATTTATCGCATAAATTTTCGGACATCGTGCTTTCCTTTGCGGCAGGCGTTATGCTTGCGGCGGCGGTGTTCGGGTTGGTTTTGCCGTCCTTGGATTCCGCCGTTGCGCTCTTTGATAAATGGGGGATTTTGGTGACGGTCGGCAGCATTTTTATCGGTGCGCTATGTCTAAATTTGACGGACAAGCTCGTGCCACACTTGCACAAGCTTATGGGGCCCGATATTGAACCGCACAAGAATGCGAATTTGAATAAGGTCTTGCTTTTCGTGCTTGCAATTGCCATTCACAACCTGCCCGAAGGGCTTGCGGCAGGCGTGGGCTTCGGTTCGGGGAATACGGCGCAAGCCTTGACGATTGCAGGCGGTATCGCCCTGCAAAACATACCCGAAGGAATGATTATCATTGCACCTATGCTTGCGGCAGGGGTATCCAAGGGGAAAACCTTTGTTTGCGCCTTGATGACGGGGCTTGTCGAGGTGGTGGGTACGCTTATTGGCTATTTTGCCGTCAGTATCTCGTCCTTCGTACTTCCGTTTGCGCTGGCGTTTGCAGGCGGTACGATGTTATACGTCATCAGCGACGAAATGATCCCCGAAACGCACGCCCACGGCAGTGAGCGCGGCGCAACGTATGCGCTTTTGATTGGTTTTAGCTTTATGCTTATTATGGATTTCTTACTCGGCTAAATGATTTACAATGAACGCCCCCAAAGCCACGTTGGCTTTGGGGGCGTTCATACGTTATTTTGCAAAATCGTGCATAGGCGGAACGCCTAAATATTTTTTATACTGTCGATAGAAGGTTGCATAGCTTTCGTACGAGCATTTTTCTGCCGCCACCGCAGGGGGCATACCCGACAAAATGAGCGTTTGCGCATAAATAATCTTCTTTCGATTGATGTACTGCGTCGCACTCGTATTCAAGTGCTTTTTAAAAAGGTGCGCAATGTGCGATTCGCTCAAATAAAAGGTCTTGGCTAGATCTGAAAGGCTCAACGGCTTCATTGGATTTTCGTCTATGTAGTAGATGATTTTTTCAATGGTGGAATGAATGGGTATTGTTTCCTTTGCCGCATAACTGTCAAGGTGTTTCAAATGCAAAATGATCGCAGGGAGTATTTGCAAATAAAAGGCTTGCAAATCCTTTTTGTCCGATATGCATTTTACCGTCAGTTTTAGACTATCAAGAAGATGAAAGAGCGGACTGTCGGGCGGGATATGATAGTAGGGGTCTAAATTTCGTAAAGACTCGATCAGCTCTTGTGGAATGTGGCTCTCATGAAAATTGCAAATCGTCCTTTCGTACGGATGGGAAGAATGCAAAATAATATTATGATAGGTGGACGGCTTAATGAGCAAAAGATCGTATTTCTTCAAAGAATAAACTTCGCCGGCAACACTATAATCGGCGTCGCCTTCATAGAAAAAGATTAATTCATACGTATGATGAATATGCGTAGAAATAAAATCTGACGGCGTAGGCTTTGGAAGCAATAAATAAGAAAGCGTGCATTCATTGGTCCATAAGAGGGGGGTAGGTTGTTCAAGATTATCAAGGGTTAAAGTTTTCATAGACCTATTATAACATATAATCGCAGGAAATGCAATAGTTTTAGCAGAATTTTCTCTTCACTATGCACTTTTTTTGTGATATAATGAGGATAAAAATGGGAGTTCTTACTATTGTATCAAAAAAAGGTTTATTAAAACCAAGCAAAAATATGTCGGATGTAATGAATTAGGAGGAAATTATGAAACATTACGAAATGCCAGAAGCAAAGGTAATTTTATTGGAAGAAAACGATATTATTACCAACTCGCAGTCGGATAATCTTGGCGGTACGCCGGAGATTTGGGGGTAAGAGTATGAAGACGAGAAATAAGAAATTTTTAGTATCTACGCTCTTCGCCGTGATGACGTTTTGCCTTGTTGGAGGCATTACGTTTATAGGGGCGTGGTCGCAACCGAAGGAAAGAGTTGCGAGAGCGGAAACGGTTGAAACGTTTAAAATCGAAGAAACGGCGGCGGTAAGAAAATCGAACCCGAACGGTATCCGCTTTACCACGACGGTGGATAGTGTAACGAAAGCGAAGGCGGAAGCCTTAAAAAATCCTGTTTACGGGACGATTATGCTTCCCAAGGATTTGCTTGGGGATAGAGAGCTTACGCTTAACACGTCGAAGGTGTTGAACGTAAGAACCACAACTTGGCAAGACGTAGCGCAGACGGAATATACGGGCGTACTTGTAGGGAAATCCAACGGCGACGGTACGTATGAAAATATTTCCGAAAGCTATTACAACCGTTCGATTATTGCGCGCGGTTACGTTACGGGTACGGATAAGCACGGCAATACCGTTACTTATTATACGTCTAACGTAGCGGAAAGAAGTATGGGCTACGTTGCGGTAATGGCGCAGCTCGAAAACGATACGAGTAGTTTGGTTGCGGATATCGCAAGCAAAACGAATATTGAGCTTATCATGAGCGAAACGCAGTTGTCCACTAAAAACGAGGTGGATGGCGATGCGTTGATTTATAATGCTACAAACGAGAACGAGGACGCAGTTGCGTCGCTTAAAATCGGCGGCGTGTGCTTGTCTCCCGAAAAGGCAAACGAATTGGAAGAGAAAGGTCTTTTTAGTATTTCCTATCAAGTAGGGGATGCAAGCGTTGCGGCGGTGAACGGCAACGTTATCAAAGGCTTGCAAGCGGGCGATACAACCGTTGCGGCAACCGTGCGTTTTAACGGTGTACAATATACGGTAAACGGCGAGCTTTCGATTACTGAAACGTTCAAGGCGAAGTCCGATTACTCGATTTTGATTGCAGAAAGCGCAACGGCAACGGAAAAAGCGGCGGCAAACAAATTACAGAGTGTTATCAAGGAAGCAGCGAGTGTTACGTTGCCTATCGTTCAAGAAAAGGGCGTTGAAACGACGGCGGAACGTTACGTATCCGTCGGTGAAACTGCGCTCGCAAAGGCGCACTTTGGCGCTTTTAGTGTAACGAAAGAAACGGCGTCTGAAATTAAACACGTAGAGAATACGGTATTCGTGCGCGGCGTTGGCGACGAGGGTACGCTTTACGGCGTACAGCAGTTGCTTGGCGAGCTCGTCGGCTACGAATTCTATACGAAGGATACCTATTCACTGAATAGCGAACCGAGGGAAATTGCATTGCCTGCGGTAAAATCGTACACGCCTGCAATTGAATATAACACAGTCGATAAAATAGACGATTTAAGAGAAGATTACGGCATGCAAAACTTGGGTGCGGACATAATTTCTGCGCCCGTTGGCAATGGCGCGGCTTGGCACAACTCTACGAAGTTTATTTCTAGTGATCTTGCCAATCAGTATATGGCAGATAGTGCGAGCAACACTAACTATAACCAAGACAAGTATTCTCAAATTTATGCAACAAAAACAGAGTCCAAGGGGATTTTATTTGGGAAGTATGATTATACGTCCAATCTTACGAACACTAGCGGTCAGCCGTTAGAGCTTTGCTATACGGCGCACGGATATGGTCCGGCGCTTGAAGCAATGCAAGAAGCCGTTGCAGATGGATTGGTTGAAGCATTGCTGAACGATACTTCCAAATATAGAGTAGGCTTCTCTATTTCGGATACCATGCAGTGGTGTACGTGCAGCAATTGTACGAGTGCGGGCAACGCTTCGGATAACGTTATCAATTTCTTGAACGCCGTTGCCGAGAAGGTAAAAACAGGCTTGGCTGGGGATTCTCGTCAGAATACTTTTAGAATCGTAACGCTTGCGTACCACGCAACGAACGTTGCGCCTGCAAACGTAGAGACAATCAACGAGCATATCGAGATTTGGTTCGGCGACAGCTACGGCGATTACACGGACGGCTTGAAGAACAGTTCTAGCGCGAAAAACCAAGAAATTTATACGAACCTGATGGGTTGGGTTAATTTGATTAACGCTTCCGCAGCTAGTCAAAATAATGCGGATATGGATTTGCGTTTGTGGTTGTACTACACCAACACCAAAAACGGTTTCGTTCCCTATAATACTTTTGATGCAATCCGTGAAAACTACGCATTGGCAAAAGAAATTGGCGCAGATTACATTTTGAACCAAACCATTCAAGGCAGATCGGGTTGGTCGATGCTCAAGCATTATTTAATTTCGAAGCTTGTATGGAAGGCAGATCCCAACGATACGGAATGGCAGGAATGGATTGATGCATATTTTGCAAATGCGTACGGCGACGGCGCAGATAAGATGAAAGAATGGTTCGACGATTGGTTTAATGATAGTACTTCCGCATATGCAACGTCGAATAACGATCCTGCTATTCATAAAGATATGGCGAATGCAACCAACTTCCCCGAGGTGACGTTGAGAAATTGGATTGGATATGCAGACGCGGCAATTGCAGCGCTCGATGCGAACGATCCGAATTATAACGTTTATTATAGCAATATTATGCTCGAAAAGCTTTCGCCTGAGTATCTTCTTCGTATGATTTACAGCAAAAATACCATTTCCGATGCAGAATTGGCGGCAAACTGTCAATCGTGGAGCATTGATAGAATCACCGAAGCTGGTACAGCTGCTACCGATACGACGTTCAAGAATTTGGTAAACGGTATGGAGGTTGTGACGGTAAACGATGCGTTCATAATCAAGGGCGTTTCGGCAATGGACGGCACTGGATCGGGGACGGTTACTCTTACGAGCGATAAATTTATTGCAGGCAGAACGTTCGACGTAACGGCAGGCACTTGGAGCGATACTGTAACGGTTGCGGAAGAAGGTAAGCTTACGGTAACGGTTAACAACTTGTCGAGCGGACAAAAGATTGAAATTATCTGTAAAGATACGCAAAAGACGACGGTAAGCGGAAGCGACGTTTATTATACGGTTACCTTCCCGAACGTATTTATCGTAAATGAAGGCTACGTGGTGACGGTGCCTGCAGCAAGCAACTACTATACCTACTCAAGCGATAACATGATCGTTGAGAAGGGCGGAAGCTACACCTTCACGGTGGCTGCGACAAAGAGTGGCTTTGAAGATATTATCGTTTTGGTAAACGGCGAAGTTTACGGCGGCGTAGGTACGTATACGGTAGAAAACGTTACGGAAGACTTGACGATTAAGGCAGTACACGGCTATATCGAATACGGCAGCCCTGCAACCGTCGAATACAGCGGCAGCGACGCAGTTACGATTACGCACGCAGCGTTTGCACATACGACCAACGGCACGCATTGGGCTAAATTGTCGAGCGATTATCTTGCATATATGGCGCAACAAGGGTATACGACGTTGCAATTCATTTATACTTGCGACGGTGAAATTGCGGCGAATGCTTGGTATAAGTTGAATGGTGCTGATAAATCGGCAGGCGCTTCGTCCTTGGTTACGTTGAATCTTGCGGATATTACCCAAGACGTATTCTTCTGGGGAATGAATAGCGGCAATAGCGGTTCAGCTATTAAGGATGAAGACTTCTGGTTGAAGCTCTCGAATATTACTTATAACGTAGGCGTAACGGTAGAAGATACCGATTACTTCACGGTAGACGGCGCAGATAGCGTAGCGGTAGGCGCTGATTATACCTTCACGGTGGAATCGAATGGTAAGGTGGCGAACGTCGGTACCTATCTCGTACTTGTAAACGGCGAAGAAGTAAAGGCGGTCAACGGTACGTATACGGTAGAAAACGTAACGGAAGCGCTGACGATTAAGATTGCGCACGGCTTTATTGAAGCGGATGAAAGTGTGAATGCGTCCGTTTCGTATGCGGAAGACGGTACGATTACGATTACCAATAGTATTTGGCCCGCAGACGGCACGACTAGATTACACGGCCACGCCTATATCTCGGCAGAATATCTCGAATATATGGCTTCGCAAGGCTACACGACGTTGCAATTCTATCTTCAAGCGGATACGACGACGGTTGCACAACAAGCTTTAGCGAAGTATAATGGTAGTTATATAGCGTATATTACGGACGGTAGTAAGAAGCTTATTACGGTCAACCTTGTTGCAGGTTCAAACTCCGAGTTAGAATTCTGGGCGCAGGACAGCGCTGGCTCAGGCGGAAACATTAAGAATCAAGGCGGTAAGCTTATCATTACCGATTTGGCGTTTATGGTAGGCGTTACGGCTCCCACGAGCAGCTATTACACCTTCAACGGTGCGGCGAGTGCTGCGTTGGGTAAAGATTACAGCTTCTCGCTTACGCCGACAATCGAAGGCTTGGATGATTTCGTTGTCTTTGTCGACGGCGAAGAGATTGCGTGCGTAGACGGCGTGTACACGGTAGAAAACGTAACGAAAGCCTTGACGATTGAAGTTCTTCACGGCTATATTGAAAAAGGCAACAAGGTTACGGCTAGCTATGAGGATAACACAATCACACTTACGCATGCGGCGCTTGCAAATACCAGTAACGCCGGATATTATGCGTATATATCTAAGGACTATATCGAATATATGTATAGTCAAGGCTATAAGATTTTGAGCTTTACGTATGCTTGTGACGGTGAAATTGCAGTCAAGGCTTGTTATAAATATAACGGCGTTCAGAAGGATGAAGTTATAAAAGAAGGCGCAACGCCTTATGACGTAAGCCTTGATTTGAGCTTGGTGACGCAGGACGTATTCTTCTGGGGAATGAACGCAGGCAACAGCGGTAACGCTATTAAGGATGCAGACTTCTGGTTGAAGATTACGAATTTGGCGTTCTTGAAGGAGTCGATTACGGTTGAGGAAGAACTCTATGCGGAAACTGCAACAAATACGGGCTTAGTAGAGCATGAATACTTTGTGGTCGGCGATAGCTACGTTGTAAGTGTAAACGGCGAAACGACGACGGCAACGGTAACGACGGCAGGGCAGCTTGAGTTTAGCTTTACGACGTTGGAAGCGTCCACGGGCGCGGCGTTAAAGAGATACTCGGTTGTTTGTAAAGGTAACGATCATCGTATCACCTTCTCTAACGTACTGTGTGTAAACGACGCAATTAGAACGTGCGACGAATTGACTGCGATTTCTAGATTAAAGAATGGCGAAACGAGTACCAAAATAACGGGCTATTACGTACTTGCAAACGATCTTGACTTTGCAAGTTACGGCATAGTTACGCCTGGCGGCAATTATAACTATTGTCATCAATTTGGCGGCGTGTTCCACGGTAAGGACCACACCATTAGAAACATTTCCGTAGGAACGTGCGGTATCTTCGGTGTATTGGCGAATGCATACATTCAAAACTTGAACTTTGAAAACGTAAAACTTGTTTCCAACGACAACTACGTTGCATTGTTGGCAGGTAAAGCTTGGGGAACGAAGATTTGGCACGTGAACGTACAATACAGCGAAATTACGGTGCGCAGCCCTGAAAACAGTAGTTATGCGGCGTACGACCAAGGCTTGTTATTCTCTCGTTTGGCGACGGGCACGGGAATGGAATTGAAATATGTAAACTTGGATGCAACGGATTTGCGTGTTCCGAGTATCTTTGGTTCGGAAGCAACCTTCTTGAAAGAATCGGTGGATGCCGGTAAGACGAATTTCGTGTCGACGGTTATTACGGTAGGTTCTTACTTTACGTATGGTTATACGGGGTCTGGCAATGGTAAACTCGGTACTGAAATTACCGAAATTCCCGAAGGGATAGAAATAAAAACGACATTATGTAGTCATGAATATGACAACGATTGCGATGAACTTTGCAATAACTGTGGCGAAGAAAGAGTAGCTACGCATCCCGCTTCTTGGAGTGTTCAAGAAGGTAAGGATGTCTACGCGTGCGAATGCGGTAAAGTAAGTAAAGAGCTTATTACTGTATTGCCGACTAGACAGAAGCTTGACCTTAACTGGACGGGTATTGAAGGAACGGCAGGCTCTGGCGTTTATAACTCCTTGACGGGGCAAAAGTGTAATAAGCTTTCTATGGACCTTTCGGAAATCGGCGATTGGGAAATCACTTCCGCAACGTTTGATTCGACGAAAACTACGGGGATCAATGCCTTGTCCTTTAACGGCAATCAAATCAGCCAATCGGAATATGGTAATTTAAACTATACGGTTACGGTGACGATTGCAGATGGTACGACGCATAGCGTAGTCGTTCCCGTTCTCGTGGTTACCAACGTTATCACGACGCCGGAAGAACTTAACGGTATGTACATAACGACGACAACGATCCCGGGAAAGGGCGGCTATTTCGAGCTGGGTAACGACATTGAATATAATGGCGCTTGGCTGAGTTGGGCTACGTGGAGCAATTCACACTCGAATGGCTTAACGAGTTTCAAGCTTGGTTGGGCAAATCCCGAAACGGCAGGGTTCCAAGGGACATTCGACGGCTGCGGCTATACGATTAGCGGTTTGGAGATGAATATCACGTGGGGTGGTTTTATCACCTTGCTCGGTGCGAACGGTACGATTAAGAACGTAAGTTTTGCCGATGCGAAGCTTACCGCACTCGGCGGCTACGTATGTGCGTGGGGTTGTGGTACGATTGAGAACGTACACGTTCAGTATGCGGCAGGTGCGTATGGCACAAGCGCTTATGCAGGGACGTTCTTCTGTGCAGATAACGCAAGAAACATGACGGGCGAAATGACTATCCAAGACTGCTATATCGACGCAAGCGCAATTACGTCAAAGGGTGCCTCTATGGCAAGATGGATAGGTTTAGCATCCATCAGTGGCGCAACGCAGAGCTATGTAAATCTTCAAAACGTATACGTTAAGGTACCTGCGAACTTAAGCGCGGTGACGCTTGTTACGGACGTGGAAAACGGTAACGAAGTATACACGAGCTTCAGCAACGGTTATATCGGTTTGGGCACGGTAATTTATGAGCCTGCGACATCTAGCTATTATACGTTTGCGGAAACGACCGTGGACGGTGCGGTATATGCGTTCACGATAACGCCGACGGTTGTAGGGTTGGATGATTTCATCGTGCTTTTGGACGGTGAAGAGCTTACGGCGACGAACGGCGTGTATAAGCTCGTAGAAATGCCGAAGGGTGCGATGTCGATTCAAGTATTGCACGGCTATATTGAATACGGTGGTGTGTCGAGGGTTGTATATGACGGTGATACGATTACGGTAACGAATAGCACAAGCACGAGTAACATGAACTTTATGGCGTATATTTCTGCGGATTATGTGAACTATATGATGAAGCAAGGGTACACGAAAGTATGCGTTTATATGACGCCGGACTTTACGGTTGCAAATCAGGCAATCGGGGCTTGCGGTGACACTATAGTAAGGACAGAAAGTAACTATACAACAGTCGCAGAGATTACCTTGAAAGCAGATACGGCGATTAAATTCTGGTGTCAGAAAAATGGTTCAGGTTCAGCAATTCAAAGTCAAGGCGGATTTATGACGATTACAGGTTTGACATACATTAAGTGATATATACCGCAAAAAACGATGAAAAACAAGGGAAAAGGCGAAAACCTTTTCCCTTATTTTTTACTTGCATTCTTTGGTTTTATGTGATACAATAAAGATATACCAACAAAGGGGAAAAAATATGAAACAGTACGAAAACGTAGTTATTTTTAATCATCCGCTTATCAACCATAAAATCGCTATTCTTCGCGATGAAAAAACGTCCACGAAGGAATTTAGAGAGCTTATCGAGGAAATTACCATGCTCATGACGTACGAATGCTTGCGCGAAGGCGTACCCACGTCGAAAAAACAAGTGCAAACGCCGCTCGAACTTTGTGAACAAACGGTTGTGGAAGACAACTCCATTGCCATCGTTCCCATTCTTCGCGCAGGGCTTGGTATGGTCAGCGGTATTCAGGCGCTTTTCCCTAGCGCAAGAGTCGGGCATATCGGTATGTACCGTGATGAAGAAACGCTCGAACCCAAGGAATATTACTGCAAGCTTCCCGACGGCATTGAAAATAAGCTCGTATTACTCGTCGATCCGATGCTCGCAACGGGGGGCAGTGCGTGCGACGCCATTTCGCTCTTGAAAAAGAAGGGGTGTACAAACATTCGCTTTATGGCGATTATCGGTGCGCCCGAAGGGGTTTCCAAGGTTGCGCAAGCACATCCCGACGTGAACGTTTACGTTTCTACGTTGGATAGACAGCTCAACGAAAACGGCTACATTTTGCCCGGGCTCGGTGACGCAGGCGACCGTCTTTTCGGTACGAAATAACAAACAGAAAAAGCTCCCTTTTGGGGAGCTTTTTTTAACACTTGATAATCTTTTTTACAAAGGGAATATACGAGATGCCGAGCGCTAGCGAGAAGGAAACAGCCGTCGTCAAAAGCCAAGTTAAGCTCACGTGCGCATAAGCGTTTTTCACTGTGGAGTTGTAATTTAGGAAGAAGAGAATCGCTTCGTGCATCAAATACATCCCGAAGGTGAGCGACGATATTTTCGTAAGCACAGGCGCGAATTTTCCACCGTTTTTCCCCTTGAATAGATAGAAGACGAGCATAAATACTGCCAAACTATAAAGGAGTACGTTCAAGCTTAAAATATCATAGAAAGGGGCGTAAAACTTCAATTTTTCCGTGGAAAGGAATTGCGGACCGAGCACGGTTACAGCCATTCCAAGCAAGCCAAGCACGTAGATAACGATACGCCAAACCTTCTTAATTTCGATATTCGCCACGTACCAACCGAGCAGGTAATAGGCAGGATAGCCTAAAACGAAACTCATATTAAATTGTCCGTAGAAATTCGCAATATAGTTTTCAAAATCGAGCGTTTTATTAAGCAAGAGATTGGGAATGGGAATTGCAAATTGGAAAATAAGCGCAAGCAATAAGAAGTACAACACGTATTTTGCGTTTTGCTTTTTCACGAACAACCGCAGGATGGGAGTGATGAGATACAACCCGATGATGGCGAACATATACCAAAGGTGGTATCTGCCGAAAAACAATGCTTCTACAAACTTATCCGCATCAAATTCCTTGCCTTCGTGCAGGGGATACGCCACTTCGTAAATCAAGGCGTAAATTGTCAACCAAAGGAAGGTAATAATTGCCGTTTGCAGGACGGTTTTCATCATCTTTTTCATGGGGAGCGTCTTATTTTCGTCGAGCATCAACGCTCCCGAAATCATTAAGAAAAGGGGAACGCCGAGTCTTGAAATTCCGTCGAAAATATTCCCCACGATAAACTCCGAAGAGTCAATGGGAAAATGAATGACGAGATCCGCCGAAGCGTGTATCATAATGACGGCGAAAATCGCTATTATACGAAGTACGTCAAAGGCAATGACGCGCTCTTTTTTTAATGGGGCGAAAGTTTGCATAAAACTCCGTTGGTTGTTATTTTTTTTATATTATAGCACAAAAAGTTGTTTATTGCAATCAAAAAAGTAAGAGGGCGAGAAAGAGAGGGATTTTTGAAAAGAAAAACTAGGCAAAGTATTGACATTTTCATAAAGAAATGATACAATAAATAAAATGCCCGATTATGGGCTTAACAAGGACGGGTTCAGAGAGAAAGTATGAGAGAATACGAGCGTTTTGAACGTATAGGCGTTGAAAATCATAGGAGCTATTACGTTCCCTTTGCGGAAGAAGATAAGATAAAAACCGTTTATGGGATTATTGATAGAAAATCGAGCTCCCGTTTTATATCTCTTGACGGCGTTTGGCAAATCAAGCAACACGACAACGTGGATAAGGTATCGCTTGACGAGCAATTAAGTGAAGAAATCCCCGTACCTGCTTGCGTGCAAATGCACGGGTACGATCAAATACAATATATCAACGTGCGCTATCCGTTCCCTGTAATGCTTCCGAAAATGCCGAAGATCAACCCTTGTTGGCATTATCGCCGCAGCTTTACGTTGGACAAGAAGGAAGGGGAAAAGTATTACTTAAACTTTGAAGGTGTGGACAGCGCTTTCTATTTGTATATCAACGGCAAATACAAGGGCTATTCTCAAATCTCGCACGCAACGAGCGAGTTTGACGTTACCGAGCTGGTAAAAGACGGCGAAAACGTTGTGGACGTGCTTGTGCTTAAATGGTGCGTCTCTAC
The DNA here is from genome assembly GCA_017505465.1 of Clostridia bacterium. Taxonomy (GTDB): domain Bacteria; phylum Bacillota; class Clostridia; order Christensenellales; family Borkfalkiaceae; genus Scatosoma. The sequence goes on along the minus strand of JAFVPE010000002.1, from coordinate 4,269 downwards.
CTATTTGGAATGCCAAGATAAGTTCCGTTTTTCGGGAATTTTCCGCAGTGTATATCTTTTGAAACGCCCTGAAAAGCATATCAGGGATTACCGTATCAACACGTCGTTTGCAGGCGAGTACGGCATTTTGACCTTCACGAACGAGAGCAAAGTGGACGCAACCCTTCGTTTTGGCAGGGAAATGGCGTTTGTTAAGGCGGGGAAGCAGGTGGAATTTTGCGTGAAGAACGCACGGAAATGGACGGCGGAAAATCCTGCGCTTTATACCCTCGAAATTTGCGCCGAAGGCGAAAAAATTGTCGAAAAAGTGGGATTTAGGTCGGTTTCTATCGATGGAAAAGTGTTCAAAATCAACGATGAAGCCATAAAATTGAAGGGGGTAAACCGTCACGATTTCAATCCGAAAACGGGTGCAACGGTTACCTTGAAAAACATCGTTACCGACTTGAAATTGATGAAGTCCTTGAACGTCAATGCGGTGCGTACTTCCCATTATCCGAATATGCCCGAATTTTATCAGCTTTGCGACGTGATCGGCTTGTACGTTATGGACGAAGCGGACGTGGAAATGCACGGCGCGGCAACCCGTGACGGCGGCTACGATTTGACGTTGTGGGGGGAATACGCTGAGGACGAATTTTTCTCGGACGGTATTGAGGACAGACACCGTGCGCTTGTGGAAAGGGACAAAAACAGACCGTGCGTTATCATTTGGTCGCTCGGCAACGAAAGCTCCTTCGGTAAAGCCTTCTTCAAGGGCGCGAAATATATTCGCAGCCGTGACAAGAGCCGTCCCGTTCACTACGAAGGCTTGCAAAACGCAAGCAAAAAATATTATTATACCAAGCTCGTGGACATGGTGAGTATGATGTATCCGAGCGTGGAAACCATTCAAAAAGACGTCTTGAATAATCCCAAGGAAACCCGTCCCTTTGTGCTTTGTGAATACACGCACGCGATGGGGAATATCTGCGGCGATATCGCCGATTATTGGGAACTCATCTATGCGAACGAACAGTGTATGGGCGGTTTCGTATGGGAGTGGGCAGACCACGGTATCTACACGAAAAAGGGGTATTTATACGGTGGCGACCACGGCGAGATGGAGCACGACGGCAATTTCTGTATCGACGGTTTGGTGACGCCCGATAGAAAACCGAAATCTTCCGCTTGGGAAATGAAAGCGGTGTACGGCGGCAAAACCCGTTCGGAAATCAAAGAAATCGAGTTACCTGCAATGCAAGGAAAGGCAAAGGCGATTGCCATTACGGTGGACGAAAATACGGGGGAACTGCTTTCTATAAAAGCAGACGGGAAGGAAATGCTTTTATCCCCGATGCGTTGGAATATCACTCGCTATATAGATAACGATAGAAAGCTTGCGCCCGATTGGAAGGATATTTACCGTTTAGAGTATTGTGAACCGCAAATTTTCTCTTGCGAGAAAAAGGCGGACGGCTACGTTTTTGAAGGCTGTCTTGCGGCGCGTTGCATGATGCCCGTCGTAACCTTCAAGCTCGCTTATAAGGTAACGGGGAACAAGCTTTCGATAGAAACGGAATACGAAGTGGCAAGCTATATGAAAACGTTGCCTAGGCTTGGTTTTGAGTTTACTGTGGATAAGGCTTGCGATAAATTTTCGTACGTTGGCTACGGCCCTTACGAGAGCTACGTGGATAGGCACGTGGCGTGCGAGTACGGCTATTACGAAAGCTCGGCGGCGGAAAATTACGAAAGCGGCTACGTTCGTCCCCAAGAGAGCGGCAGTCACTACGCAAGCAAATATCTTTGCGTGGACGGCGTGTTCTCGTTGACGGCGGAGACGCCATTCTCGTTCTCGGTCAATCCGTACACGACGGCGCAGCTTCGAGATACGTTGCACGTATTCGAACTTCCCAACAACGATTTTGTGAACGTCTGCGTGGACTTTGCGATGCGCGGCGTAGGCTCGGCGGCGTGCGGGCCCGATCTTCCCAAACAATGTGAAGTACCCCAAAAAGGGAAAAATACCTTCTATTTTACGTTTTAACGTAAAAGGAACGAAATATATTCATTTGAATAACGAACGGAGGCAATTATGATTAAAATTAAACTTTGTGCGTTCAGTGATGAAGCGGACGCAGCTTTGGACGGACAAATTGCGGCGTTAAAACGCAATAACCTGCCCTATATGGAAATGCGTAACGTGGACGGCAAAAACGCTACGGCGCTTACGATAGAAGAAGCGAAGGCGGTTAAGGAAAAGCTCGATGCAAACGGTATTCAAGTTTGGTCGATTGGTTCGCCCATCGGTAAAGTGGATATCAATACCGATTTTGACGAATATCTTAAACTCGTAAGACACACCTGCGAGCTTGCAAATATTTTCGGTGCGAAAAAAATCCGTATGTTCAGCTTTTTCAAGGCGTATGAAGAAAGAGAAAAGGTGCTTCGCTACTTGAACGCAATGGCGGAAATCGGCGCGGAATACGGTGTGGATATGTGCCACGAAAACGAAAAGGACATCTACGGCGATACAGCAGAACGCGTAAAAGATATTATGGAAAACACGAAGGGATTGAAGTTCATCTACGATCCTGCAAACTTCTTGCAGTGCGGAGAAAACGCGGACGATACCTTGAATGCATTCCACGCAAAGACCGATTATTTCCACATTAAAGACGTTGTGGCGGCTTCGGGGGCGATTGTGCCCGCAGGCTGCGGCGACGGTAAAATCGACGAGCTCGTTTCCCGTATTACGTCAGACAAGACGCTTACGCTTGAACCGCATTTGACGGTATTCGAAGGGTATGCAAGCATCGACAACACGGAAATGAAGCACGAGTATACGTTTAGCAACGCAAATGAAGCGTTCGACGCCGCTGTAAGCGCGCTCAAGAAAATTCTTGTCGGTGCAGGTTATCAAGAAATCGGCAATGAATTTGTAAAATAAAGGAGTATGTGAAATATGAAAAAGGTAAAATTCGGTATCATTGGTGCAGGGAACCAAGGCACGTATTATTCCAACGGCCTTTTCAAGGAAGGCTTGATTGAAAACGGCGTATTGGCGGCGATTTGTGATAGGAATCCCAAGAAATGGGAAATCTTGAATGAAAAGCTTCAAAATCCCGAAATTAAATATTTTGAAAACTATATTGAAATGCTCGACAGCGGTATATGCGACGCAGTAATCGTGGCAACGCCTCACTATTTCCACCCCGAAATGGTTATGGAATGCTTGAAGCGCGGCGTTAACGTTATTTGCGAAAAGCCCGCAGGCGTTTACACCAAGCAGGTGCGTGAAATGAATGAATTTGCCGCAAAGCACAACGCAAAATTTGCGATGATGTTCAACCAACGTACCAACTGTACCTATCGCAAAATGCGTGAAATTATCGCGAATGGCGGTATTGGCGAATTGCAAAGGGTAAATTGGATTATCACCGATTGGTATCGTACCCAAATTTATTACGATAGCGGCGATTGGCGCGCTACGTGGGCAGGCGAAGGCGGCGGCGTTCTCATCAACCAATGTCCCCACCAAATCGACCTTGTACAGTGGGTAGTTGGACAAATGCCCAAGACGGTACGCGGCTTCTGTCAATACGGCAGATGGCACGATATTGAAGTAGAAGACGAAGTAACGGCGTTCTTCACCTACGAAAACGGCGCAACGGGCGTGTTCATCACGACGACGGGCGAAGCGCCGGGTACGAACCGCTTTGAGGTTTCGGGTACGAAAGGTAAGCTCCTTTGTGAAGGCACGTCTCTTAAATGGTTTAAGAACGCAGTGGACAGTTTGGAATGGAGTAAGACGAGCGATAACGGTTTCATCAAACCCGAATGTGAAATTATTGAAGTGGAAACGGATGGCAAGAATCCTCAACACGCAGGCATCATCAACAACTTTGCGAATTCCTTGCTCGGCTTGGAAGAACAGTTCGTGGAAGGTGCAGAAGGTATCAACGGCGTAGAGCTTATGAATGCAATCGAGCTTTCCGGTTGGAACAACGGCGAAGAGATTTTGCTTCCCGTCAACGAAGAAAGATATATTGCAGAGCTCAATAAGCACTGTGAAAATACCAAAACAAAAACCGTTCGCGAAGCCGTCAACGCGGATATGTCGAATACGTTTGGTACAAAATAATCGATTAACCAAAGCAATATAATCCGAACCAAGATTTTTGGTGGTAAATTTCGGCGTCTACTGCGTTGAACTCCTTGATAAACCGTCGGGTTTATCTTCGTCCTTCGCCTTGTATCCGTTTGAAATTTCTCTACCATAAAATT
>JAFVPE010000034.1 GCA_017505465.1 Clostridia bacterium | reverse complement strand
GGCGGGTTGACCAAGTTTCAAATATCCAAGTCCAACGTCCTGCAAGGTTTTAATTTTATTATAAATCGTCGTGATATTTTGGAAGAAATCCACCGCTTCGTCCACGGTCATTTCTAATACGTCGCTAATGTTTTTGCCCTTGTACTTCACTTCCAAGGTTTCGCGATTATACCGCTTTCCCTTACAAACTTCGCAAGGCACGTAAACGTCGGGCAAGAAGTGCATTTCGATTTGAATAATGCCGTCGCCTTGGCAGTTTTCACACCGACCGCCCGATACGTTAAACGAAAACCGACCTGCCTTGTATCCGCGCTCCTTTGCGTCGGCGGTGGCGGCAAACAGTTCCCGAATGGGCGTAAACACGCCCGTGTACGTCGCAGGGTTACTGCGTGGCGTTCTGCCGATAGGCGATTGATCGATGGCGATCACCTTATCGAAATACTCCACCCCTTCCGCTTTTTCGCAGTTGCCGAGCTTGTGCTTCGAGCCGTTGTGGGTATTGGAAATCAACGGATACACGATTTCGTTGACAAAGCTCGATTTGCCGCTTCCCGAAACCCCCGTTACCGAAGTGATCAATCCCACGGGGATTTTTATGTCCGCATTTTTGAGATTGTTTTGCTTGCAGCCGTAGAATTTCAACCACTTATCCGTCGGTTGTTTGCGGACGGTGGGCGTTTCGATTTTTCTGCGCCCTGCAAGGTAGTCGCCCGTGATCGAGCGAGGCTCGTTCATGATTTCTTCCTGCGTTCCGCACGCGACGACTTCACCGCCGTGTACCCCTGCTTTCGGGCCGATATCCACGATATAATCCGCCGCACGCATCGTATCCTCGTCGTGCTCTACGACGATGAGCGTGTTGCCAAGGTCACGCAAGCCCTTCAAGGAATTGAGCAGCTTTTCATTGTCACGTTGGTGCAAACCGATGCTCGGCTCGTCGAGAATATAAAGCACTCCCGTCAACGCACTGCCGATTTGCGTCGCCAAACGGATACGTTGGCTTTCGCCCCCCGAAAGAGTAACCGCCGTACGGGTAAGAGTGAGATAGTTCAACCCAACGTTGCGCAAGAAACCCAAGCGATTGTTGATTTCTTTGATGATTGCGTCCGCAATCATATGCTGCGTAGGAGTAAGCTTGGTCAAAAGCTCGTCCATAAATTCGTAAATTTTGTCGATGGAAAGCTCACAAACTTCCCAAATATTTTTACCGCCGACGGTAACGGACAACGCTTCTTTCTTCAAACGCTTGCCGTTACAACCGTCGCAAGGCGCGTTGCGCATAAGCCGTTCAATATCGCTTTTTACACCGTCCGAAGTGGTCGTGCCGTAGCGGCGTTGCAGGTTGTTCACGTACCCTTCCCACGTCTTGCGGAAACTCCCCGAGAAAGAACGGGTTTCATAGCGCATATCCACCGCGCGGTCACTCCCGTACATCAACATATCGTACACACCCTCGGGCAAGTCCTTCACAGGGACGTCAAGCGAAAATCCGTAAGCCTTGGAAAGCGCGGACATTTCCATGAGCGCCATAGAGCTCGAACCCAAATTCCACCCCGTCACCTTCATTGCGCCTTCACGCAAGGTTTTCGTTTTATCAGGGCAAATTAAATCGGGATCGACAAAAGACTTAAAGCCCAAACCCGAGCAGGTCGGACACGCGCCGTACACCGTGTTGAACGAGAACATACGCGGCTCGACTTCTTCAAGCGAAACGCCGCAATCGGGGCAGGCATAATTGACGGAATACAGCTCCTCGTTGCCGTCGTGATCGATAACGACCAAGCCTTCTGCAAGCTTGAGCGCCGCTTCCAAGCTATCCGTCAAACGCTTTTGCACGGTGGGCTTCACCACAAGCCTGTCTACGACCACGGAAATGTTGTGCTTGATGTTCTTTTCAAGCTTAATTTCTTCCTGCAAATCGTAGACGATGCCGTCGATTTTCACTCTGCCGTAACCGCTCTTTTTGAAGCCTTGAAGCTCTTTGACGTATTCCCCTTTTCTACCGCGAACCACGGGGGCGTTGACGAGGATTTTACTCCCTTCGGGCAGCGCCATTACCTTGTCGCAAATTTCATCCACCGTTTGACGGCGGATTTCCCTGCCGCATTTCGGGCAGTGGGGGGTGCCGATACGTGCAAACAGCAGACGGAAATAGTCGTAAATTTCCGTTACCGTACCCACCGTAGAACGGGGGTTGCGCGAAGTAGTTTTTTGGTCGATGGAAATGGCAGGCGAAAGCCCTTCAATGCTCTCGACGTCGGGCTTTTCCATTTGCCCCAAGAATTGACGGGCATAGGAAGAAAGGCTCTCAACGTAACGTCTTTGCCCTTCTGCAAAAATGGTATCGAACGCAAGCGTCGATTTACCGCTCCCCGAAAGCCCCGTAAATACGGTAAGCTTATTGCGTGGAATGGTGACGTTCACGTTTTTCAAATTATTCTCTTTTGCGCCTTTAATTACGATTTCTTCTTTCATATTTTTACCTTCATCTCGTACATGGGTACCCCTAATCGGAAGTCAAGGAACTCAGTTCCTTGTCAGGGTACAGGGGCGGAAGCCCTGTCGGGCATGGGCAGAGCCCATAAAAGTTAAGCCCTATAAAAAGCAAAACACAGTTTTGCGCAATTTACGCCGTAGACGTTGACCGCTTACGCGGTGGTACGCAAGCATAGCTTGCTTTGCTTGGGCTGCTTTTCGTGGAGCTCTGCTCCACACCACGCCAGAAACTGAGTTTCTGGACTTCCTACTTTTGTGCTTTGCGGAGTTTGAGCTTCAACTCCGTAATCTTTTCACGGATTTCAATCGCGCGTTCAAAGTCAAGCTGACCGCTCGCCACCTTCATAAGCGCTTTGAGCTTCTCAATCTCATCGGGAATATCCTGCATCTTAATGTCGTCGTCCGTCTTTTTCTTCGTGATATTAAGCGTAGATTTGACTTCCTTAATGATCGTCTTGGGTACGATGCCGTGCGCTTTGTTGTATTCGTCTTGAATTTTGCGCCTGCGGTTTGTTTCCCCAATCGCGCGTTTCATACTGTCGGTAATCACGTCCGCATACATAATCACGCGGCCTTCGCTATTTCTCGCCGCACGCCCAATCGTTTGAATAAGCGCCGTGTCGCTACGCAAAAAGCCTTCCTTGTCTGCGTCCAAAATCGCCACAAGCTTGACTTCGGGCAAATCCAAGCCTTCACGGAGCAGGTTAATGCCGCAAAGCACGTCGAATTCCCCTGTGCGCAAGCCGTTCACGATGTCGATACGCTCCAACGTGTCGATATCGCTATGCATATATTTGACCTTAATCGTATGCTCCTTCAAATAATCGGTGAACTCTTCCGCCATACGCTTGGTAAGCGTCGTAATTAAAACCCTGCCCCCGTCGTTTACCGTGTTTTTGATTTCCGAAAGCAGGTCGTCTATCTGCCCCTTGGTCGGTTTTACCGTGATTTCGGGATCGAGCAAACCCGTCGGGCGTATGAGCTGTTCCACCTTTTGCCCCGCCTGCTCCAACTCGTACGGCGCAGGAGTTGCGGACACGCAAACAAGCTGCGGCACACGGGCGTCGAATTCTTCAAACGTGAGCGGTCTGTTGTCAAAAGCCGCTTGCATTCGAAATCCGTATTCCACGAGATTTTTCTTTCTCGACAAATCGCCGTGATACATCGCACGGATTTGCGGAATGGTCATATGGCTCTCGTCGATGAACACCAAAAATTCCCCCGCAGGGAAATAGTCGAGCAAGGTAAAGGACGGTTGACCGGGCTGTCTGCCGTCGAAATAGCGACTGTAATTTTCAATACCGCTGCAATAGCCGATTTCACGCATCATTTCCAAGTCGTGCTCGGTGCGTTGCTTTAAGCGCTGCGCTTCCAAAATCTTCCCTTCCTGCTCAAACGCACGCACTTCACCGCGCAAATCTTCTTCGATCATCGCAAGTGCGCCACGCAATTTTTCCGTACCGACAGCGTATTGACTTGCAGGGAAAATCGCCACGTGCGAAAGCTCGTTGAGCTTGTTGCCCGTCAACGATTCCACTTCGTAAATTTTCTCGATTTCGTCCCCGAAAAACTCCAAACGGATCGCCACTTCCGAGTTGGACGCAGGGAAAATTTCCAACGAATCCCCACGGACACGGAAAGTCGATCGCTTAAAATCCACGTCGTTGCGAGAATACTGCAGCTCGATGAGTTTTCTCATTAACTCGTTGCGCTCCCACTCCATACCGGGACGCAGAGAAAGGGACAAGCGGAAATATTCTTCGGGCGCGCCAAGCCCGTAAATGCACGAAACGGACGCCACCACAAGCACGTCCTTGCGCTCCATCAAAGAACCCGTCGCACTGTTGCGGAGCTTGTCAATTTCGTCGTTCATGCTCAAATCCTTCTCGATGTAGGTATCGGTGGACGGAATGTAGCTCTCGGGTTGATAATAATCGTAGTAGGAAACGAAATATTCCACACGGTTTTCGGGGAAAAACTCCCGAAATTCATTGCAAAGCTGCGCCGCAAGCGTCTTGTTGTGCGCAATGACGAGCGTCGGACGGTTGACGTTTTTGATAACGTTTGCCATCGTGAACGTTTTACCGCTCCCCGTAACCCCGACAAGTACCTGCGTGCGAATGCCGTCAAACACCCCTTCCGTCAGCTTTTCAATTGCCTGCGGTTGATCCCCCGTCGGCAAGTACGGCGAATGTAATTTGAAATCCATTATGTTGTCCTCCCGACGAAAAAAATCAATAAACAAATGTTTGTTTCCGTAATTATTATAACACAATTCCACTAAAATGTAAACAGAAAAAACGGATATTCTTAAAATATCCGTTTGAGAATGAGACCAACGAGAAAGGCAACGACGGCAGACGCCACCGCCCATAAAATCTTTACCGCCGCGTCGCGACGCATCTGCACGTAGCCACGTTTGAAGGCATAGCCGTTCGTTCGCAGGGAAATAACGTACATTTTCTCGCCTTTTCTCTCGGAGGAAAGCAGTTCGAAATAATCATCGAGCGCAAGCTCGTGTAAAATTCCTTCTAACTGCTCTTCCGTATACCGCTTCCGTGGCGGCAAAAGCGCCAAAATTTCCGACGGCGAAACAAGGCACACGCCCTTTTCGTGACAAAGGTCGTATACCGCGCGCATAATTTCCGTTTCCCGTCTATTTAGCATTTTCACCTCTTTTTTGCATTCAACGCGTACATGGGTGCTTCATTTTTATGAAAACACCTCTTTTTTTGTATATAGTATCCGCCTTTTTATCAATAAAAATGCAACGATTTACACCGCGCTTTTGTTTTTCTTACTCATTTCACTATCTTTTTATTGCGTTGTTCGTAACGCAAATCGTCGCATTTCCTTCCGCTCTTTTGTTCGGAAAACTTGCATCCAAGGTGCGTTGCGAAAAACTGTTGATTATCAACATTGCATCCTACTGTCTTATCGGTATTCTCGCCGTATTCCTGCGGCACCAATGGCAATTTTGGGCAATGGCGGTTGGCGTCGGTTTGTTCCAAGGGAGCATTCAAGCGATGTCCCGTTCCTATTTCACGAAGATTATTCCCCCCGAAATGTCGGGCGAATTCTTCGGCTTGTACGATATTTTCGGAAAATCCGCCGCAATTGTCGGCACAGGGCTTATTTCCCTGCTTTCCACCTTCTTCCCCTTGTCGGAAGGCACGTGGTTTAATATCGCGCTTATTCCCCTTCCCGTCCTGTTCTTCCTTGGTTTGGGTTTCTTCATCCTCTCGTTGAAGTTTCCTTTAAAAAAGAAGGAAAATTAAACTCAACGCGTACATGGTATGCTCAAATAGAAAAAACGCTCGGTAAAACCGAGCGTTTTTTGTTACAGTTTTTTGAATTTTGCGCCCCTTTTATAAGGTTGCGATTACTTCCACTTCTACAAGCACGTTTTTAGGAAGCGTTTTTACCGCCACGCAGCTTCTTGCAGGGTTGGTCGTAAAATACTTTGCATACACGGCGTTAAACGCCGCAAAATCCGCCATATCCGCAAGGAAACAGGTCGTTTTTACCGCTTTCGTAAAATCCGTCCCTGCCGCTTTGAGTACTTCGCCAAGATTTTTCATGACTTGCTCCGCCTGCCCTTCAATCGTGGTCACTTCCACGTTGCCGCTTGCGGGATTGATGGGAATTTGTCCCGACGTGAATACCATATCGCCACAAATGATTGCTTGCGAATAAGGGCCGATTGCCGCAGGCGCTTTTTCCGTTGCTACTTTTTTAATTTCCATAATTTTCACTCCTTAAGATGACGAAAAGCCGAAAAACACTAAAAAGACGATTTTGAGGCTAGTTTGGATTATATTGCTTTGATTAATTGATAAGCTTGAAACCGAAATCCGTCAACGCTTGACGAATTTGTTGAATATGCTCGTAATTTCTCGTTTCCAAAACGATACGAAGGTAACAGCCATTGACGTCCGAGCCCTCGTTTGCTCTCTCGTGGTGTACGGACGTTACGTTGCCGCCAAGGTCCGCAATGATACGAGAAACGTTTTTAAGCTGTCCGGGTTTGTCCATAAGCTCAATCATGAGCTGACAGCTTCTGCCCGACATCAAAAGACCGCGTTTGATAACGCGCGATAAAATGGTCACGTCGATGTTACCGCCCGAAAGTACGCACACTGCCTTTTTGCCCTGCAAGTCGATTTTATTGAACATCGCCGCCGCAACTGCAACTGCACCTGCGCCTTCGGTAACAAGCTTATGCTGTTCCATAAGCGCAAGGATTGCCGCCGAAATTTCGTCGTCCGTAACGGTAACGATTTCGTCCACGTATTTACTGCAAAGCTCGTACGTTATGTCGCCCGGTTTCTTCACCGCAATACCGTCCGCAATCGTGTAAACGGAAGGCAATTCTTCTATCTCACCGTGCTCGATTGCATTCTTCATGGACGGTGCGCCTTTCGCTTCCACGCCGTACACTTTCACACGGGGATTGAGCGTCTTAATCGTATATGCAATGCCGCCGATTAAACCGCCGCCGCCAACGGGAACGATGACCGCGTCCATATCGGGGATTTGGTCGGCAAGCTCCAAAGCTATCGTGCCTTGCCCTGCGATGACGTCCTCATCGTTGAACGGATGAAGGAAGGTGTAGCCCTTTTCGTCACGGAGCTCCAACGCCTTTTGATAGGCGTCGTCGTACACCCCTTCCACAAGGCAAACTTCCGCGCCGTAACTCTTCGTTGCTTCCACCTTGGAAATGGGGGCTCCGTCGGGCAGACAAATCACCGCTTTGATGCCGTTCTTTTGCGCCGCAAGCGCAACCCCTTGCGCGTGGTTGCCTGCCGAGCAAGCAATAACCCCTCTTTCCTTTTCTTCTTTGGAAAGTCGAGTCATTTTATAATACGCACCGCGCACCTTAAACGAGCCGGTTATTTGCAAATTTTCCGTCTTTAAATACAACTGTGCGCCTTGACAAAGCTTGGGCGCATAGATGACGTCCGTTTTTCTCGCTACCCCTTTTAATGCGTGACTCGCACGATATACGTTATCGATTGTAAGCATTGTGTTACCTCATTTCGTCGCATACATGGTATGCTCGTTTTATAATAAACTGTCTATAAATTGTTCTGCGCAACGTGCGGAACGGCTTCCTTTGCGAAGGGCAAAAGCTTCCGCCTGCAAATCGAGCTGACTTTGCTCCATTTGAATGCCGTGACGCTTGGCAAGCTCCCGTACAATGGCGAGATACAGCTTTTTGTCGGGCTTGGAAAAGAGCACGGTCAAGCCGAAACGCTCGGAAAGGGAAAGAGTTTCTTGCAACGTGTCGTTTCTATGCACGTCGTCACCATCCCTATCGCCAAAGCTCTCTTTAACGATGTGTCTGCGGTTGCTCGTCGCATAAATTACGGCGTTGTCTGCCGTTGCGCTTGCAGAGCCTTCCAAAGCCGCCTTTAACATACTAAAATCGTCGTTGTTTTGATTGAAAGACAAATCGTCGATGAAGATGATGAACTTCAAGGGATTGCCGCTAATCTTCGCCATGACCATAGGCAAGTAGCGAAGTTGATCCTTGCGAAGCTCGATAAGACGCACACCGTTATCGAAGAAGCCGTTTGCCACCGCTTTGACGGTGGAAGATTTCCCCGTACCTGCATCGCCGCAAAGGAGTGCGTTTGCCGCAGGTCTGCCCTCGATGAAAGCCACCGTATTATCGATAATTTTCTTTCTTTCCGCTTCATAGCCGATAAAGTGCGCCATGGAAATTTTATCCGCGCTGACAATCGGCTCTATTTCCTTGTTATCGGACAAACGGAACATCGGCGTGGATGAGAAAATACCGTAGCCGTATTTGTGCAAATTACACAGTCTTTCTGCATACAACGCATCCATGTCCGCGTTGAAAGAAGAAAAGTCAGGCAAAAGTTCTTCGTTTACCTGCATATCTTCCGCAAAATCCTTTCGGGTAAGCGCCCCGAAAAGCGCAAAGGCGGAAAGTTCTCTTTCCGCTGCTTTTTTCACGTTATTATCGGGGTTTTTATTCGCCGCAACCGCTTTCACAAGCACGTTTTCGTTCTCGAAAACGTGCTTCTTTATAGACTCCGTCAAGCAACCGCCGTGCTCGTAGATTTCCGCCACGAACGCCGCGTACGCCTTACGTTTTTCAAAAGGCTCGTTTTCGGGAATAAGGCAATACCTCTCAAACGACTTGAAAAGCGCTTTTTCCGTCACGCCTTTGAATACGCTACAAAGACAAAGCTCCCCGTAAATTGTGTTTAATTTCCTGTTCATCATACTCGAAATTCTCAAAGATTTTCAATAATTTTATCCGTCATTTCCACCGTGGAAAGCGCGGGCGCGCCGTGGGCAAGGTCTGCCGTGCGATACCCTGCTTCAAGCACTTTATCCACCGCGTTGACAATGTCCTCGGACGCTTCCGTTTCATCGAACGCATACAAGAGCATCATCGCCGCCGACAAAATGGTCGCAATCGGGTTTGCCTTGTTTTGTCCTGCAATGTCGGGGGCAGAACCGTGAATCGGCTCGTACAAGCCACGTTTGCCGCTATCGAGCGAAGCCGAAGGCAACATACCGATAGAGCCTGTAATTTGCGAAGCTTCGTCCGAGAGAATGTCTCCGAACATATTGCTCGTTACGATAACATCGAACTGCGAAGGATTGCGCACAAGCTGCATCGCCGCATTGTCCACAAGCATATCGGAAACGGTTACGTCGGGATATTCTTCCGCAATTTCGTGCACGATTTTGCGCCACAAACGGGAAGTTTCCAAAACGTTCGCTTTGTCGATAGACGTGAGCTTTTTGTTACGCTTTCTTGCCGTTTCAAAAGCTACGCGGACGATACGTTCAATTTCCATACGGCTGTACGCTTCGGTGTCGTAGGCTTCTTCGCCGTATTTGCCTTCACGGTAACCGCGTTCGCCGAAATAGATGCCGCCCGTAAGCTCACGCACGATCATAATATCGAAGCCGTTGGCAACGATATCTTCACGCAAGGGGCATTCCCCTTTGAGCGCAGGGTACAATTTCGCAGGGCGCAGGTTAGTAAAGAGCCCCATCGCCGCACGAATACCAAGGAGCGCCTTTTCGGGGCGCTTGTTGCCCGGTAAGTTGTCCCATTTCGGACCGCCGACTGCGCCAAGCAAAACGGAATCGGACGCCAAGCAGCCCTCTACCGTTTCTTTGGGAAGCGGTTCGCCGCAAGCGTCGATTGCCGCGCCGCCGATAAGATACGGAGTAAAGGAAAAGGAAATGCTCCGTTTTTTACCGACTGCTTCCAACACGCGAACTGCGCTTTCTACGATTTCGGGACCGATACCGTCCCCTTTTAATAAGCCGATTTTATAATTTTTCATATTCACCTCGTATATGGTATGTCTTTACGTCGCCAAAACGGCGTAGATGCGAGCAGTGCAAGGCGCGTTGAGCACACCGACAGGATTTTACTTGGCATAATGCGCGCAAACGCAACGCCGAAATGCGAAGTATATGCGCCGTTTTATTGAATGTCGCCTTTTTGAATGGACGACACCAAACCGCCGTTCGTGATGATTTTTTGAATAAACGCAGGGAAGGGTTGCGTCTTAAAGCTCTTGCCCGTCGTGCGATTGTAAATTACGCCGTTGTCAAGATCCGCTTCCACTTTATCCCCTTCGGAAATTCCATCCACCGCTTCGTCGCATTCCAAAATAGCCAAGCCGATGTTGATCGAGTTGCGATAGAAAATACGCGCAAAGCTTCTTGCGATAACAAGAGAAATGCCGCTTTCCTTAATGGCAATAGGCGCGTGTTCACGGGAAGATCCGCAACCGAAGTTGTAGCCTGCCACCATAATGTCGCCCGCTTCGACTTTGTTCACAAAATCCTTGTCGATATCTTCCATGCAATGGGAAGCGAGCTCCTTTTTATCGATGGTGTTGAGATGGCGCGCAGGAATGATTACGTCCGTGTCGACGTTGTCGCCGTATTTGATTGCTTTTCCGTTGAAAATCATTCCATTACCTCCTCGGGCGAAGAAATTTTGCCCGTGATTTCGCTTGCCGCCGCTACCGCAGGGGAAGCCAAATACACTTCGCTTTCTACGTGTCCCATTCTGCCGACAAAGTTTCTATTCGTGGTTGCAACCGCTCTTTCGCCTGCCGCCAAAATACCCATATAGCCGCCCAAGCAAGGGCCACACGTAGGCGTGGATACCACGCAGCCTGCTTCGATAAAGATTTTTACCAAGCCGTTTTCCACCGCTTTCATATAGATGTCCTGCGTAGCAGGAATGATAATCGCACGCACGCGCTTTGCAATCTTCTTGCCTTTGAGAATTTCCGCCGCCTCTGTAAGATCCTTGTAATGACCGTTGGTGCAAGAGCCGATAACAACTTGATCGATTGCCACGTCGCCGATTTCGTCGAACGTCTTGGTGTTTTCGGGCAAATGCGGGAACGCCACCGTCGATTTGATTTCGGAAAGGTCGATTTCGTACGTTTCGTCGTACACAGCGTCCTCGTCCGCTTTATAAGCAACGAATTCTCTGTCCGAATGCGCTTTTACGTATTCCACCGTTTGTTCGTCCACTTCAAAAATGCCGTTCTTTGCGCCTGCTTCAATCGCCATATTCGAAATGGTAAGACGATCGTAAACGGTAAGAGCTTTTACCCCTTCGCCGACGAACTCCATAGACTTATACAATGCGCCGTCCACGCCGATTTTGCCAATGATGTGCAAAATGACGTCCTTACCCGAAACGTATTTGTTGAGCTTGCCTTTGAGCACGAATTTGATAGCGGAAGGCACTTTGAACCAAGCCTTGCCCGTCGCCATACCACACGCCATATCCGTCGAACCGACGCCCGTCGAGAATGCGCCGAGCGCACCGTAAGTACAGGTGTGGGAGTCCGCGCCGATCACGACGTCGCCGGGCACAACGAGCCCCTTTTCGGGGAGCAACGCATGCTCGATACCCATTCTGCCAACGTCGTAGAAATGGGTTACTTCGTGCTTATCGCAAAAGTCACGACACATTTTGCATTGCGCCGCCGCTTTGATGTCCTTGTTGGGCGCGAAATGGTCCATGACCATCGTTACTTTTTCTTTGTCGTACACTTTGGTCGCGCCGATATTTTCAAACTCACGGATTGCCACGGGGGAAGTAATGTCGTTGCCGAGCACTCTGTCGAGATCGACCAAAATGAGCTGCCCTGCTTCCACTTTATCCAAGCCCGCGTGCGCCGCGAGAATTTTTTGCGTCATTGTCATTGACATTTTTGATACCTTCTTTCTATTCAATGCGTACATGATACGCCTATTTTTTGTGTTTGCTCACCGTAAGTGCGGAGATGCAAGCAGTTCAAGAAACCGTGAGCACCTCGACAGGAGCGTACTAATCGTACGTGACTGAGGGGCGCGGAACGGTGACGAAGAAATGCGACGCATATACGCGCTTACCGCCTATTTTTTGTGTTTGCCCACCGTAAGTGCGGAGATGCGAGCAGTTCAAGAAACCGTGAGCACCTCGACAGGAGCGTACTAATCGTACGTGACTGAGGGGCGCGGAACGGTGACGAAGAAATGCGACGCATATACGCGCTTACTTATTAATGATTGCGCCTTTATCCGCAGAGCTAACCTGCTCCGCATAACGCTTCAAGTAACCGCTGACTTCCTTTTTCTTGATGGGCATTTCCGCTTTACGCTTTGCAAGCTCTTCATCCGATACGTTGAGCTTAATCGAGTAGTTGGGAATATCGATTGAAATGATATCGCCGTCCTTGACGTAAGCGATGATACCACCGTTTGCCGCTTCGGGGGAAACGTGTCCAATCGACGCACCGCGCGTCGCACCCGAGAATCTACCGTCGGTGATAAGCGCAACGTCTTTATCCAAGCCCATACCTGCGATTGCGGACGTAGGCGAAAGCATTTCACGCATACCCGGACCACCTGCAGGCCCTTCGTAGCGAATGACTACGACGTCCCCTTTGACAATCTTGCCGCCGTAAATTGCCGCAATACACGATTCTTCGCTTTCGAATACCTTTGCAGGGCCTTCGTGTACAAGCATTTCACTTGCAACCGCCGCACGTTTTACTACGCAGCCGTCGGGCGCAAGGTTGCCTTTAAGTACCGCGATACCGCCCGTCTTTCCGAACGCGTTTTCCGGCTTTCTAATGACTTCTTCGTCAAGATTGACAATTCCTTCAAGATTTTCCTTCATCGTCTTGCCCGTGCAAGTCATAACGGACGTATCCAAAAGGTTCAACCCTTCAAGCTCCTTCAAAACGGCGTGTACGCCGCCTGCCTCGTTCAAGTCCTCCATGTACGTAGGGCCTGCGGGAGCAAGGTGACACAAGTTGGGCGTCTTTTCGCTGATTGCGTTTACTTCGTCAAGATCGAATTTCACTTCACATTCATTTGCGATTGCAGGCAAGTGCAACATACTGTTCGTAGAACAACCGAGCGCCATATCTGCCGTAATTGCATTGCGAATCGCCGCCGCCGTCATGATATCACGGGGACGGATATTCTTTCTCACAAGCTCCATAACCTGCATACCTGCGTGTTTTGCAAGCTCGATACGAGCGGAATACGCCGCAGGAATCGTGCCGTTGCCCTTCAAACCCATGCCGAGAACTTCCGTCAAACAGTTCATAGAGTTTGCCGTGTACATACCCGAGCAAGAACCGCAGGTAGGACATACCTTACGTTCAAATTCGCTGAGCTGTTCTTCGTTGATTTTACCTGCTTTATACGCGCCAACCGCCTCGAACATACTCGAAAGGGAGCGTTTTTTACCGCCCACTCTGCCTGCGAGCATCGGGCCGCCGCTTACGAATACCGTGGGGATATTCAAACGAGCCGCCGCCATCAAAAGGCCGGGAACGTTCTTATCGCAATTGGGAATCATCACGAGTCCGTCAAAGCCGTGCGCGCGCACCATTGCTTCGGTGGAATCGGCAATCAAATCACGGGTAACAAGGGAATACTTCATACCCGTATGCCCCATTGCAATGCCGTCGCAAACGCAAATTGCGGGGAACATAATCGGCGTACCGCCTGCCATTGCAACGCCAAGCTTTACCGCCTGCGCGATTTTGTCAAGATTGACGTGACCGGGAACGATTTCGTTATACGAGCAAACAACGCCGATGAGCGGACGGGACTGTTCTTCGTCCGTCAACCCAAGCGCGTGATACAACGATCTATGCGGAGCGTTGTGAAATCCGTCTACAATAGTTTCTTTAATCATAATACTCTACCTTATGCGGCAAAGCCGCATCAACGCCTTTCGGCGTACTACGCAAAGCAAAGCTTTGCTTCTCTTGGGCTTTTTATGCGAGAGCTCACGCTCTCGCATACCCCAAAAGGAACTTTGTTCCTTAACTTCTCGTTATTAGTTGTTGATGAATTTTTCTTCGTCAGCCCAGCTGTACAACTTACGGATATCCTTACCAACCGTTTCAGCAGGGTGTTCCGCAGCAATCTTTCTCATTGCGTTGAAGTGTACCTGCGAGCCTGCGTCGGACATATCCAACAAGAAATCTTTTGCGAACGTACCGTCTTGAATGTCTTTCAAAACCTTCTTCATCGCCTTCTTCGTTTCTTCCGTGATGATCTTCGGTCCGGTGATGTAGTCGCCGTATTCCGCCGTATTGGAAATGGAATATCTCATACCTTCAAAACCGCTTTGATAGATAAGGTCAACGATGAGCTTCATTTCGTGGATACATTCGAAGTATGCGTTTCTAGGATCGTAGCCTGCTTCTACAAGCGTTTCAAAGCCTGCCTGCATCAAAGCGCAAACGCCGCCGCAAAGGACTGCTTGTTCACCGAAAAGGTCGGTTTCTGTTTCCGTACGGAAGTTGGTTTCCAAAACGCCTGCTCTTGCGCCGCCGATACCAAGCGCGTATGCAAGACCGATTTCCAAAGCGTCGCCCGTAGCGTCCTGTTCCACTGCGATAAGGCAAGGAACGCCTTTGCCTACCAAGTATTCGCTTCTAACCGTATGACCGGGGCCCTTGGGAGCAACCATGATAACGTTTACGTTCTTCGGGGGCTTAATGCAGCCGAAATGAATGTTGAAGCCGTGTGCAAACGCAAGCGTTTTCCCTTCGGTAAGGTTGGGTTCGATGCTTTCTTTATAAAGCTTCGCTTGCTTTTCGTCGTTGATAAGGATCATGATAAGGTCAGCCTTTGCAGCCGCTTCCGCAGCGGTCATAACGGTAACGCCCTGCGCTTCCGCTTTTGCCCAGCTCTTGCTGCCTTTGTAAAGACCAACGATAACGTCCACGCCCGAATCTTTCAAGTTGAGTGCGTGCGCGTGACCTTGCGAACCGTAACCGATGATCGCTACCGTCTTGCCTGCGAGTTTGTCCAAATTACAATCTTGTTGATAGAAAATTCTGTTTGCCATAATAGTTTTCCTTTCCTTTTTATGTTTAAATTTTTTTATTTTTTACTTATTCAAAAGAGTGGTCGTGCCTCTATCGAGAGCAACGATACCGGTGCGGCACATTTCCAAAATGCCGAAGGGTTGCATGAGTTTCACGAATGCGTCGATCTTGGACGGATTGCCCGTAACTTCGATACACATTCCGTCGGGGGAATAGTCGATAACACTCGCGCGGAATACGTCCACCGCCGTCATAATGTCGCTGCGGTGTTCCGATTTATTCTGCACCTTGATAAGCATAAGCTCACGCTTAATAGGCTCGTCCTCAAGCACTTCCACCTTCTTGACGACGTACAGCTTTTTGAGCTGATTGATAAGCTGTTCTTTCACGTAATCGTCACCGCGCATAGAGATGGTGATACGGGAATATTCACTGCTTTCCGTTTCGCCCACCGTCAAGGCGTCGATGTTGAAGCCGCGACGAGTGAACATCGCCGTAACGCGCGTCAATACACCCGATTGGTTGTCAACGTAAACTGCTATTACGAATCTGTTGTTTTCCATATTTTCACCTCGTTAAACCTTGGTTATAATGTCGCTGATTGCGCCGCCCGGGGGCAACATAGGAAGTACCATTTCGTCCTTGTCGATACGGGCTTCGATGACAACCGTCTTGCCCGACGCAACCGCTTGTTCAAACGCACGCTTGAATTCCACGGGCGTTTCCGCCAAGCACCCTTCCGCGCCAAACGATTTTGCCAAAGCCACGAAATCGGTCTTTCTCGTCAAAATGGTGTTGGAATATCTCTTGCCGAAGAAGAGGGTTTGCCACTGTCTTACCATACCGAGCACGCCGTTGTTCATAAGTACGATGACGACGGGGATTTTATAGGTAACCGCCGTGGCAAGCTCGTTCAAGTTCATACCAAAGCTACCGTCGCCCGTCACCAAAACCACGGGATCTTTCGTCGCTACGTGCGCACCGATTGC
Organism: Clostridia bacterium; assembly: GCA_017505465.1. GTDB lineage: Bacteria > Bacillota > Clostridia > Christensenellales > Borkfalkiaceae > Scatosoma. Next base: position 24,922 of record JAFVPE010000034.1, on the reverse strand, counting down.
CGCACCCAAGCCAAAGCCCATCGTGCCAAGCCCGCCGCTCGATACAAAACGACGAGGGCCGTCGAATTCCACGTACTGTGCCGTCCACATTTGGTGTTGACCAACGTCCGTTGCGATGACCGTGTTCGGTTTCTTGCAAGCGTTGATCGTTTCGATAACCTGCTTCGGCGTCAAGGGCGCTTCGTTCGCTGCTTCGATTTCGTCCTCGAATTGCTTTTCTTCCGCTTTGAGTTGTTTTACTCTCGCAAACCAAGCGGGCTTTTCGCTAACCGCACACTTTGCCGCAATGCGCTTGAAGGAATCTTCTACGTCCCCGACCAAGCCAAGGTCTACGCGAACGTTTTTGTTGACTTCCGCACTGTCGGGATCAAGCTGAATAATCTTACTTTGCTTCGCAAATTTGGAAACGTTGCCCGTTGCTCTGTCCGAGAAACGAACGCCGACTGCCAAAATCAAATCCGCTTCGTTTTGCGACATGGACGATGCGTAATGCCCGTGCATACCCTGCATACCAAGGAAGCGTTCGTTGTTTTGCGGAACTGCCGACAAACCCATAAACGAACAACCGATTACCGCACCGATCTTTTCCGCAAAAGCGACGATTTCGTCGCCCATACCGAGCCCTGCCGCGCCGCCGCCGACGTAGATATACGGCTTTTTCGCTTCGTTGATCATCGCCACCGCTTTTTCAATCGCGTCTTCCTTTACCTTGGGCAAAGGAATTTTTTCCACGATAGGTTGCGGCTCGTAATCGTACTTGCCTACCTGCACGTCCTTGGGAATGTCGATAAGGACGGGCCCCGGTCTGCCCGATTTTGCAATCGAGAACGCCTTGCGTACAGTGTCCGCCAAATCTTCAATCTTGCTCACGAAGAAATTGTGCTTCGTGATGGGCAAGGTGACGCCCGTAATGTCGATTTCTTGGAAACTGTCTTTCCCGATGAGCGAGTTGGGAACGTTCCCCGTAATGGCAACCATCGGGATACTGTCGAGCATTGCCGTTGCGATACCCGTAACAAGGTTGGTTGCGCCCGGGCCGCTCGTTGCGATACAAACGCCTACTTTACCCGTCGCGCGGGAATAGCCGTCCGCCGCGTGGGACGCGCCCTGTTCGTGCGCCGTCAAAACGTGATTGATTTTATCTCTGTATTCGTAAAGCGCGTCGTAAATGTTGATAACTTGACCGCCGGGATAACCGAAAACGTCGGTTACACCCTGTTCGATCAACGTTTGAATTAAAATTTGTGCGCCGTTTAATTTCATAATCTTACTCCTTCATTTTTATGCCAACATTCTATTGATTGCCGTCACCAACGCCCGAATGGACGAAGTCATGATGTCGGCGTGAATGCCCGTTCCCCAAAACGGCTTGCCGTCCGCCATAATGCAGACGTAGGACGCCGCTTTGGACGAAGATTTTTCTTCCAAGGCGTGTTGTACGTAGCTTTCCAAAACGTATTCCTTGCCAAGCACTTCCTTGATTGCGTTGCTCACACAGTCCAATCGTCCGTTGCCTTCCACTTCCACGGTTTTGCTCTCGCCAAGATAGGAAATTTCCACCTTTGCCTTGACCAAATCGGAATTTGCAACTTCGTAGTCCGCATGGACGACTTGCAGTTTATCCTGCACGTTCACGAAATCGCGAAGGAAGATGTCGTAGACTTCTTGGGGCAAAAGCTCCTTGTGCGCATGGTCGGAAATGCTCTTGACGTGGTAGCCGAACACTTCGCGCATCTTCGGCGGAAGAACGAGCTTGAACTGCGTTTCGAGAATGTACCCGATACCCCCCTTCCCCGATTGGGAATTGATGCGGATAACGTCCGCCTCGTACACTCTGCCAACGTCGGCAGGGTCGAGCGGGAGATAGGGAACCGTCCAAGTGTTCACTCCCTTTTCCACACGGTATTTCATACCCTTTGCGATTGCGTCTTGGTGGGAACCGCTAAACGCCGCAAACACAAGCGATCCGCTATACGGTTGACGTTCGCTAACCTTCATTCTCGTCACTCGTTCGTACACCTTCGTAATTTCGGGAAGGTTGGTGAAATCAAGTTCGGGATCAACCCCCTGCGAGAACATATTGAGCGCCAACGTGATAATATCGACGTTACCCGTACGTTCGCCGTTGCCAAAGAGCGTACCTTCGATACGGTCGCCCCCTGCAAGTAAGCCCATTTCGCTATCCGCCACCGCACAGCCTCTGTCGTTGTGGGGGTGCAAGGAAATGACGACGTTTTCTCGGTTTTTCAAATTCTTGCACATATACTCCACTTGATTTGCGTACACGTGGGGCATGGAATGAGATACGGTAACAGGCAAGTTGATGATTGCCTTGTCGTCCGCCGTCGGTTGCCAAACATCGAGCACTGCGTTACAAATTTCCGCAGCGAATTCGGGTTCCGTTCCCGTAAAGCTTTCGGGAGAATACTCAAAGGTAATCTTCCCTTCCGCCTTTTCACGGTATTGCTTGCAAAGCTTTGCGCCGAATACGGCGATGTCGACGATTTCTTTCTTCTCTCTGCGGAACACTTGCGTACGCTGCGCCACCGACGTGGAGTTGTAGAGATGCACGATGGCTCTCTTTGCACCTTTCAACGCCTCGAACGTCTTTGCGATGATATGTTCGCGCGACTGCGTAAGCACTTGAATGGTGACGTCGTCGGGAATGAGATCTTCCTCGATGAGCTTACGGCAAAACTCGTATTCCGTTTCGCTTGCGGCAGGGAAACCGATTTCAATTTCCTTAAAACCGACCTTGCAAAGGAGTTTGAAAAACTCCAATTTTTCCTCCAAGCTCATAGGGATAATGAGCGCTTGATTGCCGTCGCGCAAATCGACGCTACACCAAACGGGCGGCTTCTCAATGGCGGACTTTTTCGTCCAATCCATCGTCACGCCCTGCGGCTCAAAATATTGTTTTACGTATTTTTTACTATTCTTCATCTACACTAAACTCCGTCTAAAAGAAATAAAATCGCCTCTTCCTTGCACGGCGAAAAACCGTGTACGAAAGAGACGAAGAAACTCCGCGGTACCACTCTACTTGGCGATTGCTCGCCCACTCACGTTCTCTATAACGGGAGAAGCCCGTCCGAATCTAATAAGCAAGTTTCTTGCTGTTCTCTCGGCGGCTCGGGGAGGAGCTATATTCTAAAAAGCTGTATCGGCTCGCACCAAACGCCGACTCTCTGCACAAGCAAACTTTCAAGATTTCTTTCCCGTCGTAGCCTTTTTTATGATATTGTTTATATTGTACTCCATTTTTACGGCGTTTGTCAACTGAAAAACGCCTTTATTCCTTTATAAATAAAGGAAAATCTTACAATTTATACACCCAATTGAAGGGATCGTCGCGCTTGCCCCACTGAATGCCCGTCAAGATGTCGTAAAGCTTGCCCGTAACCTCGCCGATCTTACCGCCGCCAACGACGTATTCCTTATCGCCGATAGCGAGTTTTCCGATGGGCGAAACCACCGCTGCCGTGCCGCAGCCCCAAGCTTCTTCAAGCGTTCCGTTTTCCAACGCTTCCACAAGCTCGTCCACCGAGAAAAGTCTTTCGGAAACGGTATATCCAAGAGTTTTCAACACTTCGATACAGCTCTTTCTCGTAATGCCGGGCAAAATCGAGCCCGTGAGCATCGGGGTAATGATTTCCCCATTGATTTTGAACATAACGTTCATTGCGCCCACTTCTTCGATGTATTTTCTCTCTACGCCGTCCAACCAAAGCACCTGCGAATAGCCCTTTTTCGCCGCTCTTTCGCCTGCACGCGTGCTCGCCGCGTAGTTGCCGCCGCACTTTGCGTAGCCCGTGCCGCCGCGCACCGTACGCACGTCTTCGCTTTCAATCATAATCCCTACGGGATTAATCCCTTCTTTATAGTAGCTTCCGCTAGGGGATGCGATGATCATAAACGTTGCGTTTTTTACCGCGTGTACGCCGAGTGCCTCGTCGTTGCCAAACATAAACGGACGAAGGTAAAGGGACGTTCCGAAAGACTTGGGAACCCACTTTTCTTCCAGCTTAACAAAGGTCGTCAACAGCTCCAACATATCCTTTTCGTCCATTTCGGGCAAGCTCATACGCTCTGCCGAACGGTTCATGCGCTTGATGTTTTCCATCGGACGGAACAACTGCACACCCCCGTCCTCTCTTCTATATGCCTTCAAGCCCTCGAAAATTTCCGCACCGTAGTGCAACACCGTGGATGCAGGGTGCAAAGAAATTCTGCCAAACGGCTCGATTCTAGCGTTATACCAACCCTTCCCTTCTTGCCAATCGACAAGCAACATATGGTCGGTAAACACCTTTCCAAATCCCAATTTATCTTCCGGCGGCATCGTTTGGGGAGTCGTCGTTTTTGTAATTCTAATTTCCATAAATTCCCCTCCGTTAATTCGTTTTTCGAATTGCTTTCGCGTGTATCATTAAATAATATAATGCAATAATGATACCACACCGAGCCAATTAAGTCAACGAATTTGCAAGGAAAAATTAAGTTTTTTTAGAAAGATTAAAAAACAAACGTCCGGACGAACCGAACGTTTTGCTTTTCTTTTATTTTTCATTCTCCGTAGGAGTGGTTTTCACTGCCGTTGCTTCCGCTCCCTCTTCGTAACTGAGTTCGGACACGAACTCTGCATTCTGTTCGGGGTATGCCGACAACATAGGCAAGACGTCTTTCCCCTTCTTTCTATCGAAGTAATTTTTGGTAATCTTCGTAACCAACCCACCAAGGAATATCAAACCAATCAAGTTGGGCAGCGCCATCAAGCCGTTGAAAGTATCGGAAATCGCCCAAACGAGTTCCCCTCGTTCACCGCCGAGCAGCGCCGCAACGATAACAAGAAGCACGTACAAAACCTTAAAGGAAATTTTGGCGATTTTTCTACCTTTATCCCCTGTTTTACGGAAAAGGAAATCGATAGATTTTTCACCGTAGTACGACCACGCAAGAATGGTGGTAAACGCAAACAAGGGAATAATGACCGCATACACAACCGTTCCGAATACCTTGAAGGTCTCTTGGAACGCCATCATGGAAACCGCCGTATCGGTATAATAGAGCGAACCGTCCGCATTCAATTTATACAGCACGTTTTCCATACCCACTTGATCCCCAAAGGTTACAAGCACGACAAGCGCCGTCATCGTACAGATTACAAACGTATCGAAGAATACCTCGAAAACGCCCCAAAGTCCTTGTTTTACAGGTTCACGAGTCTCGGAAGCGCTATGTGCGATAACGGAAGAACCAAGCCCTGCTTCATTCGAGAAAATACCGCGCGCCAAACCTCTTCTTATGATTTGCGCAAATACGTACCCACTAAAACCGCCTATCGCCGCTTTAAACGAGAACATATTTTTAAAAATCATTGCAAACGCCGGGCCGACCATCGTGATGTTTGCAAAAATAATAACGAACGCCATCACAATGAAAATCAAGGACATGAACGGCACGAGAATGGACGTCGTTTTCCCAATCCCCTTGATACCGAAAAGAATAATCAACGCAAGCAAAATTGCAACCACCACGCCGACGATTATGGCAATCACCGTAGAGTTTCCACCCAACGGGACAAAAATATCTTGATACGTAGACGCAATCTTATTCGTCTGCACGCCGCTCATACCAATTGCGGCAAACATACAAAATACCGCTGCCATCACGCCGAGCGTCTTACCAAAACCTCGTAAAAACGAACCGAGTTTTCCCTTTTGGTTGCGACCGATCCCTTCGGAAAGATAGTATGCAGGGCCGCCCGAAAAATCCCCCTTTTCCTTTTTACGGAAGTACATACCAAGCACGTTTTCCGCATAGTTCGTCACCATACCGAAGAAGGCGGAAATCCACATCCAAACAACAGCGCCGGGGCCGCCCGTCATAATAGCAGACGTAACGCCGATGATGTTACCCGTACCAACCGTACCCGAAATCGCGGTTGCAAACGCTTCAAAGGGCGAAACGGAATTTTCCGTCTTTTTAATGCGTTTTTTACCAATACTCTTCATTGTGGGAACAATTGTTTCGCCAATAGACGTGCCGAACTTTCGCACCTGCAAAAACTTCGTCATAATCGTCAAGAAAATACCCACGCCGAGAATGAGGATGATCATGGGCCAACCCCATACCACTTCGTTTACCCAACCGTTCACCTTCTCAACGCCGTTCACAATCGTATCCCATACGTTCGCCGCCAATAAGTTATCCATACCGTACCTCCACTGTCTATTTAGACAAAAATTTTTAACCTTGGTATAACTTCGGAAAACAAAAGCGGAGTGATTTTCTCAAAAAAATCACTCCGCTTTTTAGACAATAAAGTTCCCATATCCCCTAAAACGACAGGGGCAGGTACGGATTTAAGAAAAAAATCCGCCTATATGGAAGCAATAACTCTGTCCTTTTGCCTGAGAGATTAACGGCGCATTCCCGCCGCCTTGCCCCTTCGGCACCCGTTTTCGGGATTCTCCGGAGTGCTATCCGATTACAGTTCTCAACCTTTCGGTCACCTGAGAGATTCGCTCCTTCGGTTGGACTTCGTCCATCTTCTGCAATCTTCGTATAGCGTTTGCTTGTGCATTATCATACCATATACAAAACGACAATGTCAACGGAATAAACACGGTTTTTTATAATAATTTCATAAAATCCCTAAAAATTACTCGCCTATTCGTTGGCTTTTTTCGCACGGGTATGTTATAATAATAGAGTATGATAAGAAAAACCTACACATTTGTTAAAAAAGGAAACGAAAACGACGTGTACACGCTTTCCAACGCAAACGGCGTGGAAGTGGATATTCTCACCTACGGTGCACGCATTATCCGCATTTCCACACCCGACAGAAAAGGAAAATTTGCGGATTGTATCGTCGGTTGCAAAAAGCCCGAAGGCTACTACGACGAAAACCCCTATTTCGGGGCGACGATCGGTAGATACGGCAACCGTATCGGCGGAGCAAAAGTCACCTTGAACGGCGAAACGTACGTCCTTGAAGCCAACGAAAAGGGGAATATTTTGCACGGAGGTATCGAAGGGGATTTTTCACGCGTGATTTGGCACGCGAAAATCGAAGGCGAACGCCTTGTGCTCACCCACCTTTCCAAGGACGGCACAAGCGGTTTCCCCGGAAATTTGTCCGTCACTCTTACCATATCCCTTTCGGACGAAAACGAGCTTCTTCTCGACTATCAAGCGACGACGGATAAGGATACCCTTTGCAATTTGACCAACCACTCCTATTTTAATTTGGGCGGTCAAGATACGGTGCTTGAACACGAGTTGATGATCAACTCTAAAAAAATCACGAACGTGGATAACGAGCTTATCGCCACGGGCGAATATATCGACATTGAAAACACGGCGTACAGCTTTTTGCCTGCAAAGCCGATAGGCAAGGACGTATTTTCGGACGCCCCCCTCATCAAACAATGCAACGGCTACGATTTCAACTACTGTTTGGACAGAGTCGGCAAAGGCTTGGAGCACTGTGCGTACGTCTACGACCCCGTTTCGGGCAGAAGATTGGATTGCTATACCACCCTTCCGGGCGTTCAACTTTACACGGCTTGCTCCACGGGAACGTTTGCAGGCAAGGGCAAGAAAAAGTACGTCAATCATTGCGCGCTTTGCTTGGAAACGCAAGGCTATCCCAACTCCCCGAATATCCCGCATTTCCCCTCTACGGTATTAAAGGCAGGGGAAACCTACCACGAAATCACCGCTTACCGCTTCTCGGTAAGAGAAAAATAAGGCTACGTCACAATAAACGGTTGATTAGTGAAACGCAAGCGTTTCACGTTTTCACTAGAATAAATACAAGAAAGACAAGGATTATAGAGAATGTTCAAAGCCCTACTGAAAAAACTAGAAGAAGCCACCGTTTCGGTTTTGCCCGTAACGGCGATAGTCCTTCTTCTTAATTTTTTACCGAATAGCGTATTCCCCGTCCACTTCAATTGGACGGAAACAATCGTATTCATTTGCAGTGCGGTTGCGCTTATTCTCGGTATGGCACTCTTTAATCTCGGTGCGGATATCGCCATGACTCCTATGGGCGAGCAAATCGGTTCGGGACTTTCCAAATCGGGTAAGTTCAAAACCCTTCTTCTCGTCTGTTTGGTTATGGGCGTCTTGATTACGATTGCCGAACCCGACCTTACCGTACTTGCAGGGCAGGTGGGCGAAGTTATCGTCGGGGGCGGTACAACCCTTATCATCGCCATAGCGATGGGCGTAGGCTTATTCCTCACGCTGTCCATCTTGAAAGTGGTATTCCGTATTAGTCTTTCGAGAATGCTCACCTTCTTCTATATGTTGTTATTTGCGCTCGTTACCCTCGTAATGGTACAGGGTAACGACTCCTTCCTTCCCTTGGCATTTGACTCGGGTGGTGTAACGACAGGCCCGATTACCGTTCCCTTTATCATGGCGCTCGGCATCGGCGTATCCACGACGCTCGGGGATAAGAAGGACCACGAAAGCAGTTTCGGCTTCATCGCCCTTTGCTCCATTGGCCCTATCCTTGCGGTTATGTTGCTCGGCATTTTCTCAAAAAATCCCGGCGTTCCTAGCACGGACATCTATGCTATGAAGGACGTTAGTCATCTCCCTATGGAACTTTTGCTGAAATTAAAAGACGTTGCTATCGCACTCGGTCCTATCGTTATTTCCTTCTTTGTTTTGCAAGCGATTTTCATGCGCTCCACAAAACGTAAGGTAAAACAAATTATTTTCGGCGTCGTATATACGCTCGTCGGGTTGCTTATTTTCCTCACCGCCGTAGAATTCGGCTTTAAACCTATCGGTTATAAAATGGGCTTGCAGCTTGCGGAAGGGCATCCTGCTATTATGATTGCCGTCGCATTCGTACTCGGCTTCACTGTCGTACTTGCCGAGCCTGCTATCCACGTTTTGAACAAACAGGTTGAAAACGTAACGGGCGGCGCGGTAAGCAAGCGTTCGATGCTCATCGCACTTTCCATCGGCGTGGGTGTTGCAATCGGTCTTTCCGTTATCCGCGTTTGGCTTGGATTTAGCGTGTTGTGGTATTTAGTCCCCGGCTATTTCATCTCGCTCGGTTTGTCCTTCTTCGTACCGAAGATGTACACGGCAATTGCATTCGACTCGGGCGGCGTTGCAAGCGGTCCGCTCACGTCCACCTTCATTCTCCCCTTCCTTGTCGGCTTATGCGTTACAATGCAGGGAACGGGCGGCATTCTCGACTTTGCGTTCGGACTTGTTGCTATGGTTGCAATGACTCCCCTCATCACCATTCAAATTCTCGGTTTCCGTTCCGTCGTAGCAAAACGAGTCAAGGAAAAGATCGCAATGAAGCGTATCCTCGACAAGGACGACGAACAGATTATCAATTTTATGTAACGGGAGGTTTCTATGGCTGTAACAAAGAAAAATCAAAAAACGAAAAAGCCCGTGGAAAAGAACTCCACTCCCGTAAACGACGGATTCCGCAAGCTGAAAATTCTCGTGACCGTCGTCAATCGAAACAAGACGGAATTCTATATGGATTTCTTGACGGCATACGAAGTGAATTTCCAAACCGCCGTTTTGGCGCAGGGCACGGCAAAGAGCGAAACGCTCTATATGCTCGGGCTTGAAGATTCGGACAAGAGCGTTATTTTTAGCGTAATCCGCGAAGATAAAGCGCAGGAAATTATGCAAGATTTGGAAGACAAGTTCCACTCGATTAAGGATGGCAAGGGTATTGCGTTTACAATTCCTATGTCGAGCGTCATCGGCGTTGCCATCTACCGCTTTTTAAGCAATCACAGACAATAAGGAGATATTCCCATGAAATACAATCACGAAGCCATTTTCTGTATCGTAAACAGTGGTTATAGCGAAGCCGTTATGGACGCGGCGAAAAAGCTCGGCGCACGCGGCGGTACCGTCATCAATGCACGCGGTACGGCGGGCAAGGAAGCGGAAACCTTCTTCCATATCACCATTCAGCCCGAAAAGGAAATCGTTATGATTCTCGTCCCTACCGACATCAAGGACGCCGTTTTGCACGCCCTCTATCAAGAAGTCGGCTTGGATAGCGCAGGACAAGGCATCGCCTTTTCCGTACCCGTAGACAGCGTAGTCGGTATGTCGAACGCCCCTGCGGAAGAGAAGAAAGAAGAAAAGAAATAAGCCTTCCAAGCTTTACGGCAAATAAAAAATCGCGGTATCCACTACCGCGATTTTCTTTTATCTTTTTTTAATGGCTATGTCACAATAAACGGTTGATTAGTGAAACGCTCGCGTTTCACGTTTTCACGAGAATAAATACAAGAAAGACAAGCGGCGCGCGAGAGCGCATACCCACTGTGGTCTGTAACCGAGCGCGACGCACCGTATTTCACAGTATTTTTCCGTCAAAAATCAACCGTATGTTGGGATAGAGCCTTTTTAATTTTTCCGAAGCTTTTCCACAACCGAAACGAAGATTTTCGCCGCCTCGTAAGCTTCCTCTTCCGTATTGTTTTTACCAAAGCTAATGCGCACGCATTCTTTTGCTTGCTCTTCACTCATTCCCATAGCAAGCAAGACGTGGCTCGGCTTGATAGAAGCACTCGCACAGGCAGAGCCTGCCGCAATGCTCACTCCTTCCAAGTCCATTTTGTAGACGAGATCGACGTTGTTTACCCCTTTGATGCGCAGATTTAATACCGCAGGCAAGCCTTCGCCGTTGATTTGCACCCCGTTAAGCGCCGAAATTCCTTCCAAAAACGCCTTCCTCACAGCGCAAATTTTTTCATTGTTTTCCGCCATTTCCGCCGTTGCTTTTCGATATGCCGCCGAAAAACCGACAACGGCAGGCACGTTGGTCGTACCGCCGCGCAAGCCCCTTTCCTGCTCGCCGCCGACGATAAGCCCCTTTACCTTTACGCCGTTTTTAATATACAGCACGCCGCAGCCCTTCGGCCCGTAAAATTTATGCGACGACATAGACAACATATCCACGCCCCAAGCCTTGACGTCAATCGGCATATACGGAGCCGCTTGCACTCCGTCGGTAAAGAATACCGCCCCCACACTATGCGCTATTTCCGCAAGCTCTTGAATGGGCTGCAATACGCCCGTTTCGTTGTTCGCCGCCATTACGGCAACCAAGCCCGTTTGCTCCGTCAAAGCGGCTTTTAAGGAGTTCAACTCAACCCTGCCCCCTTCATTTACGGGTAAATAGGTGACGTCGAACCCTTCCCTTTGCAGCTTTTCCGCCGCCCCAAGCACGGCGTGATGCTCGATTGCAGAAAGGATAATATGCGTCTTTCCTTTCTCTTTCGCCGCATACGCACCCCCTTGGAGCGCCCAATTATCCGCTTCCGTACCGCCCGACGTAAAAAAGACTTCGTTTGGCTTGGCATTGATAAGCTCCGCAACGTTATCTCGCGCGAAATCGACGGCGTTCATTGCCTTTCTTCCCGTCGCGTGCGGAGAGTCCGCATTCCCGAACTCCATCGTAAAATACGGCAACATCTTTTCGAGTATTCCATTGTCAAGCGGCGTCGTTGCCGCATGGTCGAGATAAATCCGCGCCATAAGCCCATCCTTGCCTTTCTTCCCCTTTATTATATACGCGCGAAAAAATTTTGTCAAGCATACAACAGTTTTTTTGCTAACCCCCTTGACGGAAAAAGAAAAAAGTGATAGAATGAAATCACAAATAGGCAACTTTTGAGCTCGTTCGTCTTATCCGTTAGGACGACGTTTTGTATTTTTATGATAAAGGAGTCTTTTATGAAAAAGAACAAGTTACTTTTATCCTTGATAGCAAGCCTTTGTCTTTGTGCGGTTTGCGGTTTTTCCGCTTGCGGAAGTACCCCCTCGACGGGCAATAGCTCGTCCGAGCCCCCTATCACCAACGAAAGCTCGTCCGATAGCGTAGACGATGAAACGTCCGACGGCGGTTCTTCTAGTGATAGCTCGACGGACGACAACACTTCGGGCGGCGGCGATTCGTCCGATGATAGCACTTCAGGCGGCGACTCGTCCGATGATAGCACTTCGGGCGGTGGCGATTCATCCGACGACAATACTTCGGGCGGTGGCGATTCATCCGACGATAACACTTCGAGTGGCGGCGACTCGTCCGATGATAACACTTCGAGTGGCGGCGACTCGTCCGATGATAGCACTTCGGGCGGCACGGTAACTCCAGAACAACCCGAAGAGCCTGGAACTCCCGTAGAACCCGAAAAACCTAAATACAGCGAAGGCTTGGAGTATGTGATTAGCGACGACGAAACCTATTATAAAGTAAAAGATCTTGGCGATTGCACGGACACGGATATTATAATTCCGTCCGAATACGAAGGCTTGCCCGTAAAAGCAATTTCCACCTACGCTTTCTATGGCAAAACGCAGCTCACGAGCGTAACGATTCCCGAATCCGTTACGACTATCGAAGGCGGCGCGTTCGTAAGTTGCAGCGGCTTGACGAGTATCACACTCCCTAGCAAGCTTACCGCTATTTCCCCTTCCCTCTTGTCCGGTTGCAGCGGCTTGACGGAAATTAACATTCCGACAAAAGTTACGAGTATCGGCGGCAGGGCATTTCTAGGTTGTAAAGGCTTGACGGAAATGGTTATTCCCGACACCGTTGAAACGATTGGGGAATCCGCATTCAAAAATTGCGAGAAAATAGCGTCCGTAAACCTTCCCAAGTCCGTCACGAGCATCGGGGTAGATGCCTTCTTGGGTTGCTACGCGTTGAAAGACGTATACGTGGACACTTTGGTGCATTGGTTTAACATCTCGTTTGATGTGGACGAATTTTATCCTAACTTTTATTATTCCAATCCTATGTTCTTCGCGCAGAATTTGTACGTGAACAACGAACGCATCACCGAATTGACCGTACCCGATTCCGTTACGGAAATTCCCAACGGCTTGTTCTATAAATTCAATCAATTCACAAGCGTGACGATAGGCGATCACGTGACAAGCATCGGCGCGGACGCCTTCTACCAATGTGAAAACTTGACGAGCGTGACGATAGGAGCCTCTGTTGTCACTATCGGGGATAGAGCTTTCTCGCGTTGCTTTAATTTGCCTCAAGTGATCATCCCCGATTCGGTGAAGTATGTTGGTGAGGACGCTTTCAGCTATTGCTACAAGTTAACTAGCCTTACCATAGGAAACTCCGTAGAAAGTATCGGAGCCAACGCCTTCGGGAATTGCAGTGAATTGCAGACCGTAGTAATCCCGGCGTCGGTTACGACAATGGGCTACGGTGCGTTTACCTTCCTTCATTGGAACGCAACCATCTATTGCGCCGCCGCAGAAAAACCCGACGGATGGGATTCGGGTTGGTGGCAAAGCGACGTGGAAGCACCCGTTGTTTGGGGCTCTACCGGTCCATAACAAAATTGCATAGCCGTGAAAATCTCTCTTTCTTCGCGAAAGAGAGATTTTTTTGCCCCTTTTCAGCCAAGAAAAGGAAATATTTTTGCAAAATGGATAACTTTTTTCCAAAAACCCCTTGAAAAATGTTAGAAAATATAATATAATGATTGCAATTATCGGTTTTGTAAAAGAATCGCTTTTCGGCGATGAGAGAACGTCGAACGTTACAGCGCACCTTTTACGCTCCACCGACCGATAAAAATACATATACAACACAAGGGGGATTTTTATTATGAGCACAAATTTCGAGAGTATCCGTAACATTGCGGTCGTTGGGCATAGCGGCGAGGGTAAAACCACGTTGGTAGAAGCTATGCTTTACAATGGCGGCGTGATCGACCGTATGGGTAAGGTTGCCGACGGCACCACCGTATCCGACTTCGACGATCTCGAAAAAGCAAAAAATATGTCCATCTATACGTCCTGTTCCCATCTCTATTGGAAGAACGTTAAGGTGAACTTACTCGACCTTCCCGGCTATTACGATTTCGAAGGCGAACGCAACGAAGGCTTGCGCGCGGCAGGCGGCGCACTTCTCGTTATCGGCGCAAACGGCGTACTTCCCATCGGTGCGGAAGCGATTGTTGACTACTGCTTGAAGCTCGGCAAACCACTCATCATCTTCATCAACGGTATGGACAAAGAAAATGCGGACTATATGGGTACGGTTGCGGCTCTTAAAGCAAAATATTCGGGCAAGCTTGCTCCCATCCAAATTCCTATTATGGAAGGCGGCAAAATGCAGGGTTGCATTAACGCATTGCAAGAACGCGCTTACCTTTTCAAAGATACCGGTCCTCAGGAAATTCCCATTCCCGAAAATATGAAGGATCAAGTGGAAGAAATGAAGGCGCAGCTTATGGAAACGGCGGCGGAAAACGACGAAATATTGCTTGACAAGTATTTTGAAACGGGCGATCTTACCCGTGAAGAAACCATTCAAGGTATCCGTATCGGTATCGCATCCGTCAACACCATTCCCGTAATGGCTGGCTCGGCGCTCACAAACCGCGGCGTTATCAACCTTTTGAACGAAATCGTTACCTATATGCCTTTGGCTCGTGAACGTCTCAATACGATGGTTGAAGACCTCGAAAACCCCGGCAAAGTATATTCCTTGCACACCGAAGCCAACGCTCCTTTCGCAGCGCAAGTATTCAAGACGGTTATCGACCCCTATTCGGGTAAATTAAGCTATATTAAGAGCTTCCGCGGCGTTTTGAAGAGTGGCTCTACCGTTTGGAATCCCAACACCGAAACGGAAGAAAGAATCGGTCAAATCTACGTCCTTAAAGGCAAGAAGATGGAAGCGGTTGATCAGCTTGCGGCAGGCGATATCGGCGCAGTAAACAAGCTCAACAACACCAACACGGGCGATACCCTTTGCGACATCAATGCAAAGGTGAAATTCTCCCCCATCTATTTCCCGAAGCCCAACCTTCTTATGTCCGTTTCCGCAGAAAAGAAAGGCGAAGAAGACAAGGTATTTGCAGGGCTTGCGAAGCTTAAAGAAGAAGACTACACCTTCTCTATTGAGAAGAATGCCGAAACGGGCGAAATGATCATCGGCGGTCAAGGCGACATTCAGCTTGAACTCCTTGCGAAGAAAGTAAAAGCGCGCTACGGCGTTGATTTGAAGCTTTCCGAACCGAAGATTGCATACCGTGAAACGATCCGCGGCAAAGCGGAAGCGGAAGGCAAGCACAAGAAACAATCGGGCGGTCACGGTCAATACGGGCACGTTAAAATTCGTTTCTCCCCTAGCGAAGAAGAATTTGTATTCGAAGAAGAAGTCGTTGGCGGCGCAGTTCCTAAGAACTACTTCCCCGCAGTTGAAAAAGGCTTGCGCGAATGTATGGCGGAAGGTCCTCTTGCGGGTTATCCCGTTACCGGCTTGAAAGCGGTGCTTTACGACGGAAGCTATCACGACGTTGACTCCAACGAACTTTCCTTCAAGATGGCGGCTTCCATTGCGTTTAAGGAAGGCTTGAAGAATGCGAAACCCGTTCTTCTCGAACCCATTTACAGCTTGAAGATTGCAATCCCTTCGGATTATCTTGGCGACGTAATGGGCGACATCAACAAACGTCGTGGCCGCATTATGGGTACGGATACGGAAGGCGAACGCTCTATCATCACGGCGGAAGTTCCCCTTGCGGAAATCAAGACGTACACGATGGAACTTCGTTCCTTGACGCGCGGCAGCGGTAAATTCGTATCGGAATTCCTTACCTACGAGGACGTTCCCCCTATGCTTGTAGACAAGATTATCGCCGAAGCGAAAAAAGCATAAGCTTATCGCTCGGTAGAATAAAAAGACTTTCGGATCCCCCTCCGAAAGTCTTTTATTTATGGCTATATCACAATAAACGGTTGATTAGTGAAACGCTCGCGTTTCACGTTTTCACAAGAATAAATACAAGAAAGACAAGCGGCGCGCAAGAGCGCATACCCACTGTGGGCTGTACCCAAGCGCGATGCACCGTATTTCACAGTATTTTCCCGTCAAAAATCAACCGTATGTTCAGACAAAGCCTTATTTATATAGCTTTACTTTTTTTCGCATTTGTGGTATACTAATTATATGAGCTATCATTATAAGGCAATTTACAACAAAAGTGCGGGTTTTTACAATGCGCATTCGGGCGCAAAGACCGTCTTAAAAGTCGCCAACGGTGTACTTACCTACGGTTTTTTCGTTGCGTATTTGGGACTTTGGCTGTACGGGATTTTTCTCGGCAAGTTCGACGTTCGCGATTACGCACGCATTTTTTTCGTACCCGTCCTTGCGCTCACCGTTGTTTCTGCGGCTCGGCTTGCTATTTCCCGCCCCCGCCCCTATTCCAAAGATGGCGCAGGGATTACTCCCCTTGTCGTGCGTTCGGGGCGTGACGGCGATTCTTGCCCGAGTCGGCACTTGGCTTGCGCAACGGCGATAGCCATGACCTTCCTGCCCTATAATCCTATTCTCGGCAGTTTAATGCTCCTTTTTAGCCTTGCGCTTGGCTATACGAGATTTGCGCTTGGTATGCATTATCCTTCCGATCTTTTGGCAGGTATCGGCGTAGGAACGCACGTCGGTGTGTTCATTTTCCTGCTTTAATTCACAAAAATAATGTGAATTTTTGTGAAAATGTGAATTTTTAACATTTTTTGCGTATATATCATACTTTTTAATGATTTAAAAAATTTTAAATTATTTTCTTTACTTTTCTATTTTTGCGTGCTAAAATATACTTGTAAATCGGTTGTGGAACAGCCGACTACATAACAAAGCTCATCATTTTCCCCCTTATCATATAGGTAACCGCCTCGACGTCGTAAGACGCCGAGGCGGTTATCGTTTTATTGGCTTTTACTTTTTAAGAAAGCTCTTTCTTCTTTTTCTCTTTTTGCTTTTTTTCTGTTTCCACCGACGTTCTATTGGGTTTAAGCTCCAATAAAGCCATTCAAGTGGAAGGCTTAAGTGATGAAGAACTTGCGCATATACGCGCCATTATTCGTGATAGTATTGCATTAAAAAAGTTGCCGTAAAAAACGGCAACTTTTTTCATTTATTTCTATCAATCGTGTACGGACAAACCCATTTCGTAGGCGATGAGCGTCAATTCGGGGCGATTCAACACGTCCCCTTTTTCATACACGCCCTTGCCGTATAACGTTCCCATTTCTTCATAGCCGTCAATACAACGGGCAAAGCCGTGAAAGCACGCAAGCGTAGTATCGAGCGTATCTCTATCTTCTTCCGCCGCCGTTGCAATATAATAGAGCTCCTTATTGGCAATTTCCGTCCATCTTGCCACCGTTCTATCGATGACCGCTTTGAGCTGTGCGCAAATGGAATAGAAATACACGGGACTTGACAAAACGAGTACGTTACAGTCGATAATCTTCTGCAAAATATCCGCCATATCGTCGTTGAACACGCACCTGCCCCCATGGTTTTTACAATAATAACAACCCGTACAAGGGGAAATCTTCTTCTCGCAAACGAAGATTTTTTCCACTTCGTTGCCTGCTTCTATTGCGCCTTTAGCAAACTCATCGCAAAGAATATCCGAATTACCACCCTTTCTCGGACTACCCGACAAAATAAGTACTTTTTTCATAATAGCTCCTAATGAAAAAGCGGAATACGCACGTATTCCGCTTTTTGCGTTTACATCAAATTATTTTGCGCAGTTTGCTTTCAAGATAGCAAGGTTATCCATGATTTCCTTAGGCATCTTGTCGCCGAAGTTTTCTGCATAGTAAGCGGTGATTTCTTCCGCTTCTGCAGCCCAACGAGCCTTATCCACTACGAGCAACTTATCAAGCGTTTCTGCCGTGATATCGCAGTTTTCGATGTTGATATCTTTCGCATAAGGAAGGTAACCGATAGCCGTTTCTTGTGCGTCAACCTTGCCTTCGCAACGGTCAAGAATCCAATCAAGTACGCGCATATTGTCGCCGAAACCAGGCCACATGAAGTTGCCGTTTTCGTCCTGACGGAACCAGTTAACGTTGAAGATCTTGGGTTGCTTTTCAGCAGGAACTTTCGCACCCATATCGATCCAATGTTGGAAATAACGGTCTACGGAGTAGCCCATGAAAGGCTTCATAGCCATGGGATCGTGACGAAGAACGCCTACTGCACCCGTAGCAGCTGCCGTCGTTTCGGAAGACATAATCGTACCAACAAACGTACCGTGGTTCCAATCTCTCGATTGATATACGAGCGGAGTCGTCGTTGCTCTTCTGCCGCCGAAGATAATTGCGGAAAGAGGCACACCTTCTTTCGAGTTGAAAGCAGGCGAAATGCAAGGGCAGTTTTCTGCAGGAGCGGTGAAACGGGAGTTAGGATGCGCCGCGTTTCTGCCGCAGTCGGGCGTCCAAGGCTTACCCGTCCAATCGATAAGCTCTGCGGGCGCTTGCTTCGTGAGCTTTTCCCACCAAACGGTGTTATCCGCAGGATTCAAAGCAACGTTCGTGAAGATCGTGCCTTGCATCGTGGAAGCAAGAGCGTTGGGGTTGGACTTTTCGTTCGTACCGGGAGCAACGCCGAAGAAACCGTTTTCGGGGTTACAAGCCCAAAGTCTGCCGTCCTCACCAACTCTGATCCAAGCGATGTCGTCGCCTACGCATTGTACTTCGTAGCCAGCGTCAAGGTACTGCTTGGGAGGAATGAGCATTGCAAGGTTCGTCTTACCGCAAGCGGAAGGGAACGCAGCTGCAACGTACTTCATTTCGCTGTCTTGAGGTCTCTTTACGCCAAGGATAAGCATATGTTCTGCCATCCAACCTTCTTTTCTACCAAGGTTGGTAGCAATACGAAGTGCGAAGCACTTTTTACCGAGCAATACGTTGCCGCCGTAAGCAGAGTTTACGGAAATGATCGTATTGTCTTCGGGGAAATGCATGATATATCTCTTTTCGGGGTTAACGTCGCACTTTGCGTGGAAACCCTTAACGAAGTCGCCGTTATCGCCAAGCTGATCAAGGCACATTTTGCCAACTCTCGTCATGATCATCATGTTGAGAACAACGTAGATGGAGTCGGTAATTTCAATACCGATTTTCGAGAAAGGCGAGCCTACAACGCCCATCGAATAAGGGATAACGTACATCGTTCTGCCCTTATAAGCGCCCTTTGCAATTTCATTAACCATTGCATAAGCGTCCTTGGGTGCTTTCCATTTAACGATGGAATGGGGAAGCGCGTCCTCTTCGTTTTCACAGCAAATGAACGTTCTGTCTTCTACACGAGCAACGTCGTTTTCCGCCGTTCTGTGATAGTAGCAGCCGGGCAATTTCTCTTGGTTGAGCTTAATCATTTCGCCCGTAGCGCAAGCTTCTTCTCTCAAAGCGTCGCGTTGTGCGTCGCTGCCGTCAATCCAAACCACTTTGTCGGGTTGTGCGAACGCTTCAACGTCTGCAACGAATTGAAGAACTTTCTTGTTGTTAGTCATAATATGTCTCCTTTGAAAATATATTTTTACCTAATTTTATCGGCGTTCCTTGCGCATAGTGCGCCTTGTGCGCCATCATTATTATATCATAAAAAATACCGCTTGTAAACAGTTTGAGAGAAAATTTTTCCGAAATTTCCCAAAAAAGTGGCAGTACCTTGTTGACAAATCTTTTTTCCGTGTTATACTATCCCCCTCTTCGCTGAAAATATCTTTTTTTCGACGAGAAAAATAACGCTTTTTTTGCACAAATTACTTTTTGGGAGAGAATGAAAAATATGGAAAAAAATAAATATTTAGACAACCGACTTGCCGAGGAATTCGATCTCATCGTCCTTGTCAATAACACCCACCGCGACTGCGGTTTTCCAAGCGGTAGCTTGGGTACGCTCACCTACTCCTACACGGGGCGCGGCAGACCTCTTTACGGTCTGTTCACCACCAAAAACGGCGAGAAAAAGGAACAACCGCTGCGCCTGCGCGATTTCCGCGTTCTCAACGAGAAAAACCGTCGGGATTGCTCCCTTATCGCCGAATATATGGCGCGTTTGCAAGCCGAATCACCGCAAAATAGTTGATTTCTTCCTTATTTTGCGCTCTTTTTTGTTCTTTCATACGGGCGCGCGCTTGACAAACCCCTTTTCTTTCGTTATACTATAATGTATAATCGAAAAAATAGTTTGATTTGATATATAAAATCAAGAAAAGGAATAATCCGTTATGAGAATCGTTATTAAAGTGGGTACATCCACTCTTGCGCACGAAACGGGAAAATTGAATATCAAACGCACGGACGAGCTTTGCAAGGTTTTGTCCGATTTAAAAAATGCAGGACACGAAGTGATTCTCGTATCGTCGGGCGCTATCGGCATGGGCGTAGGCAAGCTTGGCTTGTCCGAAAAGCCGAAGGATATCCCCACCAAGCAAGCGGCGGCTGCAGTCGGTCAATGCGAGCTTATGTACACCTACGATAAAGCGTTTACCGAGTACGGACACACCGTGGCGCAAATCCTTTTGACGGGCTCGGACTTTACCGCCGAGGATAGACACGAAAACTTCAATAACACGATGAAACGGCTTTTGGAGCTTGGCGCATTGCCCGTCATCAATGAAAACGATACGATTGCAACGGAAGAAATCAAGGTCGGCGACAACGATACCCTTTCCGCTTTGGTGGCGGTGAGCGTAAATGCCGATATCCTCGTCATTTTATCCGACGTGGACGGTTTATACTCCGACGATCCGCATAAAAACGCAAGTGCAAAACTCATTGAATGCGTACACGGTATGCCCGAAAACTTGTTCTCCCTCGCAGGGGGCGAGGGCTCGGCGCTTGGCACGGGCGGCATGAAAACCAAGCTTTCGGCGGCAAAAATTTGTACCGACGCAGGGGTGGATATGGTAATTGCCAACGGCAACGCCCCCGAAAAGCTCTACGAAATCGTAGACGGTAAGCCCAACGGCTACACGAGATTCTTTGCGAGGTGATAATATGAAATCGACGCAAGAAATTTTACAAGCGGCAAAAGGCGCGGCAACCGCCCTTTCCGTTTTAGATAAAAATACGAAAAACAAGGCGCTCCTGCGCATTGCGGACGCCTTGGAAGAGAATATGGACAAGATTTTGCAAGCGAATGCAACGGACGTAGAAAACGCCAAAGGCGTTTTGAGCGACGTTATGATAGACCGACTTCGTTTGAACGAAAAACGCATTCAAGGCATGGCGGAAGGTATTCGCAAAGTAGCGGCTCTCCCCGACCCTATCGGCACGGTTTTGGAAACCAACGTGTTGCCTAACGGACTTTCCGTAACGAAAAAAAGAGTCCCCCTCGGCGTGATTGGCATCATTTACGAAAGCCGCCCCAACGTTACTTCGGACGCAGGCGCACTTTGCTTTAAGAGCGGCAACGTTTGCGTGCTTCGTGGGGGCAAAGACGCATTCCATTCTTCCTTCGCTTTAATCGAAATTATGCGAAACGCCTTGGCGGAAATGGGTTTAAACCCCGATTTCATCAATATGGTGGAAGATACATCTCGACAAAGCGCAACCGAGCTTATGACGGCTGTCGGCTTGGTGGATGCGCTTATCCCCCGCGGCGGCGCAGGCTTGATTAAAGCTTGCGTGGAAAATGCAAAAGTACCCTGCATTCAAACGGGAACGGGTATTTGTCACGTATACGTAGACAAAAAAGCGGATTTTACAAAAGCGCTCCATATTATCGACAACGCCAAAACTTCCCGCCCTTCCGTGTGCAACGCTGAAGAGGTTTGCCTCGTACAAAAGGACGTTGCGAAGGATTTTCTGCCCCTGCTTTACGAGCGGCTTTGTGTGAACAGGGAAAATCCCGTGGAACTGCGTTGCGACGAAAAGGCGTTTGAAATTCTTCGTGCGTTTGACGTGAAACGAGCAAGCGAAAGGGATTTCGACACCGAATTTTTGGATTATATTCTCGCCGTGAAGGTGGTTTCGGACGTGGATGAAGCGATTTCGCATATTGCAAAGCATTCCACAAAGCACAGCGACTGCATCGTGAGCGAGGACGAAACGGCTTGCGACAAATTCGCCCTTTGCGTGGATAGTGCGGCGGTGTATATCAACGCTTCGACGAGATTTACCGACGGCGGCGAATTCGGGAAAGGCTGCGAAATCGGCATTTCCACGCAAAAACTGCACGCGCGCGGCCCTATGGGCTTGGAAGAGCTTTGCTCTTACAAATACGTTGTCAAAGGCAACGGACAGGTGCGATAAGGAGCATACTATGAAATATACGCTTGGATTTATCGGTTGCGGAAATATGGGCGGCGCACTCGTAGCCGCTTGCGCAAAGTCGGTGGACGGAAAGAGTATCGCCGTTTGCGATTTCGACCAATCGAAAGTAGAAAAATTTGAAAAGGAATGCGGCGTAGTCGGCACAACGGCGCAAGATATTGCACAAAATGCGCAGTTTATCGTACTTGCAGTAAAACCGCAGGTAATGCAATCTGCCATCGCAAATTTTGCGGACGTTTTGCGTGAACGCAAAGACTGCACCGTCATTACCATGGCGGCAGGCTTGTCGATTGACGCAATCCGCTCCTATATCGGTGCGGACTTGCCCGTCATTCGCATTATGCCCAACACCCCTGCTATGGTCGGCGAAGGCATGATTCTCTACTCCCTTGCGGACGTGGACGAAAGCGCGGAAACGGCGTTCCTTTCGGCATTTGCCAAGGCAGGCAAATTCGACAAGATTCCCGAGTCTTTAATCGACGCAGGCAGCGCCCTTTCGGGGTGCGGCCCTGCCTTTGTGTATGCGTTTGCACATGCGCTCGTCAAAGGCGCAGTCGAGTGCGGCGTTCCCGAAGAAAAGGCGTTTAGCTACGCCACGCAAACGATGATCGGTGCGGCGAAAATGTTGGAAACGTACGGCGATCCGCAAACACTTATCAAAAACGTTTGCTCTCCCGGCGGCACGACGATTGAGGGCATCAAAGCCTTGGAAAGCGCAGAATTCGACAAGATCACTTCTTCCGCAGTTACCGCGGCATATAAGCGCACCTTAGAATTGAAAAAATAAGAGCCCTGCGAGTTTTACTCGCACGGTCTATACGAAAAACGAAGCCCGACGGCATTTTGCCGTCGGGCTCTTTGTATGCATATTTATTCTGCGTGCTGAAATACTAAAAATGCTGCTCCACCTTCTATCCAAGCAATTCCGTCTATGGACTCAACCCATACCGAGCAATTGTACTCCCATAAATCACAGTTTACGGAAACCACGTATGCCGCACCGTACTTACCGAAAAAATCAATCTGCAAATTTTCAACGCCGCCCAATTTATTCCCGTTTCCGTCATAAAATTCACTCTTGTTTTCTTCGTAATAGTTTTGCTTAATATCCGCCAAAACGTTTTCGCTCAAACTCCCTAATTCCACCGTCGGTTGGAATTCTATTTCTCGCAAATCCTTTTCAGCAATACCTTTTTCCCCTTCGTATACTTTACCGAACGCGTAATAGCATACGTGCATAATATCTTCTCGTGTTATGCGTCCTTGATTATAGGCTTCTTCAAAAGAATAAAAATTCCCTTTCTTATATTCTACGTTATCCTCGCCTGCTAACACATCTTTCGCCCACCACAGCCTTATATCGGAACTACAAAAGTTATAAAAAACAACGCCCCCAATTTCATATTCAGGATTCACTATTATATCATAGAGATAATACGTATCCGTCACGCCAACCGCAATCATACCGTTGTACGTCCCATAATACTTATAAAGATTTATTTTTTCCACGTCTCCGTCCGATATTTTTAAAACGTCGCATAAATACGTCTTTTTTATTTCCAGAATTTGCTCCTTGCTTAAAGCTTCAGGATCTTTTGGCGTGGGTTGAAAATCCTCATTTTCACTTCCTTGATAATAAAAAGCGATATTTAATAAATCTGATTGCGAAAGCCAATCGTTTTCATAGGCTTCTTCTAAAGTATAAAATGCGCCGATACTAACGTATTCTTCATTCAATTCGCCACCCGTAGAATCGCCGTCGCTTTCCGTCGATGGACTTTCTTGACTGTTTCCTGTTGTAGAATTACCGTTAAATCCACTGCCATTTTCGCAAGCAAAAGCAGAAAAGAGCAAACCAAAACATAATATGCTTGTTAAAATTGCTTTGAAGATTTTTCGCATATCTTTACTCCTTTGCGACATTTTTGTTTTATGCTTAATAGTTTATCATACTTTTAAAGCTCCGTCAATACTCCTTTTATAAAAAAATAAGCCCAAGCGGAACTATGTAACCGCTCGGGCTTTCTTTTATAATTTGATACCGAAAAAATCGGGTTTGTTTTTGGCAAGCTCTTTGACAAGAATGCTTGCAATCAGCTCCCGTCTTTCATTGACGGTGGCTTTACGGAAAAAGTGTTTCCGCTTGAACGCTTGATAGTCCTGCTTATAAAGAATGTTGAGCGGTGGGAAGAAAAACGAACCGTTGACGGAAACGACAAAGTTTATCTCTTTGCCGCCCGACACCTCGCGCACGTCGAAATAGCTTCTGCCTTTATGGAAACGGTAGATGTACACACAGCTACTGTCGCCCCCTTTTTGGTAGGTGTATTCAAAGGTGAAGCCCTTTTCCAAAAACGGAAGCATTAAGTTTTTCACGTATTCGGCGGATTCTACTTCCATTTTCTTTCCTTTTGTGCCTATCGGCATCAACCGCTTCGCGGTAATAGCGCAAGCGAAGCTTGCTTACGTTGGGGCTCTATGGCGCAACTTACGTTGCGTTTATGCCTTGCGGCATAGGAGCGCAAGCAAAGCTTGCTTATGTTAGGACTCTATGGCGCAACTTACGTTGCGTTTATGCCTTGCGGCATAGGAGCGCAAGCAAAACTTGCTTATGTTAGGGCTCTATGGCGCAACTTACGTTGCGTTTATGCCTTGCGGCATAGGAGCGCAAGCGAAGCTTGCTTATGTTGGGGCTTCTTTTGTGGGCTCTGCCCACACCCGTCAAAGGCTCTGCCTTTGCTCTCCGCGAGAAACTGAGTTTCTCGACTTCCTGTTAAGGTATTAG
>JAFVPE010000033.1 GCA_017505465.1 Clostridia bacterium | reverse complement strand
GCTTCGCACCCAAAAGTTTGGATTTTTAGATGATTTTTGGTGCGAAGGAAGAAATTATACCGAAGTATTATGATGACGACAAGCCGAAAAGCGCTAAAAAGACGGCTTTTGGGCTGGTTCGGATTATATTGCTTTGGTTAACCGAAATTTAACAAGGACATAGAATTATGGCAAGGACAACGAAAAAGCAGGCGGAAGTACCTGCGGTTGCGACTCGCGCGGAAAAAAAGGACGCAACCAAAAAACTCATTAGAGAATTGCTTGCGGTAAAGCCGTACAAGCATAACGAACTTATTGAAGAAACGGCAAAATTGTACACCGAGCGTTTCGGCGGCGAAGAGACGGACAACGTAAACGACGTCAAGGGAAGAGTTGGCTCCGTTCTCGATATCATGAAAAAAGAGAGCGACGTTATCTACGACGGGGGCATGTATGCGTTGAAAGCACGTTTACCGATGCCCGAACCCACCCCGAAAGCGGTGGAAGCCGCGGCGGAAGCGGAAACGAAAACCACCAAGAAAACGGCGAAAGCCAAAGCAAAAAAGACGGAAGCCGTAGAAGCAGAAAAGCCTGCCGAAACGGAAGAAAAACCGACGAAAAAACCGACGAAAAAGAGCAAAGCGAAAGCAGCAGAAACTGCGGCGGAAACGCCGAAGGCGGAAGAGGAAAAGCCCGTCAAAAAAAAGGCGAGTGCCAAAGCGAAAAAGACGGAAGAGCCAAAATCCGAAACGGTAAAAGCGGAAGAAGTAAAGGAAGAAAAATCCGTTAAAAAGTCCGCGCGCACTAAGGCAAAAAAAGCGGAAGAGCCTAAAACGGAAGAAAAGGCTGAAACGGCAGCGCAAGAAGAGAAAAAGCCTGTTGAAGAAGTAAAAATCGAGCAAAAGACGGAAGAAAAACCCGTAGAGAAAACGGCGAAAGTGGATGAAAAGACGGAAATAAAAAATCCGCCTGCGATTAAAGAAAAAGCGGAAATTGCGAAGAAAAACGTCGTGATGGATATGAGCTTTTTGTTTGGAGCAAAGCAGTCGACGAAAATCGAGCCGAAAGCGGAAGTAAAAGCGGAAGCGAAGCCTGCTACTGCGCCTGCGCCCAAAACGGAACAAAAAACGCCCGTTGCTCCCACACTCAAAGCGGAACAAAAACCTGCGGTTACACCCAAGGCAGAACAAAAAGCACCGAGCGTACCTGCTCCCAAAGCGGAAACGCCCAAAAAAGAACAAAAAGCGGCTCCCGTGAAGGCGAAAAACGTACGTAAAGTGGAAAATAAGCCGTTGACGGCGGACGAGCGACTTTGCGAAGGCTTTTTGAAACGTATGCGCACGCTCGGCGGCGACTATTTCGAGTATTATGCGGTGTATTTGCTTGAAAGATATTCGATGAAAAACGGCAGACGATTAGAATCGATGCGTATTAGCGGCGGTGACCGTGACGGCGGTATCGACGGGGAAATCGATCTTACGGACAAGTTTGGTTTCAAAGAAACCATTTACGTGCAGGCAAAGAATTGGGATCCCGACAAGGGGGATGAAAGATTGTGGGTTGTCGGCGAAACGCTGTTGCAGCAGTTTATCGGCGCTTGCGCTTGTAAACAAGCGAAGGACGGGAAACAGCATTCGCGTGGTATTTTCGTCACGACGTCGAGATTTACGCCCGACGCAAAGCGTATTTTGGAAACGATGTCAGACAAAATCATCGGCTACGACGGCAAGGATTTGTATGAAGCCGCAAAGGAATGCGAATTTGGCGTTATCAAGCGTGGGAACGAATGGATTTTAGATGAAAAACTCCTTTCGGGTCCCAAAGCATTCTTTAATATGTATTAATAATTAGGAAGCCGCGCGGCGAAAATCGCCGCGCGGCTCTTTTACACGTAGCACGAAAAAGCTTAATATAAAACCGCCCATACAACGGGCGGTTTTATACGTCTTTTCTACCTAATAAATAATCCACGGAAACGTCGAAAAAATCGGCGAGTTTCCACAAGGAGCAAAGGTCGGGTTCAATCTTACCCGATTCCCAATAGGATACTTTTCTTTGGGTGGTATCAAGGACGTCGGCAAGCTTGGCTTGCGTTAAATCCATTTCTTGACGTAGCAGTTTTAGCCTTTCTGAAAACTCTATTTTCATAATCACCACCTTCCTTATTAAATTATTATAGACAAAAACAATCTAAATCGGTTGACATAGACGAAAATTGTCTATATAATAAAAATAAGGAAATTTTATCGAAAAACAGAATTGTCATTGACAAAATGTGCGTATAGTAGTAAAATAATGTAAAAAAGGAGAAAGGTGTTATGGTATGTAAACGGTGTGGGTTTGATACGCAAGAAGAGGGTGCTGTATATTGCGGAAATTGTGGTTCTCGTATAGATGGGAGAATTATTTGTCCTTCTTGTTCTCAACCTAATAATGAACAATATGCATATTGCGCTTATTGTGGTACGCGCATAGACGGTAAACAGGTTTGCTCGATTTGCGGAATGGAGTACAAAGGGAATTTCTGCGTGCAATGCGGTACTCCTGCAAAACAAGCCGTGACCGTTAAAACAAGCAATGCGCTCAAGAAAGGTGGCGACAAAACCACAAGCCAAGACATATGGAATAAAGTGTTCGGTTACGTCACGAGCGGACTTGCGATAATGGCAGCTTTATTCGCTTTGATTTTTGTCTTTTTAATTGGTTTTGGTGCGGAGATTGAAGCGACGAGCTCCATAAGCACTGAAATGATAAATGGCGGTAAAAGTATATCCATTTACTATTTCTTCGGGGATGTGTATAAGGATTTGGAAGAAGCCGTTGAGGGGCTCAAAGGGCTTGAATGTGAGGGGATGTTAACAGCGTATGAATATATTTATGCGATTTTGGGTACGATTATAGCGGCTGCGACTATCCTTTGCTCGGTTATCTTTTTTATTCCAGCTACTGTCAACACCGTGCGCTATCTCATGAAGAAATCGGAAAAAACGGGTGAAAAGTGGGCAATAGCTTCTCTTTTAAGCTTTGTTTGCGGATGTTTTTTATTGTTTTCGATGAGTTATGTGTATGTGGAAGGAGATGTATCAGGTGTAGAGATTGTTGGAAGGACGCAGTTCTCCAAAGCGACGGTGGCAGGACTTGTGCTCGTTTGCGTGTTTGGAATGCTGTGGTTTGTAGCAAAACTTATTTCCCACGGTAAAAAATGGAAAGATGTTGAAACGCGTAAAAAGAACATTGGTATTATCTGCGGCGTTTTATTTGGAATTGCGGGGCTGATTTTGGCTACATATGTGCATTTCTCTTATAAACTTGACATTGAGTCGAATGTTATTGGCGTTGGAATGTCTCCCACGACAGGTGTATATATACTTTCGATGCTAGAAGAGATGGCAGGGGATGACGTTATCAAATATGCGAATCATTTGAACAGCGTGTTTGTAAGCGGTATTATATGGCAGTTTGTTTCACTGGGGGCGATTGTTTTCGGTATTATTGCACTTGCGGAAACGGCACTTTCGACAGGAGAGGAGAGTAAATCCGCATTGTTTTGGAATATATTATTTTCTGTGTTGAATGCCGTTGGGCTTGCAATGTGCATTGTTCTGTTTATGAACGCGCAAGCAATCACGTCTGACGCTGTTGGAGAAAAAACAATGGTATATAATTTGGCGATGCCGATTCTAGTGCTTGTGTTTAGCGCAATTTCGTTGGCGGCAAGCAGTGTTCGACAAGCCTTTAAGACAAAAAAAGAGAAAATTGAAGAATAAAGGAAGCCGCGCGGCGAAAATCGCCGCGCGGCTCTTTTATTTTTATCGTTGTGAGAACGTATAATAATAAAGAAGCCTACCGTGTATGCGTTCACGGTAGGTTTTAATCTTTATTATTCTTTTTCGTATTCCACAAGCTCGTCCAATGTTACGTCGAAAATAATAGCCAATTTACACAACGTATGAATATCGGGCGTGCTGTATCCGTTTTCATAGTTAGAAATCAAGCTTTTCTTTCCGTGTAAATGCGCAGCAAGCTGTTCTTGTGTTAAACCTAGCTGCTTGCGATAAAATTTTATGTTTTCAGCAATTTTCGTTTTCATATCTATTGACAAATATACAAGAAAGTTGTACAATTTTGTTGATTGTACAAGATATTTGTACAATAATGGGGTAAAAATGAAAGCGTGTTCTTTTTTTGGGCATAGACAGTACGATTATAATGAGTATAGGGAACGTATCAAGGATATTATGGTCGAACTCATTGAAAAATATGAGGTGAGGCAGTTTTATTCGGGTGGGCGCGGGACGTTCGACGGTATTTGCTCTGATATTGTGGGAGAACTGCTCGCAAAATATCCGCACGTCAAAAATACGTTGGTATATTCCTATATTCCTCAAAAGGACGAATACGGTTTGCCCAAAAAATACACGGACAGCGTATATTTGTTGGAAAATCGTGTTCCGCAGAGGCTTGCAATACTCAAAACGAATGAACGAATGATAGACAAGTCCGACTTTATTTTGTCGGGCGTTCGGTATTCGTGGGGCGGAGCGGCTACCGCGCAGGAATATGCTTTGCGGAAGAAGAAAACGGTCATAAGCATTTTTCTAAAAATAGAAAGGCAAGGGTGAGCCCTTGCTTTTTCGATATTTAATATAAATGTGCGCACGTTATACATGCGCGCGTAGCGCATTGCGAAAAATTTTTATAGTTTTTTGAAAAAAATCCAAAAAGTCGCCGTGAAAGGCTTGATATTTCTGACAAATTATATTAAAATGGAGTATGGCTAATTGCAAAAGGTGTTTTTTTCACGCCCAAAAACGTAAAAAATTGGTTGGGCGCGAGCTTTTTTGCGGTTATAAGCCTTTAAATTAGAAAAAAATCATTTTTGGAGGAAATAAACACTATGGCTAAAAAGTATTGCTATCTCTTTACCGAAGGCAACGCTCAAATGCGTAATATCCTCGGTGGTAAGGGCGCAAACCTTGCGGAAATGACCAACATCGGTCTTCCCGTACCTCAAGGCTTCACGATTTCCACGGAAGCTTGCACCCAATACTATGAAGACGGCAGACAAATCAACCCTGACATTCAGGCAGAAATCATGGAATACGTCGAAAAGATGGAAAACATCTGCGGTATGAAGTTCGGCGACAAGGAAAATCCTTTGCTTGTATCCGTTCGTTCTGGTGCTCGCGCATCCATGCCCGGTATGATGGACACCATTTTGAACCTTGGTCTTAACGAAGAAGTAGTTGAAACGCTTGCTGCGAAGTCGGGTAACCCCCGTTGGGCTTGGGACTGCTACCGTCGTTTCATTCAAATGTTCTCGGACGTTGTAATGGAAGTTGGTAAGAAGTACTTTGAAAAGCTCATCGACGAAATGAAGGAAGCAAAGGGCGTTACGCAGGACGTAGATCTTACGGCTGAAGACCTTAAGACGCTTGCAAGCCAATTCAAGGCTGAATACAAGGCAAAGATTGGTAAGGATTTCCCCACCGATCCGAAAGAACAGCTCTTCGAAGCTGTTAAGGCGGTATTCCGTTCTTGGGACAACCCCCGTGCGAACATTTACCGTATGGACCACGATATCCCTTACAGCTGGGGTACCGCAGTTAACGTACAGATGATGGCGTTTGGTAACATGGGCGAAACCTCCGGTACGGGCGTTGCGTTCACGCGTGACCCTGCAACGGGTGAAAAGGGCCTTATGGGCGAATTCTTGACCAATGCACAAGGTGAAGACGTTGTTGCTGGTGTTCGTACCCCGATGCCCATCGCACAAATGAAGGAAGTATTCCCCGAAGTTTACGAACAATTCCTTAAAGTTTGCAATATCCTTGAAAATCACTACCGTGATATGCAGGATATGGAATTCACCATTCAAGACAGAAAGCTTTACATGCTTCAAACCCGTAACGGTAAGAGAACGGCAGCGGCTGCTATCAAGATCGCTTGCGACCTTATCGACGAAGGCATGATCACCGAACAAGAAGCTGTTATGCAAATCGACGCGAAGAGCCTCGATATGCTTCTTCACCCTCAATTCGACGTAAAAGCGTTGAAGGCTGCTGACAAGAACAACGTTATCGGTAAAGGTCTTGCAGCTTCCCCCGGCGCAGCTGCAGGTAAGATCGTATTCACGGCTGAAGATGCAGTTATCGAAGGCAAGAAGGGCGAAAACGTAATTCTCGTTCGTTTGGAAACCTCCCCTGAAGACATCGAAGGTATGAAATACTCGCAAGGTATCCTTACCGTTCGTGGCGGTATGACCTCTCACGCAGCTGTTGTTGCTCGTGGTATGGGTACGTGCTGCGTTTCCGGTTGCGGCGACATCAAGATGCACGAAGAAGAAAAGTACTTCGAACTTGCTGGTAAGATCTTCCGCGAAGGGGACGAAATTTCCCTTGACGGTTCTACGGGTAACATCTACGACGGTTTGATTAAGACCGTTCCTGCAGATCCTAACTCCGGTTACTTCGGACGCATTATGGAACTTGCAGACAAGTTCAAGGCTCTCGGTATTAGAACGAACGCAGATAGCCCTGAAGATGCAAAGCAAGCAGTTGCTTTCGGCGCGCAGGGTATCGGTCTTTGCCGTACGGAACACATGTTCTTCGATCCTTCGAGAATCGGCGCATTCCGTGAAATGATCTGCTCCGACACCGTTGAAGAAAGAGAAACGGCGCTTGCAAAGATTGAACCTATGCAACAGGCTGACTTCGAAGGTTTGTTCGAAGCGCTCGGCGGTTACCCCGTAACCATCCGTTTCCTTGATCCTCCTCTTCACGAATTCGTTCCTACGAGCGAATATGAAATCGAACTTCTTGCAAACGCACAGAACAAGACGGTTTCTCAAATCAAGGAAATCATTCAAGGTCTTCACGAATTCAACCCCATGATGGGTCACCGTGGTTGCCGTCTTACCGTAACCTATCCCGAAATCGCAGTTATGCAGACGAAAGCGGTTATCAAAGCGGCTATCAGCGTATTGAAGAAGCATCCTGATTGGAACCTTGTTCCCGAAATCATGATCCCTCTTACGGGCGAAACGAAGGAATTCAAGTTCGTTAAGGACATCGTTGTTAAGACGGCGGAAGAAGTTATCGCAGCAAGCGGTATCGCTCTTAAGTACGAAGTTGGTACGATGATCGAAATTCCCAGAGCGTGCTTGACGGCTGAAGAAATCGCAAAAGAAGCAGAATTCTTCTGCTTCGGTACGAACGACCTTACGCAGATGGCATTCGGCTTCTCGCGTGACGACGCTGGTAAGTTCTTGCCTGCATACTATGCAAACAAGATTTACGAATCCGATCCTTTCGCAAGATTGGATACGACGGGCGTTGGTAAGCTTATGAAGATGGCAGTTGACGGCGGTAAAGTAGTTCGTCCCAACATGCACCTTGGTATCTGCGGCGAACACGGCGGCGATCCTTCGTCCATCGAATTCTGCCACGAAATCGGTCTTTCCTACGTTTCCTGCTCGCCTTACCGCGTTCCCATCGCAAGATTGGCTGCAGCGCAAGCGAATATACGACATCCGAGGGCGACGAAATAAGCTAAAAATGATGTAAAAACACTCAAAAACGGGCAGTTCGCGAAAGCGAGCTGCCCGTTGATTTTTGCTAAAAATGAGAATTTGACAAAAAATGCGTCTTTTTTCGACAGTTAAAAGCGTATTTTTTTGTATTCATGATATAGTATAAATATGCAAAAGATGTATTACAAAAGTGGTCTTTTCT
Source organism: Clostridia bacterium (assembly GCA_017505465.1). GTDB lineage: Bacteria > Bacillota > Clostridia > Christensenellales > Borkfalkiaceae > Scatosoma. Next base: position 115,238 of record JAFVPE010000033.1, on the reverse strand, counting down.
TGATAGAGATTTTGAAATGTATTGACTTTATTGCAAAAAAAGAAGTATAATAAATATACTACATTCTATTTTTACAATAAGGAGTTTTTTAATCGTCAAAAAAATGAATAATACTTGAGAGGGATACTTTGTAATGTTATATCTAATCGTACTACAATATCCATTTCAAGAGTGACGATTGCAACGAAAATAGATATGAAAAGAAATATATCTTTAAATGGTAGTTGGAAAGGCTGTTGCGTTGGAAAGTTTGATTTCAATGCAACTGTTCCTGGCTGCACGATTACTGATTTAATCGCAAACGGCTATTTGCCGGAAGATTTGCTCGTGGGCAAGAACGCTGATTTGGTGTTACCGTATGAAACCTGCGATTGGGTTTACACGCGCGAATTTGTATTAGAGGAAATTTTAGATAACGCCTTTTTACGCTTTGAACGTATAGACACCTATGCGGAAATCTATATAAACGGAACATTTTTAGCGCGTATGGAAAATGGGAATATGGCACATAGTTTTCCTGTTTCCGAAAAACTTATCAAAGGGAAAAACACGCTGGAAATTCGTCTGTTTTCTCCGATTACGAGGGTGGAAGGCATGCCTAAAAGAGTGGGACATTTTACCACGGAAAGGTTGAATACTCGTCGTCAACAATGCACTTACGGTTGGGACTGGGTAGCACGTTTCGTTGCTTGTGGAATCGGTGAAACAAATCTTATTTGTTATGACAACGAAGAGATAATAGTTAAAAATACCTATATTTTTACCGAAAGTGTAAAAGAAGACAAGGCGTTTGTAAAGATAGAAACGGAATTTGAAAAGGATGTTCAACGTGCGATAAATTTTGAAATTTTATCAAAAAACGGAGAACTGGTATATAAAGAAACGGTCGGTGTAAACAACGGGGTTTGTGCAATTTGCGCTTGCATAGAAAACGCGGAATTATGGTATCCCGCAGGATATGGGGAACAGCCGTTATATCTTTTGCGTATAAAGGACGGCGACTTTATATTACGAGAGGAGAAATTCGGTGTTCGTATCGTAGAAATTGTGGAAACGCTTGACGAAAAAGGTAGCGAAAGCTATCAAAAATGCTTACAAATCAAAAATCCTAATTATGATTTTAACGAAGACTTTTCCTCGTTTACGCTGGTTGTCAATAACGTAAAGATCATGTGCAAGGGCGCAAACTGGGTACCCTGCCAACCTTACAATATGCAAGGCTTCTTGCAAGAAAAAATCACGGAAATTTTAGAACTTTCCGTGAAAATGGGCTTGAATATGTTGCGTGTATGGGGAGGCGGCGCGTTTGAGTGTAAGCACTTTTACGACGAATGTAGCCGTTTGGGAATTTTGGTTACGCAAGACTTTTTAATGGCTTGCGGTCATTATCCTGAAAAAGAAGAGTGGTTTTTATCGCATTTACAAAAAGAGGCGGAATACGCTTGTTTGCTTATGCGAAATCAGCCTTGCTTGGTTTGGTATAGCGGCGATAACGAGAATGCTGTAAACGGCTATCCCGAAGCGGAAGATTACACGGGAAAAACGGCGTATGAAAAGGGATTAAAACCGATTGTAGAACGTTTGGACAGAATGCGCAGATTATTTCCGTCCAGTCCGTACGGTGGGAATAGATTTGCATCGAATACGGTGGGCACGACGCACAATACGCAGTTTTTAGTACGGTTATTCTCGTATATAGAAGATAACGAAAAATTAGTTGATTATAAAGAGGAATTAAAAAAATACCGTGCGCGTTTCGTTGCGGAAGAGCCCATTTTTGGTGCGGTTTCCCTTTCATCCCTGCGGAAATTTATGACAGACGAGGAGATTTTTGCTGAGGATATGGATATGTGGTTGTATCACAGTAAGGGGAATCCTGGCTTGAAGCAGGAATTGATGGGTTATATGCTCCATTTCACCGAAAAGGTTTTAGGTACGTTTAAAAATCCGCAGGATAGATATTTTAAGTTTAAGTATTTTGAATACGAATGGTTGCGTGTCATTATGGAACAGGCGCGCAGAGAAAAGTGGTTTTGTTCGGGGCTAGTTTTTTGGATGCTCAACGATTGCTGGACGGCAGCGTCGGGCTGGGCGCTGATTGATTATTTCAATAAACCTAAGCTTGGCTATTATTCCTTTAAGCGTTGCGCAAAGCCGATTTTATGCTCGCTTGACTATGAAAACGGGAAATATACGCTCGGTATTTCCAACGACGCGCTGATTGATTGCGCGTGCGAAGTGGAATTTTTCAAGGTGAGTAGCAATGATATGAAGCGGTTGGACGGATTTAGTATAACTTGTTCGGCGAACGAAAATGTCGCACAACAATTGTCTATTTGTTTAGAAAAGGACGAGGTGTTGATAGCGGAATTAAAATCGTCTTTAAATGACTGTCGGGCATTTTATAAACACGGCGATTTAGAAATAGAAAAAGTTGAAAATGCTGTGGAATATTGCGTAGAAAACGGCGAAGTTATTTTAACGGCAAAAGAGTATGTTCATGCAGTGGAATTAGAGGGTGAGGCAATTTTTGAGGACAATGGATTTTCTATGTTAAAGGGAGAAAAAAAAGTAGTACCCTTCCGTTATATGAAAAAGGTACAGTCAAAGGATATTTCCATAGAAACATACTCAATATCGTTATTGCATAGAGAAAAAGTTATATATTGATTGTAAAAGGGGAACCTTCTGGGCTGTATCGCCCCTACGGTCGCAATATCCGTACAAGCGAACATTAAGAACCCTCGCAACTAATTGCAAGGCTAACTGAAAATAAGAACGGCTTGTCCATTACGGGCAAGCCGTTTTTTTGTCAAAAACATAGAAAGGGCAAAGGGAAAAAGAGAAAAAGCCTATTGACATAGCTCCCTTTATGTTTTATAATGAAGGGGATCTTTTCAAGGAGCGTGCAAGCGATATGGAAACAAATAATATAAGAGCGGCGCAGGATAGATTTTATGGCAAAAAGTGGGGGGTATTCAATCATTTTTTGCAGGTTATTCAAAACGATCCAAATGCCAAAAACAGCTATGGAAAGCAAACGGATTGGAATACGCTTGTAAGTGAATTTGACACTGAAATTTTGGCAAAGAATTTGCACGAAATGGGGGCAGGGTATTACGTCATCACCGTGATGCAGGGCACGAAGTATATGCTTGCGCCTAATGCGACGTTTGATAAAATAGCAGGAACGAAGCCGGGCGAAGCGTGCAGCACGAGAGATTTGATAGAGGATTTGTATCAGTCTTTATCAAAGTATGATATTGATTTGTTCTTGTATTTTACGGGCGACGGTCCTTATAAAAACGTGGAAGAGGGTAAGAAATTTGGCTTTACTGAGCCGAGGGACGTCGGCGTAACAAGAGCTTTTGTAGAAAAGTGGGCGAGCGTTTTGGAAGAATACGCTCTTCGGTACGGCGATAAAATCAAGGGTTGGTGGATTGACGGTTGCTATAAGGATTGGTTCAAGTATACCGACGAATTGTTGGAGCTTTATTACAAGGCTTGCAAGAAGGGAAATGCCAACGCCTTGGTGGCGTTGAATCCAGGACTGCTTGACGATATAAGCGTAGGGTTTTCGTACGAAGATTTTCTTTGTGGCGAACAAAACGATTTTATCGCCATTCCCAAGCAAAGATTTTACGGCAATGCGCAGGCGCATATTTTAGCACCGCTTGGCGTAGGCGGATGTGTGCTTGGAAAGTGGGGAACGTTCGGGACGATAAGAGACGCTACATATCTTGCCGATTACGTAAAGAAGGTAAATACAGCAGGCGGCGTTTTGACGATTGATATCGGGGTTTACCGCGACGGTAAATTCGATGAGGAGCAGATGGAAACGCTCAAAGCGGTTGGCAAAAACGTCTAATGAAAGAAAACGGTGCGTCTTGTCCACAGGGCAAGCCGTTTTTTGTATTTGACGTATTGACAGTTTGCACGAGTTGTGTTATAATAACGTTATAAAATATGGGAGGAGGAAAGGTTATGTCACAACAATATCCCGCAAGTTGGAAACAATGCGCGACGTGCGCCTATTGGATGGGGGCTCGTGAAACCAATCGCTTTGGCGAATGGGTAAAGGTAGAAAGCTATTCTACAAGGGGGAAATGTATGTGCCGCGGTAGTGGGTGGACAAACATGGAAAAGCAGGCAAACGCTAGCTGTTCCCACTTTGAGAAGTGGCCCGTGTTAAAATAAACGACGGATTCCTGCAAGCGATATATAAGAAAATAAAACGAACGGCTTGTCCACAGGGCAAGCCGTTTTCTATTGACAAACGTACGCGCGCGTGCTATACTTATTATATATAAGGGTATTATATGCAAAAGGAAGGAAATGCCTATGTATAACGAGAGAATGTATCAGCTTGGCAGCAAGCGCTCGTCCATTCGAGAGATTTTTGAATATGCAAAAAAGCGCAGTGCGGAAATCGGTGCGGAAAACGTGTTTGATTTTTCTATCGGGAACCCGTCCGTACCTGCTCCTAATGCGGTGAACGAGGCAATTTGCCGTATTGTGCGCGAAACGGATCCCGTCGTTTTGCACGGCTACACGTCGGCACAGGGGGATAAAGGGGTACGCGATAAGATTGCGGCGAATTACACGAAACGCTTTGGCGTGGAACTGTCGGGCGACGATTTGTATATGACCTGCGGCGCGGCGGCGTCTTTGACGATTACGTTTAGCGCGCTTGCAAACGCAGGGGACGAGTTTATCGTCTTTGCGCCGTATTTCCCCGAATATAAGGTATTTGTGGAAACGTCGGGCGCTAAGCTTATTGTATTGCCTTCCAATGAAAGCAATATGCAACCCGATTTTAATGCGCTTGAAAGGGCGATGAATCCTAATGTGAAGGGACTTTTGATAAATTCCCCGAACAATCCGTCGGGTGCGGTTTACGGTGTGGAAACGATGCAAAAGCTTGCCGAAGTATTGGCTCGTAAATCGGCGGAATACGGCAAGCCTATCTACCTTATTTCCGACGAGCCGTACAGAGAATTGGTGTACGACAAGGAAACGGTTGTACCTTGCCCTATGGCGTACTATAAGAACACGATTGTGTGCTATTCCTACTCGAAGTCGCTGTCCACGCCGGGGGAAAGAATCGGCTACGTGGCGGTAAATCCGCAGGCGGAAAACGCAAGGGCGGTGTACGCGGCGGTATGCGGCGCAGGGCGAGCATTGGGCTACGTTTGCGCGCCCACATTGTTCCAAAGAATGGCGGCGGAGTGCGACGGCATGACGTCCGATTTGAGCGTGTACAAGCGCAACCGCGACTTATTGTATAAGGGTTTGACGGATTGCGGTTTCACGTGTATCTATCCCGACGGCGCGTTTTATTTATTCTTGAAGGCGGCAGAGCCGGACGCCGCGGCTTTTTGTGAGAGAGCGAAGAAATACGAATTGTTGCTTGTGAACGGTGCGGATTTCGGGTATAAAGGTTGGGTACGCATTGCGTACTGTGTGCAAACCGAACGTATTGAAAAAGCGTTACCGCTTTTCAAAAAGCTTGCAGAAGAATACGGTTTATAAAGAGTAGAACTCACGAAAAGAAGCCTTAATAAAGCAAGCTATTGTTTGCGTTAATACCGCAAAAGCGGTCAATTTACCTAAAACAAAACCCCTCGCAGTTTTCTCTGCGAGGGGGCGTTTTTATTTAGTTCTCTCAATCAATGCGTCTACGGTAATTTCAAAGAAATTGGCAATCTTTATCAAGTATTCAATCGTTGGTACGGTTTCGTCAGATAACCATCTGTAAACGAGATTGGAGGATACTTTCATTTGTTCTATAAATGCTTTTTGGGTTAATTGACGTGATTTTAAAAGCTCTCGAAGACGTTTTCCATAAGAGCGCAGGGGAGGAAAATAAGAGGCGTTTTCAGGAAATTCTACTAGCCCAAGCATATAATCTGCCGAGCAATTGAAATGCTCAATCAAATTTAAGAAAATATTTGTGCTGGGTTGTGTATAGCGACCTTTAAGAAAATTATAAATAGTAGACACTGAAACCCCGATTTTTTCTGCTAGTATTTTAGCATCGTAACCGTACGAAGTCATTTGCTCGGCTAATCTATCGGTAAACGTAACTGTATCAAACATAAATACCTCTCAACATAAAACAAAAGAGTTTCGACAAAAAACTACAAACATAGACTACTTTCTACAATATATTTTCCTCAATTTGCTATAAAAATACTTGATTTTATAGCGGATTGAGTTTTATAATATTACTGTAAAGATCAAGCGCGCGATCTAAAAAAATAAAAAAGGATTTTAAGGTTATGAATGAAACAAAAGAAAAAAACGCTGCTATGGCGGAAGAAATGACTACTTTGCTGGTGGAATTTTTAAGAAACAATATCATTGGATTTACGGAAAAGAGGGAAGGTGGTTTTGCATTTTGCTTGCCTGGAGGTAAAAAATTTTTAATTTCCGTTCAAGAAGAATAAAAAGAAAAGCGCTTAAAAATAATTTTATAAAAAAAGTTTGAAAATCATTCAAAAAAGATTGACAACCCCTCAAAAGTGTGTTAAACTAATTTCACGCACCCAATGAGGGGTGTAATTTTTTGTATGGAGTTTTTATTATGGCAGTTAAAACCGCTAGAGCGAAAATCACGTTTGAATGCACGGAATGCAAGCATAGAAACTACGACAGTATTAAGAATAAAAAGAACGATCCCGATAGATTGGTTCTTTCCAAGTACTGCCCTTTCTGCAAGAAGCATACCGAACACAAAGAATCCAAATAATCCATTTTCGCGCATCATTGAAGGCGCAAGCCTTCAATGCGCATAAAGAGGTAAAGCATGGCAAACGCAACTAAAACAAAGAACAAGAAACCGAATTGGTTTCGTCGCGCAGGAGCAAAGATCAAAGAAACCTTCTCTGAGCTTAAGAGAGTATCTTGGCCCAAGTTCACGACGGTATTAAAGACGACGGGCGTCGTTCTCGTTATCGTCGCAGCTTTCCTTGTAGTCGTAACCTTGATTGAAGGCGGCTTGACGGGGATTTTGAGCTTATTGACCACGGGCAAATTCACGTTCTTTGGCCTTGGCGCTTAATTCGGAGGTACGCACAGTATGCCGATGAACGAAGAACCTAAATGGTATATTCTGCATACCTATTCCGGGTATGAAGCGATGGTTAAAGACAGCTTGGAAAAGCTGATCGAAAATAATAACCTTGGCGACTATATCGTCGATTTGAAAATCCCTACGGAGCAGGTCGTTGAAGAAAAGAACGGCAAGCTTAAAGTAGTAGAAAGAAAGCTTCTTCCTTGCTACGTTTTCATTAAGATGATTTATACGAACCAAATTTGGTATTACGTTACGAGTACGCGTGGCGTAACGGGTTTCTGCGGTCCTCAAGGCCGTCCTATTCCTATGAAGCCCGATGAAATCCGCAAGATGAAGCTCGAAGAACGTCTTATCGACGAAAACGAGTTCAAGGTAGGGGATTCCGTACAAATTATCGACGGGCCTTTGAAGGGCTTCTTCGGTACGATTAAGTCGATCACGCCTAGCGCGCAAAAGGCTATGATTTCCACAACGATGTTCGGCAGAGAAACGGACGTAGAAGTGGAATTCGTGCAGATCGAAAAGGTGGATGGGGCAATCCCTGAAATCAAAGAAGAGGAATAATACCTCTTAAAACCTGTTAATTATGTGGGAGAGACGTCAAATACTTTTCAAGGCGTCTTGCGAAAACCACAAAGGAGATAAATTTTTATGGCAAAGAAGATTACAGCAGTCGTAAAATTGCAACTTCCCGCTGGTAAAGCTACTCCGGCTCCTCCCGTAGGTTCCACCCTTGGTCCCTTCGGTATCAACTTGCCCGGCTTTACGAAGGAATTCAACGCAAAAACGGCAGACAAACCCGGTCTCATCATCCCCGTTGTTGTAACGATCTATCAAGACCGTTCCTTCACGTTCATTTTGAAGACCCCTCCCGCACCCGTTCTTATCAAGAAAGCTCTTGGTTTGGATACGGCAAGCGCGAAGCCCAACTCCGTAAAAGTTGGTAAGTTGACGAAAGCACAGGTAGAAGAAATCGCTAAGACGAAGATGCCTGATTTGAACTGCACGTCGCTTGAAAGCGCAATGAGCATGGTTGCAGGTACCGCACGCTCCATGGGCGTTACGGTAGAAGAATAATAGGAGGTGGAAAAATGAAACACGGTAAGAAATATCAAGACAGCGTAAAAGCATTTGACCTCTCCAAGCAGTACGAAGCAAACGAAGCAGTTTCCGTTTTGCTTGATACCGCAAAAGCTAAGTTTGACGAAACGATCGAATTGCACGTTCGTTTGGGTGTTGACCCCCGTCAAGCTGACCAACAGGTACGTGGCGTACTCGTATTGCCCCACGGTACCGGTAAGACGAAGAGAGTTCTCGTTATCGCAAAGGGTGCTAAGGCTGACGCAGCTGCAGCAGCTGGCGCAGATTACGTAGGCGCAGAAGAACTCATCGCAAAAATCCAAAACGAAAGCTGGTTCGATTTCGACGTAATGATCACCACCCCCGACATGATGGGTATGGTAGGTCGTATCGGTCGTGTACTCGGTCCCAAAGGCTTGATGCCTAACCCTAAGTCCGGTACGGTTACGATGGACGTTGAAAGAGCAATCGCTGAAGTTAAAGCAGGTAAAGTTGAATACAGACTTGACAAAACGGCTATCATTCACTGCCCCATCGGCAAGAAGAGCTTCGGCAAAGAAAAGCTTGTTGAAAACTACACCGCACTTATGGACGCTATCATCAAAGCGAAGCCCGCAGCAGCGAAAGGTCAATACCTTAAGAGCGTAACGCTTGCTTCCACGATGGGCCCCGGCGTTAAAGTTCTTCCCAAGCTTTAATCAAAATACGCTTTTGATAAAAAGGTAGTATAAAAACAAAAATATTTCTTCAAAGGCGGTCAAAAACAGTTGACTGCCTTTGGGGAAGATGTTATAATAACATAGTAAAAATCAACCGCAGAAAGTGAGCACCGAAAGGTTTGATGGGAAACCGCTCGCCGAGGTTAGGGAATACTTGTAAGAATTGTAGTGTCCTTATGCCGTGCGGTATAAGGTATTTTTTTATGTCAGGCGGCAACGCTTAAAGGAGGTAACTAATGGCTAATGTAGAATCTAAACAACTCATCGTTGAAGAAATCAAAGCGAAGGTACAAGCAAGCAAGTCCATCGTATTTGCAGATTATAACAAACTTACCGTTCTTGAAGTAACGTCTCTTAGAAGAAAGTTCAAGGAAGTAAACTGCGAATATAAGGTTTACAAGAACACGCTTGTTCGCCGTGCTTTGAACGAACTCGGTATCACCGATTTCGACGCAGACCTCAACGGTACCACGGCTACGGTTTTCTGCTCTGACGAAACGAGCGGCGCGGCAGTATTCGCGAAAGAAACCAAAGCTAACCCTGCCCTTGCAGAAAAAATTGTTCCCAAGAGCGCATACGTAGAACAGAAGTATCTTGATAAGGAAGGCGTTAAAGCTCTCTCCGCAATCCCTTCGAAAGAAGTGCTCATCGCGAAGATGCTCGGCTGCTTCCAATCTTCTTTGTCCAAGTTCGTTGGCGTTTTGGATCAAATTGCAAAAGCAAAAGAAAGCAACTAATTACTACTAAACATCACTTAAAAAAATCATTATTAAAAATCGGAGGATTAAAAAATCATGGATGTACAGAAACTCATTGAAGAAGTAAAAGCTATGACCGTTCTTGAATTGAACGAACTCGTTAAAGCACTTGAAGCAGAATTTGGCGTAAGCGCAGCAGTTGCAGCAGCTCCCGCAGCAGGCGCAGCAGAAGCAGCTCCCGCAGTAGAAGAAAAGACGGAATTCGACGTTGTTCTTAAGGACATCGGCGCTAACAAGATCGCAGTTATCAAGGTTGTTAAGGAAGCTACCGGCCTTGGTCTTGCTGATGCTAAGAAAGCAGTTGAAGCTATGGGCGTTATCAAAGAAAACGCTCCCAAGGCTGACGCTGAAGCGCTCGTTGCAAAACTTAAGGAAGCTGGCGCTACCGCTGAACTTAAATAAGTTTTTGACGAATAAAAACGGTTTATCCACACGGATAAGCCGTTTTTTTATTATACACTCTTGACAAATCTCATATAATGAAGTATAATGATGCGGTAACCTAATTTTTTGGAGGCACAAACTATGTATTGTCCGAATTGCGGCAAAGAAGTTATGGATGAAGACGTATTCTGTGTGCGTTGTGGATATCGTTTAAAAGAAGAAACGAAGGCGGAAGAGAAGGTTGAAGCACCTTCGGAAACGGAAAATACTCCCGTAGTAGATGACGGACTGCTTGAAGATGCAGGAGCTCAAAATACGGTAGTGGAGGACGATGATCCGTTTATAAGAGATGAAGATTTGTTGAGAGTCCCCGTAAAAGACGTGCACGGAGAAGGGCCTTCCATGATTTGCCGTATGTGCGGCTGTAAAATCCCCGCAGATTCGGCGTTTTGCCCTGTATGCAGCCAACAAACGGGCTACGTGCCGCCCCGTCCGCAAGCGCAACAAGCTTATTATGCGCCGCCTCAACCGCAAGCGCAACCCCGTCAAAAAAATAAAATCAACGTATTTGCCGTCGTGGGCTTTATTTTGTCGATGGCAAGCGTGATCGTTTGGGAATATTTGGGCGTAGCGATGGGTATCGCAGGGCTTGTGCTCGGCATTGTGGGCTTGAAGAAATCCAAGGAAACAGGGAAAGGCAAGGGCTTTGCGATAGCGGCGATTGTCGTCGGTGTATTGGGAATCGTATTAAACGTCACATTAATCGTTTTAAGTCTTACCGGTGTTATGGCCGAATGGGAGGCTTGGATGTATGAGATGTTGGGGATTCCCGACTCTGGCGAAACGACCTATCCAATCGGCGATGGCTTTTGGTCTCAATTATATTAACGCAAATAACCGCTCTTTTAAAGGGCGGTTTTTTGTTTTTTCTGCAGCTTTTGTGTAAAAGGCGTAAAAAACGGAAAAAATATCTAAAAACTACTTGACGAATTTCAAAATAAAATCTATAATATTATGCGTAAGAGTATGCAAATACGGAGATAAAAGTATGTTTAAAAAGACGATGAAAAAGATTTTGTGCGGCGCATTGGCGGTAACGAGCGTTGTGGCTTGTATGGGTACGATGACTGCTTGCGAAACCAACCACCCCGAAGTGGAAATGAAAATAGAGTTCGCTGGTGAAACCTATAAGCTTGAATATAAGTTGTATAGAAAGGTTGCGCCCAACACGGTCAACCATTTCATTTGGCTTGCGGAAAACGGCTACTATAACGAGCTTTGCGTGCATAATTACGTAGAAGACAGCAAACTTTATACGGGCGCATATTCGGCGGCTACCGACGAAGATGACGACGATGGCCTTGTTTATAAGGACTATTTCGCATTTGCGGAAAAGACGAAGAAATATCCTCATAGCGTATGGATGGATAGGGAAAAGACGATACCCACCTACACCCTTTACGGCGAATTCCAAAACAACGATTTCCAAGTAAAGAACAATCCCGTAAAGGAAAGCTTTGGTTCGCTTTCGATGTATTATCATACCTTCGATACGTCGGCAAGAGTATATGCGCTTCGTGCGGATAGCGACGACGGCGCTGTTTCGGGCAGAGAATATAGATACAACTGCGCAACCTCGATGTTCTATATCAATCTTTCTAACTCCAATACGGTAAACAAGGCGTATGCAACCTTTGCGATGTTGGATAAGGATAGCAAGGACGATTTGAAGGATTTGCAGGAAGCGATTAAGGAATACGCGGAAAAGAATTACGGCGACGAAGACGAAAGCTTCGTTAAATCGGTAAGCGTAAACGTTAGCGAACACGATAACGTGATCGATGAAACCGTTTCCGTGTCCTATAAAGTTCCCCAAACCGCTATTGTAATTAAATCGGTAAAGGTAACCAAATATTAATAAGCAAAAAAGGAACGCCGCGCTTGAAAAGCGCGGCGTTTTTATATTCTTTTGACGTCCGTAATCTTGCCGTTTTGTATTTCGGTGCGGTAATAAACGACTTCAAATAAATTTTCGCTTTTGCGTTTGATAAGTCCGCATACGTTGAGCGTATCCGTTGGTATTACCGACTCAAAATCGCCCAAAAACGAAGAGATCTTATCCGTGTCAGGTATTAACTCGTTTGAGAGAAATTCGGTGGGATCCGCCCCAATTAGCAAGCTTTCAAAGAAGGCGTAGGCGAGTAGATCGGGGGGCGGTTCTGCCACATTTTCTGCGGATTGGCGAAGGATAAAATTGGTGCATTTGCACTCCGTTTCGCAAAGCTCCCAAGTGCAGTCCGCCACGCGATTGCGTGCGTCGGAAAGGGGGAGCACGGCACGGAGCTCCTTATCGTCCGCTGACCAAGAAAGCACCCGTTCCAAGAAGAGTTGCTTGCCCGTTTTGGTAAATACGGTAAGCTGTAAAGGACTTTTTAAAAAGATTAAACCGCCGTGTAAAAATATCTCGCACACGGAAAACGAGGGGGGCAGGGTTGCGTTGAAAAAGTGATCGGGCGTTTGTATGGATAGTTGTAGATACCCTTGTTGAAAGACGGTGACAAGCAGCTCGTCAAAGCGCTTTTGCGCAATGGGACGCAGGGCAAGGTCGGTAGGCGTAAACGCACGCGCGTAAATGGCGATACCGTCTTTGAGCAGGTAAACGTCGCAGTTTGCGGGGGGCGAAAAACGGATGCTCTCGTTTAAAAAGAAGCATATGGGCAGGGCGTTTTCGGGGATGAATTCCACAAAAAGATTGTCTTTTAAGGAAAACTCGGCAAACCGTTCGAAATCGTTTACCATACCGAAAAAAGTACCGCCTATTTTTAAGGCGCAGGGCTGAGAAGCTAAAAAATAAATTTTCATACTCCATTTTATTCTTTTTCACAAAAGAAAAGTATAAAAAGGAAAAAATAAGTAAATAATTTCTTCGAAGTTCAAATTCGGAGGACATATTATGAACAAAATCAACGGTTACACGGAAGAAGAGGCGAAAAGCCTTGTCGATTATATCAAGGAAGGGAAAAGCCGAGGGAAAACGCTTACTTATCTTTTCGAGAGCTACGGTATGAAGCACGGACGCGCAAAAGGAAGCGTGCGCAATTACTATTATTCATTGATGAAAAATGAAAAGTCGGATGAGCGGATTACAAGACTTTTGGACGGCTCGGCGCTTTCCGTAGAGAAAATCCGTGAATTTACGGAAGAAGAAACGGACGCGGCGCTTCGCAGTATCCTTATGGAAAAGAGTAAAGGAGTATCCGTCCGTCGGGCGATTTGCAACCTGTCCGAAGGGGACAATAAGTTGATGCTTCGTTTACAAAACAAATACCGCAACACTTTAAAAAAGCAGCCTGAACGGATTGCGGAAATCGCAAAGGCGTTGGGCTTGAAGGAAGAAGCGGAGCGGGTGTTGCAAAAGGGGGAGCGCAAGGAACGCAAGGCTTTGCCTGACAGCGATTTTCTTCGTCGTCGCTTGGAAAATGAAATCAACGCCTTGTACGATCGCCTTGCGCAATCGTTAAAGACGGAAAACGAACGTCTCCGCGCGGAAAACGCCGCATTAAAAGAAAGACTTGATAACAAGTAAAAGGGAGCTCGCCGCGCAAGGTATTGCGCGGCGAGCGTTTCCGTTAAGACTGTTTTTCTGTTTTTTCCGTCTTTGCCGTTTTGCGGACGGTTTTCGGTTTCACGGTTTGGATTTTCATTGCGGTTTCTTCCTTCATTTCTTCCGTCATGGCTTCCATCGCTTTGATTTTTTCATCCATCATTTGGTCGAGCTTGGCTTGCACTTCTTCTTGCGTTTTACGTACGAGCATACGCATTTTATAGCTATTGGCGGTGATGAGAGCGCCGCCTACGCAACCGATGACCAAACCGATTGTGAATTTTTCCATAAGATACCTCCTCACAGCCGTCTATAAAGGGCGGCTTATTCTTACTATGTGAAAAAATCGGGAATAAATACGGAAAAAATCAAAAAAATCTTTCAAATGTATAGACGGAACGCCTTTTTTGTGGTATAATAAACGTATGATTGGCAAGAGAGCAATAGCCTTTGATATAGGCAGCAAAAGGATTGGCGTGGCGATTTCCGATCCGTTCAACGAATACGCAATGCCCTGCGAAACGTACGTACGCACGAAAAACTACACGGCGGACGTCGAAGCGATTGCAAAAATCGCAAAGGATAGGGGGGTGGGCGTGATCGTTTGCGGCATTCCCTACAATTTTGACGGAACGGAGAGCATTCAAACGGTCAAGACGCAAGAGTTTATAGAAGTCTTGCGCACCAAAACCGATTTGCCCATCGTTTTGGAGGACGAGCGTTTTACTACGTTGCAAGCGCGCGAAACGCAAATTATGGGCGGCATCAAGCGTGAGGACCGCAAAAAGACCATCGATTCGATTGCGGCTTCGTACATTCTTGAAAGCTATCTTGCAAGAGAAAAAATGAAAAATAAAAAGGCGGAGGAACAAGCCATGAGTGAAGAAATCAAAGACGAAATTTACGACGAAGAAGACCATATTTTCGAAGTAGAAGCAGACGACGGTACGGTAGAAAAGCTCTATCATATCGCTACCATCGAATACAAGAAAAATATGTACTGCATTTTCCAAAAAGCAGAGCCCGAATCGGAAGAAGAAGAGGACGAAGTGATTATTTTCGCATTGCAGGGCGAGGGCGACGAAGCGATGCTTATGCCGATTGAAGATCCCGATTTGCTCGACGAAGTATTCGCGGAATTCTGCCATCAGTACGAAGATTTCGAGGACAGCGACGAAGCAATGTCCTTAGATATGTAAAAAGCGTATAAAAGAAGAAAGCTTGCCCGAACGGTTTTTGCCGTTCGGGCGATTTTTATAAAAAATCCAAAAAAATCCTAAAAAAGCAAGTAAAATAAGTTGCGTTGGGTGTCGCTTTGTGGTAAAATAGAAAGGCTGAAAATTCACACTCGCTCATTGTGCGTAATCCGTGTCCGTAAAATCTTTCAATGCGGACGTCATTACGAGCCAACACATGGCGGGGAGGAAAAACGGAGGTTTGAATTATGGCAGTTATCACTATGAAGCAGCTCTTAGAAGCAGGCGTTCACTTCGGTCACCAAACCAGAAAGTGGAACCCCAAGATGAAGAAGTACATCTTCGCGGCAAGAAACGACATTCACATCATCGACTTGCAACTTACGGCAAACTTGGTTGAAGAAGCGTATTCTTTCGTATGCGAAAGCGTAAAAGAAGGCAAGAGCGTTCTTTTCGTTGGTACGAAGAAGCAAGCGCAAGACGCAATCAAAGAAGAAGCAGAACGTTGCGGTATGTACTACGTTAACAACCGTTGGCTTGGCGGTTGCTTGACCAACTTTAAGACGATGAGAAGCCGTGTAGAATACCTTGAAAAGCTTGAAGCTATGGAAGCAAACGGCGACTTTGAAAACCTTCCCAAGAAAGAAGTTATTCTTCTCAAGAAGGAAATGGAAAAGTTGCAGGCGAACCTTGGCGGTATCAAGACGATGAAGTCTATGCCCGGCGTTATGTTCGTGGTTGACCCCCACAACGAAGACATCGCAATCAAAGAAGCGAAGAAGCTTGGCATCAAGATCGTAGCAATCACCGACACGAACTGCGATCCCGATGAAATCGATTACGTTATCCCTGGTAACGACGACGCAATCCGCGCAATCAAGCTTATCTCTTCCGTAATTGCTAACGCAGTTATCGAAGCAAACCAAGGCGAAGAAGCTCTTGTAGCAGCGGCTCCCGTTGCTGAAGAAGCAGCTCCTGCAGACATCGAAGAAGTTGTTGCAGCAGAAGAAGAAAACGCGTAACACACATAACGGGCGAGCAATATCGCCCGTTACTCAAATAAAAGAATAAAGGAGAAAATAATTATGGCAATTTCGGCTAAAGACGTAATGGCGCTCCGCGAAAAGACGGGCGCAGGCGTTATGGACTGCAAAAAGGCTCTTATCGACGCAGACGGCGATATGAACAAGGCGGCTGAACTTCTTCGTGAAAGAGGTATCGCAAAAGCTGACAAGAAGGCTTCCCGTATCGCAGCGGAAGGTATCGTTGCTTGCTACGTAGAAGGCAACGTTGGCGTTCTTATCGAACTCAACTGTGAATCCGACTTCGTTGCAAAGAACCCTCAATTCCTTGAAATCGCAAACGAATGCGCAAAGGTTGTTGTTAAATGCAACCCTGCTGACGTAGAAGCATTGCTTGCTTGCAATACTGCAGAAAACGGCACGGTTGAAGAATACTTGAAGGGCAAGATCGCTGTTATCGGCGAAAAGATTGCTGTTAGAAGATTTGTTCGTTACGAATCCAACGGTTTCCTTGAAAACTATATTCACCTTGGCGGTAAGCTCGGCGTTATGCTTGACATGAACGGCGAAGCTACGGAAGCTGCAAAGGCAGTTGCGCACGACGTAACTCTTCAAATCGCATTCACGAAGCCTGCATACCTTACGAAGGACGAAGTATCCGCTGACGTTATCGAAAACGAAAAGAAGGTATTGAAGCAACAAGCAATGAACGAAGGCAAGCCTGAAGCGATTGCTGAAAAGATGGTTATGGGTAGAATTAAGAAATTCTATGAAGAAAACTGTCTTGTTGAACAAGCTTTCATTAAAGATGATTCCAAGAAGATCGCAGATCTTTTGAAGGAAGGCAACACCTCTATTGCTAAATTTGCATTCTTTGTAATGGGCGAAGGCCTTGAAAAGAAGAGCGAAGATTTGAGCGAAGAAGTTGCAAAGCAAGTTGCAGCAATGAAGAACTAATTATCGCAAGAAAAAATAAAACCGCGTGGAACGTCCACGCGGTTTTTTTGTAAGCTGCGCATCCAAATGGCAGGAAGTCGAGAAACTCAGTTTCTCGTGGAATCCAAAGGCAAAGCCTTTGGCGGTGTGGCAGAGCCACAAAAATAGCCCCAAACAAAGCAAGCTCCGCTTGCGCCCTTATGCCGAAAGGCATTCTCGCAACGAAAGTTGCGCTATTTATAACCCCAACGAAGCAAAACGCAGTTTTGCGTTCTCACCGCAAAGCGGTCAATCGCCGTAGGCGAAAAAGTCCAAAAACAAAAAAAGAGCCTACCGTGTACGCGTTCACGGTAGGCTTTATTGATTCATTATAGGATTATCTGTTCGTTCCAAGAGATAATCGATGGATACGTTGAAATAATCCGCAAAACGTATTAACGTGGCGTAATCCGCTTCTCGTTCACCGTTTTCGTATCGACTAATACTGTTTTGATTCATTCCCAAATCCATCGCCAATTTTAATTGGGAAATATTCTTT
This sequence comes from Clostridia bacterium, assembly GCA_017505465.1. Lineage (GTDB taxonomy): Bacteria > Bacillota > Clostridia > Christensenellales > Borkfalkiaceae > Scatosoma. Next base: position 97,923 of record JAFVPE010000033.1, on the reverse strand, counting down.
TGTTTCCGTAATAATTTTAATCGCATAACTTATCGTCCCAAAGCTCTTGACATAAGTATACCACTTTGGTATACTATAAAATATCCCGATTTGGTATATATAGTATTTTGGAGATAAAAAATGAAATCTTGTTCTTTTTTTGGGCATAGGCAGTACGGATATCAAGAATATAGAGAACGCATCAAAGCTATTATCGTCGAACTCATCGAAAAATATAAGGTAACGCAGTTTTATTCGGGTGGGCGTGGGGCGTTCGATGGGATTTGCTCCGATATCGTGGGGGAACTGCGCGCAACATATCCACACGTCAAAAATACCTTGGTTTACTCCTATATGCCTAAAAAGGACGAGTACGGTTTGCCGAAAAAATATACGGATAGTGTGTATTTGCTTGAAGACCGCGTTCCGCCGCGGCTTGCAATACTCAAAACCAACGAAAAAATGGTGGATAAAGCCGATTTTATCCTATCGGGCGTTCGGTATTCGTGGGGTGGTGCGGCTACGGCGCAAGCGTATGCTTTACAAAAAAAGAAGAAAGTTATCACAATTTTTGCAGGTGAAAGAAAGCAGGGTTAAAACCCTGCTTTTTTGTCGAAAAATTTTTCACGATTTTCACGACTTTTTTTGCAAAAGTATAGATTTATTGGGAAAAATATGTTATAATGGATAAAATAGCGTAATACGGCTTTTTACAAGGAGGAAAAACCAAGTCATGCAGCCAAAATACAAAAGAGTGCTTTTGAAACTTTCGGGCGAAGCCCTTGCAGGCGACCAAAAATTTGGGCTCAATCACGAGGTAATCGAGCCTGTTGTAGATCAAATCGTTGCCATTCATAATATGGGTGTGCAGGTAGGGCTTGTTATCGGCGGCGGCAACTTTTGGCGTGGCCGTCAAGGCACGAAGATGGATCGCTCGACAGCGGATCAAATGGGTATGCTCGCAACGGTTATGAATTCGCTTGCGATGATGGACGCAATCGAGCAGCGCGGCGTTCCCGTTCGCGTACAGACTGCGCTGAATATGATCTCTTTGGCAGAGCCGCTCATTATGAGAAAGGCGCTTCGCCATTTCGAAATGGGCAGAATCGTTATTTTCGCTTGTGGTACGGGGCATCCTTACTGCTCGACGGATACGGCGGCGGCGCTTCGTGCGTGCGAAATCGGCGCAGACGTGCTGCTTATGGCGAAGAACGTAGACGGTATCTACGATTCCGATCCCAAAACCAATCCGTACGCAAAGAAATACGACGAACTCCGCTATGCGGACATCATCAACCGCGATTTGAAGGTTATCGACTTCACGGCGGCAACGATGTGTATGGAAAACAACGTTCCCACCCTTGCATTCGGTTTGAACGAAGAAAACTCGCTTGTGAGAGCGGTTTGCGGCGAGCCTTTGGGTACGATCATTAAAGTGTAAAATGTGCGTTGCGACGTAGAGGAACTACATTTTCTAGCAAGGCTAGTGCGTTCTTGACGGAAGGTGCGCAACGTGGCTCTATTTATATTAGTAAAATAATCAAGGAGAATAACTATGATTGACAACGAAAAGATTGAAGAAATGATGTTAGAATTGGAAGAAAAATGCGAAAACTCTATCAATGCGCTTGACAGAGATTACGGCGCAATCCGTACGGGTAGAGCAAATCCCCGTATTCTTGACCGCTTGGAAGTGGAAGCTTACGGCGGCATGAGCAAGCTTATCGAACTTGGCAACGTTTCCGCACTCGATGCGAAATGCTTGCAAATTAGCCTTTGGGATAAGTCCCTTTTGAAGGCGGTTGAAAAGGCGATTTTGCAGTCCAACATCGGGCTTACCCCTTCCAATGACGGTAACGTAATTCGTTTGGTATTCCCCGATATGACGGAAGAACGCCGTCGCGAGCTTGTAAAACAGGCGAAGAAGATGGGCGAAGAAGCAAAGGTTTCCGTTCGTAATCACCGCCGTGAAGCGATGGACGTTATCAAAAAGGCAAAGACGGCGAAAGAGCTTTCCGAGGACGAGGCAAGCGGCTGTGAAGCAGACGTTGAAAAGTCGATTTCGGGATATATGAGCAAATTGGAAGCGATTATTTCCGCAAAAGAAAAAGAACTTATGACCGTTTAATAGATTGAGGTCTATTGTGGGAATTGGCAAGAATACAATAACGGGGGAGACAAAAATTCCCCTCCACATTGCGCTGATTATGGACGGCAACGGACGTTGGGCGAAAAAACGGCTTTTGCCTCGCTCTGTCGGGCATAAAAACGGTATGGAGCGCATGATTGGGCTTATGGAGCACGCTTTTGACTTGGGTGTGGAGTATATGACCGTGTATGCATTATCCACGGAAAATTTGCGCCGCCCGAAAGAGGAGCTTGAAGGGTTGTTTAACCTGATCCGTAACCATTTCAAGGAGTATATGGGACGGGTTTGCGCCCGAGGCGTTCGCCTTCGTATCGTGGGGGACGTTTCCTTGCTTCCCGAGGACGTGCAACAGATTTTGAGAGAGTCGGAAGAAGAAACGGCAAAGTATGAAGGGAAGGGGATTAACATCGCCCTTGCGTACGGTGCGCGTAACGAGATTGTGCAGGCGGTAAATCGTGCCATCGAGCGTGGCGAAAAGGTGACGGAAGAAAGCTTTGCAAGCCTTCTTTACACGGCGGAAACGCCCGATCCCGATCTTATTATTCGCACGGGGAAGGAAGTGCGGTTGTCTAATTTTCTGCTCTATCAAGCGGCGTATGCGGAATTGTATTTTTCCGACAAAATGTTCCCCGAATTTTCGGATAAGGAATTGGAAAAGGCGATTGTGGAATACTCCGCGCGCACAAGACGGTTCGGAAAGACGGACGAACAGTTAGAAACGAAGGAATAAGGAAAACGACGGGGGCAGGTATGCGTTCATTTTGGAAATGAAGCGCCGCCCTTGCGTTTTGTGGAGGCAATACATATGCTGATACGATTAATATCGGGTACCTGCTATATTTTGGTATTGGCGGCAGGGTACTGTTTAAAATTATTTATGCCCGATTTCGGTACGGGTTTACCCATTGGGGATTTTTGCTTTGACGTACTGATCTATGCGTTTGCAATTATCGGCACGTTCGAGATGCTTCGCGCGATGAAGGATAGAACGACGCGCGCCGAAAAGGCTTGCGTGTACGCATTCACGTTGGCGGTGATCCCCACGTGCGCAATGTGTGAGGTGCTGTGCAAAGAGTACGGCGGCGGTTTGCTTGCGGTAGGCGGCGGATTCCTTGTGCTTGCGATTGCGCTGTTGTCCTTGCTTGTGATTCAACATGAAAAGACGAGCTTGGAAAGCGTAGGCTCGTCCTTGCTTGCGGCGGTTTATCCCACCTTCTTGCTCACGTTGCTCGTGCTTGCAAATCACGTGGGGGACGACGCAGGGCTTAAAGAGCTTGGCTTGAACTCGGATATCATTATTTTGTTTATTTTCGTCGTAACGCCGTTTGCGGATTCGTTCGCATACTTGTTTGGACGTTTCTTGAAAAAGCATTTCCCGAAGAAGCTTGCGCCGAACGTAAGCCCGAATAAGACGGTTATCGGGTTTATCGGCGGCTTGTTTGGCGGCGTGGTTGGCTCGGCGATTTTGTACTTTGCGTACAATGCGATTTTGTACGGCTTGGGCATTAGCTCGACGCTGTATGCGAATATAGGACTTTGGTTGCCCGTGTATATCGTTATCGGCGTAGTGGAATCGGCGGTGACGGCGTTTGGCGATCTTGTGGAAAGCTGCGTGAAGCGCAAGCTTGATATCAAGGATATGGGCAAATTGATGCCCGGTCACGGCGGTATTCTTGACCGTATCGACGGCGTTATGTTTGCAACGGTGTCGGTATATCTTTGCTTTGTAGCCATTCATATGTTCTTCTAACACGAGATTGAGCGTGGCGTCAATGCCTTACGGTATAGGGCGCAAGCCAAGCTTGCTTATTGTGGGCATTACCGCCTAACGGCGAAAACCGCTTCGCAGTGTTGCGCAAGCGGAGCTTGCTTTTCTTGGGTTATTTTTGTGGCTCTGCCATACCGCCAAAGGCTTTGCCTTTGGAATCCACGAGAAACTGAGTTTCTCGACTTCCTACTTGGGGGAAAATGGAAATGAAAACGCTTTCCTTAATCGGGTCGACGGGATCGATCGGCAGGCAGGTCTGCTCGGTCGTGCGGCGGCATCCCGATAAATTCAAAATTAAAAGTATCGTTGCCAACGCTTCGACGGAGCTTTTCTTGCAACAAGTGCAGGAGTTCATGCCCGAATACGCAGCGCTTGCGGATGAACAAGCAGGGAAGCAAATCGAACACTTGATACCGCAGGGCGTGAAATTCGGCTACGGAGAAACGGCGGCGGAGGACGCCATCGCCTATGGCGACGTTGCCTTTGTTGCGGCTACCGGCTTTGCAGGGCTCAAATATTCCTTGAAAGCCGCCGAGCTTGGCAAAAATATCGCGCTTGCAAATAAGGAAACGCTCGTTTGCGGCGGCGAGCTCGTTATGCGCAAAATCAAGGGGGCAGGTATCGATTTAATGCCCGTGGATAGCGAGCATTCCGCCCTTTGGCAGGCGTTGCATTTCAACGCAAACGCACCTTTTAGAAGGCTTATTATCACGGCAAGCGGCGGTCCGTTCTATTCCTACACGGAAGAACAGCTCAAAGCGGTTACGCCTGCGTCCGCCCTTAAACATCCGACGTGGAATATGGGCGCAAAAATTACCATCGACAGTGCAACCTTGCTCAATAAAGGCTTTGAAGTCATCGAAGCGAAATGGCTCTACGACGCACCCTTGTCGAAAATCCACACCGTTGTACAGCCCGAAAGCATCATCCATTCGATGGTGGAATTCGAGGATGGCGGTATTCTCGCGCAAATGAGCTATCCCACGATGGAACTGCCCATTCAGCTTGCATTGACTTATCCCGAAAGATACGATTGCGGTTTGAAACCGCTTGATTTTGAAACGCTCGGTGCGATTCATTTCAAACCGTTAGATCGAAAGCGTTTCCCTTGCTACGATCTCGCCTTGACGAGTGCGGAGCTTGGGGATAACTATCCCTGCGCACTCAATGGGGCAGGCGAAGTTGCCGTTCGTGCCTTTTTGGATGGACGGATAGAATTTTTACAGATTGCAAAAACTATCGAGTGGGCGCTTTCGCGTACGGAACGTGCAACGCCCGATAGCTATGAAATTTTGAAAGAAACGGACGGGCGCGCTCGCGCGCTTGCGAAAGAGTATATCGAGAAATAAGGAGCAAAAAGAGTGGTATCCGCTTTATTGGCATCGGCAAAAGTATTAGGTGTTTTGAAAACGATTGGCGGCGTTGCGCTGGCAATCGTTATTTTGCTTGCTATGATTACCATTCACGAGTTCGGACATTATATTGCAGGGCGGTTGCTCGGCTTTAAAATTAACGAATTTGCCGTTGGCTTCGGACCTGCGATTCTCAAAAAACGGAGCAAAAAAACGGGCGTGCAATTTTCCCTTCGCGTGATCCCGCTCGGCGGTTATTGCGCCTTTGACGGCGAGGACTACGACGAAGAGGACGAAAAGAGCGAAAAGGAAAAAAAACAAGAAAAGAGCGAAGAAATTTTCGAAGAGTATGCGGAAAGCGCAAACGCTATTCCTGAGGACGAAAAATCCGATGAAATAGCCGAAAATAAAGAAAACGATGGGGGCGTGTACGAGTCGAACGATAGCGCAACGCAAAAATCGTCCGATGTGGAAACGGACTTTTCGTTCGATTCCAAACCGTCCAAAGACGAATATCCCGAACCGAAAGGCAAGCGTTTTAACGACCAAGCGCCGTGGAAACGCATTATTGTGCTTCTTGCAGGCGCAACGATGAACTACCTGCTTGCGCTCACGATCATTATTATGATGTTTGCGTGTATCGGCAGACCTGTGTACCAAGTGCAAGAAATGGCTCCGCCTGCGGAAACGACCGATCAAACGGCTATCGAGAGCTATAACGAAGGCTTGCAAACGGGGGACGTTATCTTAAAAATCGAGGGGAAAACGGTGTATATGATCACCGATTTCGTCGATGAGCTCAACGGCAAGAAGAAGGGGGAAACGGTAGATTTTCTCGTTCTTCGCGACGGTAAAAAGCAGACGGTTAAGGTGGAATTGCTCGAAAATGCAAACTTCAAAAATATGTCGGATACGGGAACTCTTTTGTTCTCGCTAGGGATAGCAACACGCACGCAAGCTCCCAATGAAAAGGGGGAAACGGTTTGGAAAACCACTCGTGGCGGCGGTTTGAGCCCCGACTACACCAAAGACGGCTTCTTTGAAACGATTGGCAATTCCTTTATGTATTCCTTTAAGATTGGCGGCAGTATTTTGCGCTCAATCGGGGAATTGATTACGGGAAAAATGCCGATTACGAATATGGGCGGCCCCGTTACCACAATCAAGGTGACGTCGCAAGCAGCGTCGAGCGGGCTCGCGTCCTTCCTAAATATTGCGGCGTTTATCGGCGTGAATTTGGCGGTGTTTAACCTTTTGCCCGTACCTGCGCTCGACGGCTGTAAAATTATCTTTTGCCTATTCGAATGGATATTCAAAAAGCGGATCAACCGCAAGGCGGAACTCATTATCAACCTTGTGGGCATCGTGTTCCTTTTCGGATTTGCAATCCTTGTAGATGTTCTGCAATTTATTTTATAAAAAAGTTTCGTCTGTCAAGTATTTTTGCTTGACAGGCGTTTTTTTATGGTGTATAATAGTCAACGGTAAATGGATAGGAGGAAGAGAAGATGAAAGACGATTTGCAGTTTCTTCAACTCTTTGATACCTATTCACCGCTTTTGACGGCAACGCAAAGAGAGATCACCGATTTGTATTTCAATTACGATCTTTCCTTGGGCGAAATCGCCGAACAAAAGGGTGTTTCCCGTCAAAGCGTTTCCGACTGTTTGCAAAAATGCAGGAAACAGCTTGAACAGTACGAAGAAAAGCTCGGCTTTGTGCGTACGGTAACGGAAATGCAGGCGCAAATCGATAGACTGCAAAAGGGCGAAGAGAAGTAAAGGGGACGATATGGCTTTATTTGGTGGATTATCCGAAAGATTAAATCATATATTTTCCAAGCTCACAAAAAGGGGCAAGCTTACGGAGCTTGAAATCCGTACGGCGATGCGCGAAGTGCGCGTGGCTCTTTTGGAAGCGGACGTGAACTTGAAGGTAGCCAAGCAGTTTATTGCGGAAGTATCCGAAAAGGCGGTAGGGCAAGAAATTCTTTCTTCGCTCAATCCCGCACAGCAGGTTATCAAGATTGTAAACGAAGAGCTTATCGCTCTTATGGGTTCGAAAAACGCAAAGATAGAAGTTTCCCCCAAGCTCCCCACGGTTATTATGATGTGCGGTTTGCAAGGTGCAGGTAAGACGACGCTTTGCGGAAAGCTCGCCTTTAACCTTAAAAAACAAGGCAAGAAGCCCTTGCTTGTGGCAGGCGACATCTATCGTCCTGCGGCAATTACGCAGTTGCAGGTTGTAGGTAAGAACGCGCAAGTCGAAGTGTTTGAGAAGGGAACGCAAAACCCCGTCAAAACGGCAAAACAAGCCATTGAATATGCACGTTCTATGGGCTACGATACGGTAATCCTCGATACGGCAGGCCGTTTGCAAATCGACGATACGTTGATGCAAGAGCTTGAAAATATCAAGAAAGAAGTGGAAGTGACGGAAACCCTGCTCGTCGTAGACGCAATGACCGGTCAAGAAGCGGTCAACGTTGCGGAAACGTTTAACGCAAGATTGGACGTCACGGGCGTTATCTTAACGAAGCTCGACGGCGATACGCGCGGCGGTGCTTGCTTGTCTATCAAGGCGGTTACGGGCAAACCGATTAAGTTTATCGGCGTGGGCGAAAAGCTCGGCGATTTAGAGCCCTTCTATCCCGAACGTATGGCTTCAAGAATTTTGGGTATGGGCGACGTGCTTTCGTTAATCGAAAAAGCGCAACAAGCGATTACGGAAGAAGACGCGAAGAAGATGCAGCAAAAGATGATGGCAAATTCTTTCACGCTCAACGACTATCTTGAACAGTTTGCGATGATGAAGAAGATGGGCGGTGCGCAAGCGATGCTCTCGATGCTCCCCGGCGCAGGCAAATTAAAAGTAAACGAAGGGGATATCGACGAAAAACGGATTGAACGCACGAAGGCAATTATTCTTTCCATGACGAAAGCGGAGCGTGATAATCCGTCGATTATCGATAGCAAGAGAAAGCGCCGTATTGCGGCGGGCTCGGGCACGAGCGTGCAAGAAGTCAATCAGCTTTTGAAGCAGTTCGACCAAACGAAGCTTTTGATGAAGCAATTAAAGGGCGGAAAAAAGGGTAAAATGCGCCTTCCGTTCTAACGGAGCACCCACGAACAAAAGATAAAAACGGCATAAGCCGTGAAAAAATAAAGAAAAAATATTTTAAGATACTTTGGAGGTATTTATTATGGTAAAAATGAGACTTTTCAGAATGGGCGACAAGAAAACCCCTATCTACCGTGTAGTTGTTGTTGACAGCAGAAAGGCTGCAACGGGCGAATACATTGACTGCGTTGGTCACTACAACCCCCACACGACCCCTGCAACGCTTACGATTGACAATGCAAAAGCACAAGAATGGCTTGCAAAGGGCGTTCAACCCACCGAAACGGTTAAGAGCTTGCTTGTAAGAGCTGGCGCTATCGAACAAAGCAGCAAATTGAGCCCTTCCAAGACGAAAGGCAAAAAATCCAAGTAATCGACGGGTTATCGTCGCAATACTTTGTCGGGTTTGCGTTTTCCCTTGGTTATTAATGCCAAGCAACCTTTCGTCGGGAAAGCCGCGCTTTCTGCAACTTGCTCAATTTTACGCGGTTTGACGTGCGTGGGTGGAAACGGAAGCTCTAAATAAGGAGAATAATTATGTTGGATTTGATCAAATACATCGTCGGTCAATTTGCCGAAGATAAGGAAAACGTCGAATACGTTGTCAACGAAAAGGACCGCGTTATCGAGGTTACCGTTATCCTTTCCCCTTCGGATATGGGCAAAGTTATCGGCAAGCAAGGCAAAATCGCAAAAGCGATGCGTACCATCGTTCGTGCGGCTACGCCTGCAAGCAGCAAGCGCTACGTGATTGAAATTCGCGAACGCGGCGGCGAAACGGTTGACGCAGACGTTGAATAACAAGGAAACGTTGCAATAAAAAGGCTTTCTCATCAAAGCCTTTTTTTGCCTTTTTTCAAGGAGTGAAATTATGGACCGTCTTATCATAGGCGAAGTATTAAAACCGCAGGGTATTCGTGGGGAGCTCAAAGTAAAAACCTTCACGGATACTCCCGAAGACGTAAAAGCGTTCGGGACGGTATATATCGACAACGTACCCTATAAAATTTTGTCCTTCCGCGTAGGCGTGGACGGTGCGGCGTATATGGGACTTCGTGGCATTCCCGATAGGAATGCGGCGGAGCTTTTCCGCGGCAAAAAATTGGAAGGCGCGCGCGAAGACGCTCCTGAACTTGAAGAAGGTCGCTATTATATCGTCGATATTCTCGGTATGACCTGTGAAACGGAAGAAGGGGAAGTTTTGGGCGTCGTGAAAGATATTCGCAACCTTGCTTCGGATATTTACACCATAGAAAAAGCGGGAAAAAGTATCCTTTTCCCCGCCGTAAAAGACGTTATTGTGAAATACGACCTTGAAAACAAAAAGCTAATTGTCAACAAGACGATTTTCGACGAGATTGCCGTTTATTGATTGGCAACCTTCGGTTTCATCATTTGAGAGAGCTTATCTAAAACGCCCGTTTTGCAAAGTGCAATGATGACGGCGGTGGCAATGATTGCGTCTGCCGGCACGTAAATGCATTGGTAAATGAAAGAGTAAATAAAGGCGTTACCCATTGCCCAATCAGGGAGGGATACCCACACGGCGTTTTCCGTGAAGAAGATCATCCCCGAACAAAGATGGGATAAAAAGCGCACGCTAAATACGCAAACGCAACCCAAAACAAGGGGCAGACAAGCCTTTTCCTTGCGCTTCATTTTTCCGAACAAGCCCATCAAACCAACGCCGACAAAAGCGAGTAAATAATCGAAAATGAAGGTAGCAGGTGTGAGAATATAGGGATCTTCGATGAAATTAAGCAGGCCGTGGATAAGCCCGACGAGCAGTCCGTCCGCAAGCCCGTATACGTACGCGTAAATGAGAATGGGGACAAAGGACGCAAGGGTGATCGAGCCGCCGTACTGCACGGGGCTAAACTTGATAATGGCGAGCGTAAAGGACATCGAAACGCAAATGCCTGCAAATGCGAGCCGTTTTGCGTCGAAGCCCTTTTTGCGCAGGCAGGCAATCAAGACGATTACGCCGAGAAGAATCGCAACGGCGCCGACGGAAATCCATTTGACGACGTTGGTGGTTTGCTCGCTAACTTCGAGCAGGGAATAGAGAAACATAAAAAACCTCCTTTTTTCCGTCGCTTCGTTTTTAGAAAAAGAAAAACACCCGATAGTATATGCGGGTGCTAGCTTTTCCGTGCTATGCCTAATAAGGATAACGGAAAAAACGGTTATCAATCTCTCGCTCAAGTATTACCTTGCCGATTCAAATGGTATAATCTCAGCCCGTAAGGGCACCCACGACGGATATTTAATTTGTATCTTCATTATATCGCATCCAAATTCCGTTGTCAACAGTTTGGAGCAAAAAAGGAGAAAACTATGCGCTACGATTTTTACGCTTATATGAATAGAATGAAGTACATCAAGCGTTGGCCGTTGATGCGTTCTACGCGCGAAGAGAACATTATGGAGCATTCGCAGTCGGTAGCTGTGCTTGCACACGCGCTCGTAACCGTGCATAACAACGTGTTTGGCGGCAATGCAGACGTTTTGAAGACGGTGCTTTTTGCGATGTATCATGAAACGAGCGAGGTTATGACGGGGGATCTTCCCACGCCGATTAAGTATTATAATCACAAAATCCACGGTGCATATAAGGAATTGGAAAAGAGTGCTTGCGAAAAGATCGTGGCAACGTTACCCGAAGAAATGCAAGACGGTATTTCGCCTTACGTGCTTGCGGACGAAGATTGCATAGAATATAAGCTTGTTAAGGCGGCGGACCGCTTGGCGGCGTATATCAAATGCGTGGAAGAAATCCGCAGTGGCAACTCCGAATTTAGTAAAGCGAAAAAGAGCATTGAAGATGATTTGCATTCTCGCAATATGCCCGAAATAGAGTATTTCTTCAAGAATTTTGCGCCTTCGATGGAACTCACGCTTGACGAATTGGAAGGCTTTTAATGAAAGGCTTTGTCACAACAAGTGGTTGATTTTGACGGAATTAAAAAAGAAGAATATCACACAATTTTCATATATTTATAAAGCATTTTACGAAAAAGTAGTATATACTATCTATATTATTACTCTGTAGTATTGTAAAATGGAGCATTGTAACTTTCAAACATCATTTGAAGGAGAACGTTATGAAAAATATTCGCAAAGGAATTCTTGCTATATGTGCGGCGGCGGTGATGGCGTTTAGTATGACCGCTTGTACGCAAAAAGCGGAAAGTGCATACGACATTGCCGTGAAGAACGGCTTTGTTGGGACGGAGCAAGAATGGTTGCAAAGCTTACACGGAGCGAACGGTGAGGACGCGGACGATATAACGGCAAAGGATTTGTACGACACGGCTGTGGTAAACGGCTTTAAGGGGACTTTCCTTGATTTTTGCAAAGAAATGAACTTGGAGACGAGTACGGGGCACAATACTTCGCAAATTGCGAACAACATTATGTCCGTAGTTGGTATTTATTGCGGGTTTACGAGCAAGCAAACCACGAACGGTTGGCCTCGTCCTTCCACGACAACCACTCCCTCTATGTCAATGGGCAGCGGCGTTATCGTGGATCTTGACAAGGAAAATGGCAATGCGTTGATTATCACCAACTATCACGTGATTTACAATCAAGAAAGCGACCAAGCTAATGGCATTTCCAAAGATATTTATTTGTACTTGTACGGGGCGGCAAATCATTTTAGTTACTCGGAAACGGACGGTTGGTCGGACGTTGGAAGTGACGCTATGCGCGCAAGAGTGGTTGGCGGCGCAATGGATTACGACATCGCAGTTTTGAAGGTGGAGGGCAACGAATATCTCAAAAACAGCGCGGCAACGGAGGCAAAAATCGGTAATTCCGACAATATGCGCCAAGGGGAAGACGTGTTTGCCATCGGTAACCCCGAAGGGGAAGGCATTTCCGTAACGCACGGTATTCTTTCTACGACTTCCGAATATATCAGTATGTATGCGCTTGACAATCGCGACGCGAATAGAGACGGCGAAGTGGATAGCGTTAGCTTCCGTGTTATGCGTACGGAAGCGGCAATCAACGGCGGTAACTCGGGTGGCGGCTTGTTCAACGGACACGGCGAACTCGTCGGTATCGTAAATGCCAAGAGTACGGGCGAGGACATGGACAATATGGGCTATGCTTTGCCGACGGCACAGGTAAAAGCAGTATATGATAACTTGATGGACAACAACGGCGTGGTAAAACGCGCGACGCTTGGCGTTATGGTGTCGGTGCAAAGCTCGGTTGCGTCCTTCAATGAAAAGGGTACTTTGGACGTCACCGAAACCTTTGTGGTGGCGGAAGAAGCGGCTCACGGAAGTGCGGCGTACGGCAAATTGAGATACGGCGACGTATTTAAGACGGTACAAATCAAGAAAGCGGGCGGGACAGTCGGCGAAAAGATTACGCTTACACGTCAGTATCAGCTCAACGATCTTTTGTTGACGGTACGCAAAGGGGATACGGTGATTTTGGGAATGGAACGCCAAACTGTGGCGGCAACGGAAAACGTGACTGTGGAAGTTCCTTTTAACCAAAATACCTATTTCGTTCAATTTTAATTAGATCACACTACTTCTCTTTTATGTTTTTTTGTGGAAGGGCGCGTTTGGCTTCGGTCAGGCGCGTCTTTTCTATAGCCGTTTTGAAACGAATTGAGCCAGCCCTAAGCAAGCCTTTTCGCCCCTTTCGGGCTTATCGTCATTACAATACGTGCAGTATTGTTGCTTCCTCTGCGCTCAAATCTGGTTCAACTCACTTCAAAACGGCTAGACGCTTGACAATTTAGCGGCGGTATAGTATAATGGATAGGAAGAAATGATTTGGGAGGTGCGCCGTGAGATCGGAAGAGTTTATTTCGTCGATTTCGGGAATGTCGCATGATGACAACCGCTTTGAAGAGTTGAAAAGAGGTTTGCCGCTTGGCTTAGATACGGAAGGGGATATCGTCCTTTCGCAAAAGAGAAAAAAACCTGTCAACTGCCGAGGTACGTTCGTTACGGGCGTGGGAAAAGAAGGCTTTATTTTGCGTTTACTCATCACGATGTCTTGTTTGTATGAAAGGGATGAAGCTTGCTTTATCGTGCTTTCTCCCAACACCGTTTATGCGGAGCTTTTGCGCTTTAAAAATATTGATTTGACCGTTCCTTACGTTCGTGGAAAAGCGGATTTGGACGCGGTAATGCAGACGCTGCGTGAAATTCTTTTGGAGCGTGAATACGGCAAAGGGTATCCCCATTTGTTCATTGTTTTGGACGGTTTGGAAGAGCTTCCCGAATGTAACAAAGGCGGCGATTTGGAAGAATACCGTGCCTTCCTTGATTTGTTGGCGCGCAGGGAGGACGTGGACGTCATTTGCGGCGCGGAGCTTATGAAGAGTATTTTTAGCGGTTATCCCGGGGCGTTTATGGGTATTGGTAACTGCCTTGTCACCATTCGTGAAAACGGTAAGGCAGACGTTACCTACGCAGACGACGACGCTTCGTTATCCTTACCTACGCCAATGAGCTATCCCAACGAGCCGACGGTTGCGGAAACGGTAATCTATCTCAATGCGCTTTCCGCATCGGTAGAGGACAATTAAGGTGGAAATGGGGAAATTTGATTTTCAACGCATACCTGCCCCCTTGCTTTCGTGGTATAGAGAAAACAAACGGGACCTGCCGTGGCGTGGGAATCCCACGCCGTACGAGGTTTGGGTATCCGAAATTATGTTACAGCAAACCCGCGTGGAAGCGGTAAAGGAGTATTACGTCCGTTTTATGCGTGCGTTGCCCAACGTGCAAGCACTTGCGGAATGTGAAGAAGAAAAGCTGTTAAAGCTTTGGGAAGGACTTGGGTATTATAGCCGTGTGCGGAATATGCAAAAGGCGGCAAAACAAATTCTTGCCTTTTACGGCGGTGAATTTCCGTGCGACGTGAAGGCATTGCAGGGGCTTGCAGGCATCGGCAGTTATACGGCAGGGGCAATCGCTTCGATTGCATTCGGTTTGCCCGTGGCTGCGGTGGACGGCAACGTCTTTCGAGTAGCGGCAAGATTGGAAGAAAATTCTTCCCTAATTTCCGATCCGAAATACCGTAAATATCTTGAAAGTACCCTTTCGGCAGTCTATCCGAGCGCAGGAAAGGACTGCGCGGACTTCACACAGAGTATTTTTGAGCTTGGTGCGCTCGTGTGCAAACCGCAAAATCCCGATTGTGCCAATTGTCCCTTGCAATCTTTTTGTAGGGCGTATCAAAACGGTACGCAAGCAAGCTATCCCGTCTTGCCTGCCAAAAAGGAAAAACGACAGGAACGTGTATACGTTTTTCTCATAGAAACGCCGCAAGGGATTTGTATCCGTCGAAGAGAAGCGGGGGTGTTGAAGGGAATGAACGAGTTTCCCTCGCACGTCGTTTTGGGTGGCGAAACGCCCGAAAATATCTTAAACGAGTGGGGCGTGTATGCGTTCACGGAAATTAAACGCAAAAAATACGTGCATATTTTCACGCATATCCGTTGGGATATTCTCTGTTTGCACGTGCAGGCGGACAGCGCGCCTTTTGACACGTATACGGTAGACGAAATCGACGAAAGCGTGTCGCTTCCTACCGCTTTTAAGCAATGTCAAGGAATTTTGTATGGATAAAGAGTATAAATTGACCATCGAGCTCGTTCCCGAAAGCTGTTGGTACGTCAATTTGCGAAAGGTGTTAAAGCCGAGCGATTGGGACAAAGTGCGCCGTGACGCATACGCCCGAGCGAACGGAAAATGTATGATTTGCGGACGGTACACAAGGCGGTTAGAAGCGCACGAAAAGTGGAGCTACGACGAAGGAAAGGGATTGCAAAAGCTAGAAGACGTCGTTGCGCTTTGCCATAGCTGTCACGGGGTAAAGCATATCGCAAGAACGCAGCTTATGGGGCGCGGAGCGGAAGCGATGGAACACTTTATGAAAGTCAACGGTTGTTCGCAAATGGACTATCACGCCGCTCTTGGGGAAGCTAACGAATGGTTACGCCGCACGAGAAACGTGGAATGGACGACGGATATTTCATGGCTCAAAAATAAATTCAATATATAATCACGAATGGTATAGGAGTAAAAAAATGAAAGTATTGCTTGTAAACGGAAGTCAACACCAAAACGGGTGCACGTACACTGCGCTTTGCGAGGTAGCGAAGGCGCTCAACGCAAACGGCGTAGAAACGGAAATCTATCAACTCGGCGGAAAGGAAATTAGAGGCTGTAAGGGTTGCTGGATTTGCAAAAAGACGAAAGCGTGCGTTATCGACGACGGCGTGAACGAATTTGTGGCGAAGGCGGCGGAATTCGACGGGTTTGTATTCGGCTCGCCCGTGTATTATGCGTCCGCTTCGGGTGGGCTCGTGAGTTTTATGGATAGAGTATTTTACAGCGGTGGCAAAAATCTTGCCTATAAACCTGCCGCAGCGGTGGTAAGCTGCCGCAGAGCAGGCGCAACGGCAACCTTCGACGTTATCAATAAGTATTTCACGATCAACAATATGCCTATCGTCGGCTCGAATTATTGGAACGAAGTACACGGCAACAAGGCGGAAGAGGTTTTGCAGGACGAAGAAGGCTTGCAAACGATGCGTATTCTCGGCAACAACATGGCTTGGCTTTTGAAGTGTATCGAGCTTGGCAAGCAAGCAGGACTTGCGCCTGAAAAGGAACGCAAAATCATGACGAATTTCATTCGTTGATAAAAACGCTCCCAAAAATGGGAGCGTTTGTTCACTTTTACAAAACTTTAACATTTTGGAAACATCTCTACAAATTCCAAAAAGTATAATGGAGTAAATTACAAGGAAAGGTGCGCGGTATGATCAAAATTTTGGTGGTGGAAGACGATAGAGCGATTAACGGCTTGGTTTGTACCTACCTTCGCAACAAGGGGTATGAAACCACGGCTTGTTACGATGGCAAAGAAGCGCTCGAAGCGCTTGAAACTTCTTCGTATTCCATGATCGTTAGCGATATTATGATGCCCAACGTCGACGGGTTTGAGCTTGCGGAAAACGTCCGTTTGACGGATAAGGATATCCCAATTCTCTTCATGACGGCGAAGGACGACAAGCCGTCCAAGCTGTTCGCCTACACGCTCGGCGTGGACGATTACGTGGTAAAGCCTTTCGATATGGACGTATTCACCTTGAAGGTTGCCGCACTCTTACGTAGGGCAGGGATTGCCGAAAGCAAGAGTCTTGAAGTGGGTAACTTGACGATGAACGCCGAGGAACACACCGCCTACTTAAACGGCGAAGAATTGCCGCTTACGGTAAGGGAATTCGACCTTTTGTTTAAGCTCCTTTCCTATCCGAAAAAGACGTTTACCCGTTCGGCGCTCATGTCTGAGTTTTGGGATTACGATTCTTCCGCGACTTCGCGCACCGTAGACGTGTATATGGCAAAGCTTAGAGAGAAAACCGCCGCTTGTAACGGCTTTGAAATTTTGACCGTGCACGGTTTGGGATACAAGGCGGTGTTGAAATGAAACGTAAAAACTCCGTCGTGACTTTGTCGGGTGTACTGCTCTTTTTTATATCCAACGCCGTAACGGTAACGGTAACGATGTTTTTGTATACGTACGTGAACAAAAAAACGAACGGCGACAAGCTCATTATTGCGGCGGTTGTGTTACTTGCCATTTTATTCTTGTCGGTGCTTTGGACGGTGGTAGACATCATTCGCCGCCGTATTATGATAGACAAGCCCGTGGATAAAATCCTCGATGCGACGGAAAGAATCGCCAAAGGGGATTTCACCGTCCGCCTGCCTATTGAGCATGGGTATAGCAAGTACAATCAATACGATTTGATTATGGAAAACATCAACGTTTTGGCGGCGGAGCTTGAAAAATCCGAAGTGCTCAAAGCGGACTTCGTTTCCAACGTTTCGCACGAATTGAAGACGCCGATTACCGTTATCCATAGCTATGCAACCCTTTTACAGGAAGAAAAGGACGAAGAAAAGCGGAAAAAGTATGCGGAAATTCTCGTTTCCGCTACGGCAAGACTGTCGAACTTGGTGACGAATATTTTGAAGCTCAACAAGCTTGAAAACCAAAAAATCATTCCCGAAATTAAGCGGTTTCGCTTGGATGAGAGCCTTGCGGAATCGGTGCTTGCGTTGGAAGAGATTATCGAAAAAAAGAATATCGAGCTTGTATGCGATTTGGAAGAAATGGACGTTCTCTCGTCGCAAAGCTATCTTGAAATTGTGTGGAATAACCTGCTCTCGAATGCGATAAAATTCACAAACGAAGGGGGCAGGGTAGAGATTACCCTCAAAAAGGTAGGTAAAAACGCTGTGGTAACCGTTTCCGATACGGGGTGCGGCATTTCCCCCGAAACGGGCGCGCATATCTTCGATAAATTCTATCAAGGGGATACTTCGCACGCCAAGGAAGGCAACGGCTTGGGCTTGGCGCTCGTAAAGAAGGTAATCGACGTGCTCGGCGGTGAAATTTCCGTTTCGAGCGAGCTTGGAAAGGGGAGTACGTTTAAGGTAACGCTAAAAGATACGGCGGTTTGATAGGTTGGCTATGTGGAAGCAAATTTGGGAAAAATTGAAAAATCCCGGCAAGGGAATACTCGTTATAGTGTATATCCTAACGGTGGTATTTTGCGCATTTACACTCGGTTCGCTTTTTATTCCGATTGACAAGCTTTGGTTTGACGTTATTTGCTACGTTTCTTACGGGATAGCGGCTCTATTACTTGTCTATACCGTGTATACGCTCATTCGTGTGATTCCAAAAATGCGGAAAGAGATTAAGGAAAAACTGCAAGCCAACCGTGTGACGGGCGAGCTTATGCGAAATTACGGCTTGCGGACGGTGCTCACGTCGGCGCTTTCGACGGTGATAACGCTTGCCTTTGCCGTGTATAACGGCGTGCTTGCCGTCTTAAACCGTTCCGTTTGGTTTGCCGCACTTGCGTCCTATTATTTGCTGTTGCTTGGCATTCGCGCGGCGATTGTGCTTTATCATGGCAGAAATATCAAAAAGGAGCGCAAGGTGGAAAGCGATATTGCCAAACTGCGTGGGAGCGGTATTGCGCTGCTTGCGTCCATTCTCATTTTGTCGGCGGCGATTTTTGAAATCATCGACAAGGGGGAATCCTTCAAACACGCAGGCTTGATGATTTACGTCGTCGCGGCGTACACGACGCTAAAAATTACGATGTCGATCGTTAATTTTGTGCGTGCGAAAAGGCAGTCCGATTTCACGGTGGACGCCATACGGAACGTCAACGTGGCGGATGCGGCGGTTTCCTTGCTTGCCTTGCAAACGTCCATGCTCAACACCTTTTCGGACGGGAGCATGAATTATATTAACGCCATCACGGGCGCAGGGGTGTGCTTGATCATTTTGGGATTGAGTTTGTATATGATTATCCGTGCGAACGTTGCGGAAAAGGCGTACAGAGAAAATAAAAAAGAGGAAGAAGAAAATGGCAGAACAGAATAAGTTTGAATATACCTATTCCGCGCCGACGGAAACGGAGCGAAGAGAAGCGGAAGAAATCCGCAAACGCTATCAAGCCGAGCCGCAAGTGGGGGACAAGCTTGCGCAGTTAAAGGCGCTCGATAAAAAGGCGAAGCAACCGTCCGTTATCCTTTCTTTGACGATTGGGATACTCGGAACGCTTATCTTTGGCGGCGGTATGGCAACGGTGCTCGAAATCAATTTCCCGTACCACGAAATCGTGGGGGTGGCGATTTCCGTCGTGGGGCTTGTTCCCGTTGCGCTTGCATATCCGATTTATCGAATCCTTGCCAAAAAGGGCAAAGAGAAGTACAAGGAAGAAATTTTACGCTTGACTGACGAGATACTCAACGAGAAATAAAAAAGAAAACCGCCGAGAAAATCGGCGGTTTTACATTTCTTTTACAAAACCTTTTCAATCCTCTTACCAAAGATTGGTGTTTTGGAAATATTCGGGGTTTATAATAAGGGTACAAAATCAAAGAAACGGAGGAAAACTCAAATGGAAAACAAAAAAACGGTAGAAATGATTCGTGCGCAGTACACGGAAAGACAAACGACGAAGGTAGACGAATTGACGGCGCTTGATAGAAAGGCAAAATTGCCTGCGCAAATTTTTGCGTACTCGTTCGGCGTAGTGGCGGCGCTTATTCTTGGCGTGGGTATGTGCTTTGCTATGGAAGTGCTCACCATTCCTTACGGCATGGCGATCGGCATTGTAATCGGCGTAGTGGGGCTTGGCTTGTGCGGAGTGAACTATCTTATCTACAAAGCTCTCATCAAGAAGGGTAAGGCAAAATACGGCGAACAAATTTTGGCGCTTAGCAAGGAAATTCTCGGCGAATAATAAAAATAAAATAAAGGAACAAATAAAAATGGGCGAATTTTTCAAAAAGGCATTTCAGGACATGAAGGAAAGTGCAAAAGCGCAACACGAAGTAGACAAGGCGAACTTGGAAGCGGTAAAGGCGGAAAGTAGAGCAAACTTTGAGGAAGCGAAGATGTCGCCTGCGGCTCGTCAAGCGAAAATCAAAGCGGAGCAAGCGGAACAAATTGCGCAGGCGAAAGCGCGCACGGCGGCGGCAAACGCTCGCTACGAAGTGGCAAAGAACGCGCAAAACAAGTAAAAAATAAAGACAGCCCCGAAAGCCAAACGGCTTTCGGGGCTGTTGTTTATCGTATGGGTATTTTTATACGTAAGGATGTTCTACGCGAATGACGCAGAAGGTATTCGGTTTTTGCTCGCAAATTCTTGCGCGCACCGCTTTTTCCGCATCTTCGGCGCACATTTTACAATCGGTGGGGACAAGCAAATCGAAGATTAGGTTCACGTTCGTTTCGCCTATCGTCATACGGAAATCGTGAATGGTGAAGCTTTGGTCGACTTCCGCAGCCGCATTTTTCGCAATTTCGTGCATTTCGTTTACGAGCGGATCGTTGAGTACGATTGGATCAAGGTGTACGGTGACGATGCAACCGAATTTTTTGTGCATATCCCGTTCCATTTGATCGACTTCTTCGTGCGCCACGTTGATGTCGGCGTCGGAAGTAACTTCTGCATGAAAGGAAACGATTTGTCTGCCGGGACCGTAATCGTGCACGATAACGTCGTGAATGCCGACGACGCTTGGATAGTTTTTCGAAAACTCGTAAATGTCGTCGATAAACTGCTTATCGGGGGGAGAGCCAAGGAGTAAATCAATGGTTTCCTTCGCCGCCTTGACGCCCGTAAACATAATAAAGCCTGCAACGAGAATACCTGCCCAACCGTCGACGGGGATTCCCCAAACCTTCGCCACGATAGCGGACACGAGAACGAGCGTCGTCGCTACGCTGTCGCAAAGGCTGTCGAACGCCGACGCCTTTAAAGCGGCGGAGTTGATCTTTTTCCCGATTCTTTGATAGAAGAAGAATAGACCGAGCTTGACGAGAATCGCCGCGCCTAAAATAATAAAGGTAACGATGCCTGCGGTGGGGGTTACGGGTTTAATAATCTTCTCAATCGAGGACGTGAGCAGTTCAAAACCCACGACGATGATGATAATGGAAACGATGAAGCCGGAAACGTATTCCAATCGTCCGTGCCCCAAGGGGTGTTCCTTATCCACGGGTTTATTCGCAAGGCGAAAACCAATCAACGTTACGATAGAAGAGCCTGCGTCCGAAATATTGTTAAAGGCGTCGGCGATGATTGCCACCGAGCCTGCGAGAATCCCCATCGTGAGCTTGCCTGCAAAGAGCAAAACGTTGAGAATGATTCCCGTGAAACCTGCAATAGACGCATACCTGCCCCTAACCTTTGGGTCGGTAATCGGTTTATTTTCCGCAGTTGTATTTGCCATAAACGTATATTCCTTTTCAAATCTTTATAGGTATTATATGCCAAGCGGCAATTTTTGTCAATTAAAAAAATAAAAAGGCGGAAATATTCCCTTTAAAAAGTTGACAAAGTCGTGCGGGAGTGCTAAAATAATTCTTGTCATAGGGGAGTAGTCGGTTCTCAAACGAGAGCGAATTATGTCTACAACACGGGGCGTAAGCCCAAGGCATTTTTATGAAACGACAAGACTTATGCGTAAAGCCCCGAAGGGGTTGTTTTACGCGTAAGTCTTCTTTTTTTTGCAATTATGGAGGTATTTACTATGGATTTGAGCTTTATTGCAAAGCATACGCCGGGGTGGGCGACCATCATTATCGGCGTTGTATTGCTAGTGGTCGGGTTCGTGCTCTTGATTAAGGGCGCGGATTGGTTTGTAGACGGCGCGGCAGGCGTAGCGGCGAAAATGCGTATTCCTGCGCTCGTTATCGGTCTTACCGTCGTGGCGTTCGGTACGAGTGCACCCGAGCTTGCAACGTCCGTTTCTTCGGCGGCAAGCGGCAGTACGGATATCTCTATTGGGAACGTCGTAGGCAGTAACATTTGCAATATTTTACTTATTTTGGGCTTGTCGTCTGTCATTGCGACCTTGCCCGTACAAAAGGATACCTTGAAAATCGATATGCCCGTACTTTTAGTGGCGTCCGTATTGATTATCGTGTTTGGTGTGACGGGAAAAGAAATCGTATGGTGGGAAGGCTTGATTATGGTAGCTCTTCTCATCGCATATACGGCGTTTTTGATTTGGAATGCGCTCCGTCAACGCAAAAAGGAAGGGGGCATGTCCGAGTTGAACGACCACGAAGTGGTTGCGGAAGCCGAAGCGGAAGAAGGGACGAAAAAGCAGAGTAAGTTCGACGCTTGGTATGAAAAAATGAAGGGTAAGCTTTGGTTCTTGCTCGTTTTGACGGTTGTCGGTATCGGCATCGTCGTAGTCGGCTCTATGCTTGCGGTAGAGGGCGCGAAAATGGCGGCGTACGAAATCGGTATTCCCGAAAATATCGTGGGGCTCACTATCGTTGCAATCGGTACTTCTCTTCCCGAGCTTATTACGTCTGCGGTTGCAGCCAAGAAAGGGGAAACGGATATTGCCGTCGGAAACATCATTGGCAGCAATATTTTCAACATACTTATGGTCGCAGGTTTGTCGGCAGTTATATTTCCCTTGCCGTTTGCGAATGACGTAGCGGGAACGTCCTTCCTTGTGGATAGTATCATTGCGCTTGGTGCGGCGGCGCTCCTTGCGTTGTTCGTATACCTGCCCGGGCATAAGCTTCGCCGTTGGAACGGTATTATTTTGACGGTTGGCGCGGTAGGGTACTACGTTTACTGTGTATTGTCCGTAATTTTGTAAAAAAATTCGTAAAAAGGACGCAAAAATGCTTGCGTTTACTTTGAAAATCGTATATAATGATTGTCGACTTCGAGCGTTCCGCTGCCTTTTTATTGGGCGTGATGAGGAATCACGCAGCGGGTTATGAACGTTTCGTAAATAACGGAGGTAAAGTCAAAATGAAAGGAATTATCGAAGCTATCAACGCTGAAAGCATGAAATCCGAAGTTCCCGCATTCGAAGTAGGTGACACGATTAAAGTCGGTTACAAAATCATCGAAGGTGGTAAAGAACGTGTTCAGAACTTCGAAGGCGTCGTAATCGCAAAGAGAAACGGCGGCATTTCCGAAACTTTCACCGTTCGTCATATCTCTTATGGCGTAGGCGTAGAAAAAACGTATCCTCTTCACTCCCCGAAAATTGCAAGCGTTACGGTTGTAAGAAAGGGTAAAGTTAGAAGAGCGAAACTTTATTATCTGCGCGGTCGTACCGGTAAAGCTGCAAAAGTTAAGGAAAGAATTTAAGCATTTGGAAAATCCAAGAGAAATGAGTCTGTCCAAAGTCAGGGACGGACTTATTTTTTATGTAAAAACCGAAAAATTCCTATGAAATTCGGTTTACTTTTACCGTCCTTTCATGTTACAATAGAGTGCAGGAATATATAAGGAAGGGATTTTTGCCTTTTTTAATTAAAAAAGGTATCCCGAAAGGAGTATTATGAAAAACGCTTTGAAAAAAATCACGGCGTATACTTGGGCGTTTATTGCAATTCTCGTTGCGTTTTTTACGGCGGGAATGTTTACGCTCGGTTCGGTAAAGGATGCGGGGGATTCCGTATTCGTAGAGAAAGGAAACGTTGCTTATTATAGCTTGAGCTTAGCGAGCAACGAAAAACTTGACGGTGTATACGTAAACGTCGGTACGATTTACACGGACGCGGAAAAGGATATTACGGTTAGTATGAAGGCAGCAACAAGCTCGGCGCCTTCCGGTACTACGACGACCACTTGGCCCGCAACAGGCAAGAAGACGATCACGATTGCAAACTTTGCGAACGATCAAAAGGGGAGCATGGACAACGCAAACTATAATTGGGTGCCCGTTGCAACCAAATTGGACAAGGCGTATAAGACGATTGGTATTAGCGCCTCCGCGGATATTGAGCTTAACGAAATCGTTTGCTTGAACACGAAGGGCGAACAAATCAAGCTTTCCGCTTACACGCACGATAATTTGACGGACGGTATGGAAGACAAGAAAGCTTTGGCTGCGGCGTTCGACGCGCAGGATTCCTTCGATTTGAGCGAAGGTGCGTATTATAGATTCACCCCCGAAGAAAGCTATTATTTGTCGTCGGTTGAGAACGTGCTTGGCGGCAAGGTAATCGAATCGGACGGCGATTATCATCTCAATAAGAATTTTAACTATCTCGCAACGGTGCTTTTCGTGCCTACGGTTGCGATGTTCGGTAGCAGCCCGTTTGCGCTTCGCTTGCCTGCGTTCCTTGCGACGTGTGCGCTTGTGGTGTTTGCGTATTTGTTGGTTCGCCAACTTACGAAAAACGATAAGGTTTCTCTCGTATTCGCTATCGTGTTGTGCCTTGGCGGCATGGCAACGACGCTTGGCAGATTGGGCGCGCCTTACGTAATGGTGGCGGCGGCACTTGTAATGAGCGCGTATTTCATGTACCGTTTCTTCGCAAAGGGCATTTCTTCAAACGCACCCGTGAAGGGCGCGATGAATATCCTTGTTTCGGGGCTTGCGGCGGCGTTCGCTTTGGCAATGGATATTCTTTCCATCTTTCCTGTTATCGGTATTCTCGTGCTTTTCGGTTTCGGTATTAGAAGACAAAAACTTGCGTACGAGCTTGCGCTTGCAAAGACGGAAGGGCAGGAAGAAGAAATGGAAACGGAAGAAGGTGAAACGGTTATCGTGAACAAGGCGGCGAAAGCCGTTACGGCAAAGTATAACGAAAAGAACCGTTTGAGCTACGGTTTCGCAGCGCTTGGTTTCCTTATGGGAACGATTGTTTTGATGATCGTGTCGGCAATTCTTTGCTACACGGCGGCAATCAAGGCGAACGGCGGCGTTGACGAAGGCTTCATTGTAACCTTGTGGCGCGGCGTGAAGGGTTCCGCATTGAGTAATGCATTTAGCCCTTACAAGTCGGCAAATTGGAGCAGCGTTTGGGCTTGGTGGTTGCCTTGGAGAGCGGCTACCGTTTACACGGGTGTGGACGGAGTTGCGGCAGGCAAGTATCTCGCTTGGAACGTAACGCCCAACTTGATGGCGTCCTGCTTGAGCCTTGTTTCTCTTGCGGCGGTTACGGTAAAGGTTGCATACGATATCGTGAAGAAGAATACGGATAAGAAAGCGCTCCGCTTGCGCAGAGGTTTCTTCGTACTTCTTGGCGGTATGGCGGCAACGATGATTGCAGGCGGCTTGAAAGCGTATCCTTCCCCCTTGTATGCGATTGGCTTCCACACGTTGTACCTTGGATTCATTCCTTTGGCTCTTACGATGTTGGAAAACTGCGAATGTTGCTGCAAGACGAAGAAGCTTGTTTCGAACGTTGTGATTTGCCTTGTGGTGGTTGCGGTGGCAACGGTGTTCGTATTGAGCGTACCGAGCATGTACGGTATCGTGATTGCGGCGGAAAAGGCAAAGGTATTCGGTTGGACTACTTTCGTAAACAACGGCTATTTTAGATAACACGAATGACGAAATCCGCGCGTGCGGATTTCGTCGTTTCCACTTTTTGGAGTAACCGACGTTTGTCGGGTTGGAGGAGCTATGATTGCAAGAGTACAAAGTTACGCGCTTTCCGGTTTGGAAGGGGTATGCGTAACAGTGGAGGCGGATATATCCAAGGGCTTGCCTTCGTACGAGCTTGTCGGTTTACCCGACGCGGCGGTGAAGGAATCCAAGGAGCGTGTTCGCAGCGCAGTGAAAAATAGTGCGTTGGAATTTCCCAACCATAAAATTACCATCAATCTTGCTCCTGCATACGTGAAGAAAGAGGGTTCGTCTTTCGATTTGCCCGTGGCGATTAGTTTACTTTTGGCGAACGGCTCGTTGGTGGCGGACGTTAGCGATACAATCTTTTTGGGCGAGCTTGCTTTGAATGGCGATTTACGCCCCGTTTCGGGCGTTTTGCCTTCGATTATTTCGGCGAGAGATAAAGGCTTTAAGAAATTTATTATTCCTTGTGACAATGGTAAGGAAGGGGGCTTTATCGACGGTGTAGCCGTATTTGCGGCGAGAAATCTCAAAGAAGTAGTCGATCATCTTTCAGGTAATAAGCCAATGCAAGCCGTACCGACGTCGTCTTTCACGGCGGCAACGGCTAAGAGGGTAAGCTCGTACGATTTGTCCTTTGTAAAAGGACAAGAAATTGCAAAACGCGCGTTGGAAGTGGCGGTTGCAGGTGGGCACAACGTATTGTTCGTAGGCCCTCCGGGCAGCGGTAAAACGATGCTTGCCCGTTCCTTGCCTTCCGTGCTTCCCGATATGACGTTTGAAGAAGCGTTGGAAATCACGAAAATACACTCGGTGGCAGGGACGCTTGGGGAAGAGGGGATCGTCACGGAAAGGCCCTTCCGCAGTCCGCACCACACGGCGACCACCGTTTCTTTGTGCGGCGGCGGAAATAAGACGGTACATCCCGGCGAAATTAGTCTTGCGCACGGCGGCGTGTTGTTTTTGGACGAATTGCCCGAATACAAGCGTTCGTCGTTAGAAGCACTCCGACAACCTTTGGAAGACGGGGTGATTACCATTTCAAGATCGGGCGGAACGGTGACGTACCCGGCGTCGTTTATGCTTTGTGCGAGTATGAACCCTTGCCCTTGCGGTAATTTTGGGAGCAAGAAGCGCAGATGTGTATGCACGCCGAACGACATTCGCAAGTACAGGGCGAAAATTTCCGGCCCTTTATTGGACAGAATTGACATACAAGTAGAGGTAGACGGCGTAGAATACGACGATCTCGTATCGGAAGAGATAGGCGAACCGAGCGCAGTGGTAAAGGAGCGTGCGGACGCGGCGAGAAAGATACAAAGAATGCGTTTTGAAGGGAGCAAGGTGAATTCGAACGCAGAAATGGGCGAAAAGGAAAGCCGTGAATATTGTCGGTTAGACAAGGAATGTGAAGACGTATTAAGAGAGGCGTTTGATCGGCTGCATTTATCCGCGCGAGCGCGTTCGCGTATTTTAAAGGTAGCGCGCACGATAGCGGATTTGGAGCTTTCCGAGAACATCACGCCCGAGCACTTATACGAAGCGATTTCCTATCGCACCTACGGCGCGGAATTATCCGATTTAGATTAGCAAGATGCTCTTGCGCAAAGCAGGAAGTCGAGAAACTCAGTTTCTCGTCAGGGGTGTAGGGGACGGAAGTCCCCACAAAAAGAAGCCCCATGTAAGCAAGCTTTGCTTGCACTCTATGTAGTAAGGCATCTACGCAACGAAAGTTGCGTCAGCCATATCCCAAATAAAAGCAAAACGCAGTTTTGCGCCACTACCGCAAAGCGGTCAATCGCCGTTAGGCGAAATGAAACCAAAATATAAGCAACCGATAGGTTGCGGATTACTGCGAAAGCGGTCAATCACCAAAAAACGACGAAATATTATGAAACTACTCATCACATATTCCGCGGCGCTTGCCGTTATATCCCTCATAACGCTCATTCTCTACGTCGTGGATAAAAAACGCGCGAAAAAGGGGGAATGGCGTATTCCCGAAGCCACCTTGCTTTGTTTTTCCTTTTTTGGCGGCGCAATCGGCGGTTATTTCGCTATGTTTGCCGCTCGGCATAAAACCAAGCATTGGTACTTTCATCTTGTCAATCTCTTAGGCTTGCTTTGGCAAATCGCCCTGCTCGTGCTTTTGCTGATAAGAGTCTTGCGTTAAAATAAAGGCTTTGTCCCACGTACGTTTTTTGATAAAAAAAATACTGTGAAATACGGCATAAAAAAGGAGCTCGTTACTACTCGATATGCTACTCGATAACGGAACGGAAAAATTGAAAAGCCTTTTGACGGAAATTCCGTTCGGCTCGGAGTTTTACCCCACAGAGTGGAAAACACTCGACGATGCACCGAAATGCTTGTATGCGCTCGGTAATATCGAGCTTTTAAGAAAACGGAAATTCGCAATCGTCGGTTCTCGCAGAACGCCGATGAACGCCTTAAAGTTGGGTGAAAATATTGCGCAAACGCTCTCGCAAAAGCTCGTTATCGCAACGGGTACGGCGGACGGCGGCGATACGGCGGCAATCGAAGGCGCTTTGAAAAACGGCAACCTTCTTTGCCTGCTTGCAGGCGGGTTTTCCGCCCTTCCGCAAGGGAATTTGCCCTTGCTTGAAAGGGTAGCGAAAAGGGGTTTGCTCCTTTCACCGCATCCCTTCGATACGCCCATTAGATCCTTTTCCTATGAATATAGGAATAAGCTGCTCGCCTTGCTTTGCGACGGGGTACTCGTGCTTGGCGCAGGGGAAAAGAGCGGTGCGCTCATCACGGCGAAATACGCCGAAGAATACAAAAAACCCCTCTTTGCGTTTCCCTATCCCCCGAATTCTTCTTCGGGCGCGGGGTGCAACCGCTTGATTAAAAGGGGCGGATTCCTTGTGGAAAACGCCGAGGACGTTGCGGAAAGGCTGCAAATTACACTCACGGCAGAAAAGGCTTTGCCCCCAATGTCGGCGGACGAAGAAAAGGTGTATCAAGCGTTGAAAGAATTTGGCGAAACGCACGCAAGTCTTTTGGCGCAAAAAACGGGAATTCCCGTATTCAAGCTCCGCGCGGTGCTGTCTTCGTTGGAAGTCAAAGGTTTAACCGTCGCGCTTGGTGGGAATACCTATTCCACAATCTAAATTTGTTAAAAATCATTGTAATGTAAGGAATATAGAATGGATTTAATTATCGTAGAGTCGCCTTCCAAGGCGAAAACAATCTCCAAGTATCTCAAAGGCAAGTATCGTGTGGATGCTTCCGCGGGCCACATTCGCGATTTGCCCGTACACACGCTCGGCGTTGATATTAAGAACAATTTCGAGCCGAAATACGTCAATTCCGAAGGGAAAGAGGACGTCATTCGCCGTTTGACGGACGCAACGCGCAGAGCGGACCGCGTCTATCTCGCAACCGACCCTGATAGAGAAGGGGAAGCGATTGCGTGGCATTTGCAAACGGTGCTCGGATTGGATGAAACGGGGCTCAACCGTATCGAATTTAACGAAGTTTCGCAACGCGCGATTGAAGCGGCTTTGAAAACGCCCCGTCAAATCAATTATAGCTTGGTGGACGCACAACAAGCCCGCCGTGTGCTTGACAGATTGGTGGGTTATAAGCTTTCCACGTTGCTCAATCATAAGATAGA
Organism: Clostridia bacterium; assembly: GCA_017505465.1. Classification (GTDB taxonomy): domain Bacteria; phylum Bacillota; class Clostridia; order Christensenellales; family Borkfalkiaceae; genus Scatosoma. The sequence continues at coordinate 68,996 of JAFVPE010000033.1, read as the reverse complement.
GGACAAAAACGGGAATGGGAAGCGCACCCTTTCGGGCGGTAGAGTGCAGTCGGTTGCGCTCCGCTTGATTGTGGAAAGAGAAAGGGAAATTGCCGCTTTCAAACCGCAGGAATATTGGAATTTGACGGCGGAATTGCAGGATTTGCGCAAGGAATACGCTCCTTTTAAGTCCATGCTTGAAAAGAAGGGGGCAAAGAAATATAAGCCTGCTTCCGCAGAGGAAACGGAAAAGGTTCTTTCCGTTTTGAAAAACGGTAAATTTACCGTATCCAAGATAAAAAAGACGGTTGCGAAATCCCATGCGCCCGCGCCGTTCACGACGAGCTCCTTGCAACAGGACGCGTCGACGAAGCTCGGTTTTTCTGCGCCCGAAACGATGAATCTTGCACAGCATTTGTACGAAGGTATCGAAACGGAAAACGGCGACCATATCGCATTCATCACCTATATGAGAACGGACTCCGTCCGCGTTTCCAAGGAAGCGCAAGAAAAGGCGCTCGACTTGATTCGTAAGACCTACGGCGAAGAATACGCGCCCGAAAAACCCAACTACTACGCCTCGAAAAAGGGTGCGCAGGACGCCCACGAAGCGATTCGTCCCAACGATCTTTCGATGACGCCCGCAAAGGCAAAGGCGTTGCTTGACAAAAAGCACTATGCGCTCTATAAGCTCGTTTACGAGCGTTTCTTGGCGTCGCAAATGTCGGAAGCAAAATACAATAGTATGCAAATGGAAATCGACAATAGCGGCTATATTTTCAAGGCAAGCGGCAAGGTGTTGCTTTTCAAGGGTTTCACGGCGGTTTACCAAGATATGAGCGCGAAGAAGGACGACGATGACGAAATTAGCAGTGAAAAGCTGCTGCCTGACTTGAAGGAAGGGGATATTCTCGACCTTGTTTCAATGAAGAAGGAACAAAAATTTACGAAGCCCCCGATGCGCTATACCGACGCGTCCATCGTTAAAACGATGGAAGAAAAGGGGATTGGCAGACCTTCTACGTATGCGACGATTATTTCCAAGCTCATGCAAAAATACGTCAAGAAGGACGGCAAGTATATGGTGCCTACGCCGATTGCGTACGACGTTGTAGATATGCTCGTATCCTGCTTTACGAACGTTATGGACGTCGGCTTTACGGCGGATATGGAAACCAAACTCGACGAAATCGAAGAAGGGGGCGTGGTATGGCATTCCGTCATCGGCGATTTCTACCCCGGCTTTGAGAAGAATTTGCGTGCGGCCTCTAACTACGGAGACCAACTCACGGACGAGGTTTGCGGCAAGTGCGGTCATTTTATGATTCGCAGAATAGGTAAATTCGGCAAGTATCTCGCCTGCTCGAACTATCCCGAATGTCAAAATATTTTAAGCGAAAGTGCGGAAGAAGTGTCCGCAGTGCGTTGCCCGAAATGCGGTGAAAACATGGTATTCAAGAGCGGTAAGTTCGGCAAGTTCCTTGCTTGCCCTAGCTATCCCGACTGTCGTTCCACCCTTTCGATGCCCACGGACGAAGTACCCAAGCTCGCAGGCAAATGCCCCGAATGCGGTGCGGCGATGACGGTGAGAAAATCCAAGCGCGGCAAGGTATATTATAGCTGCGCAGGCTATCCCGACTGTAAGTTTATGAGTTGGGACATTCCCACGGGGGATAAGTGCCCCGATTGCCAAAGTGCGCTTGTAAAAATGGGCAGAAGCGGCGTGAAGTGCAGCAACAAGGAATGCTCGTATAAGGTACTCCCGAAAAAGGACGAAAAGGCGAGAAAATTCGTGCCTGCAATCGAGGACGATTTTACGCCCCCGCCTTTGGACGAACCCGTTTACGACGACGATTATCAAGGTTGGTTCCCTGCGGATTATATCGACAATGAATAAAGAAGTACTTGTAATCGGCGGCGGTCTTGCCGGGAGTGAAGCGGCGTATTATCTCGCTTCGCACGGTATTAAAACGACGCTCGTCGAAATGAAACCGAAGAAATTTACCCCTGCGCACGAGAGTGAGAATTATGGGGAGCTCGTTTGTTCCAATTCGTTGAAAAGCAACGACGTGTACGCCAATGCGTGTGGGCTTTTGAAGGAAGAAATGCGTTTGCTTGGCTCGATGATTATCGAGGCGGCGGACAATACCAAAGTGCCTGCCGGCGCAGCCTTGGCGGTGGATAGGGAAAAGTTTTCGGCGTATATCACCGAAAAATTGAAAAATTGCCCCAACCTTACGCTTGTATCCGAAGAAGTGGAAAAGCTCCCCGAAATAGAAAAGGACGGGGACAGGTATGCGATTATCGCAACGGGACCGCTCACTGCGGAAGCTTTGAGCGAAGATATTTTGCGTGTTACGGGCGGCGGTTTGCATTTCTACGATGCGTCCGCACCCATCGTTTCGGCGGATAGCGTGGATATGACCTGCACATTTACGGGGGATAGATACGGTAAGGGGACGGGCGATTATATCAACTGCCCGATGACCAAGGAAGAGTATTACGCTTTCGTAGACGAGCTGTTAAAGGCGGAAAAAGCCGAGCTGCACGCCTTTGAAAAGCGAGAAATTTTCGAAGGGTGTATGCCTGTGGAAGTTATGGCAAGCCGTGGGGTGGATACCTTGCGGTACGGTACGCTCAAGCCCGTAGGGCTTGCAGATGAGGACGGAAAACGTCCTTACGCCGTATTGCAGCTCCGTAAAGAGAACGAAGAAGGAACGACCTACAATCTCGTAGGTTTCCAAACAAACTTGAAATTTCCCGAACAAAAAAGGGTATTTTCGATGATTCCTGCCCTTAAAAATGCGGAATTTTTGCGCTATGGCGTTATGCATAGAAATACGTATATTCAATCTCCCGATGTTTTAAATCGAGATTTTTCGTTTAAGAATAACCGTAGGTTGTTTTTCGCAGGACAAATCACGGGGGTGGAAGGCTACGTGGAAAGTGCGGCAAGCGGACTTTTGGTGGCGATCCGCATTGCGGACGAAATTTTGGAAAGGCCGCAGCTTGAATTTGACGACCGCACGGTGTGCGGTGCGCTCCAAACGCATATTTCTACGCTTACAAAGGACTTCCAACCGATGAACGCCAATTTCGGTATTCTTGCGCCGATGTCTACGCGGATTCGCGATAAAAAGGAAAGGTATCGCGCGTTGGCGGAAAGAGCGCTTGAAACGGTGAAAGGGGAGCTTGCGAAGCAGCAAAATCAATAAAAGGACAGTAAAAGTATGGAATTTAGAGGAACGACGATTTGCGCAGTCAAGAGAAACGGCGTAACGGCGATTGCCGGCGACGGGCAAGTCACGATGGGCGAATCGGTTATTTTCAAAAATACGGCGGTGAAGGTGCGTAGAATTTTCGGCGGTAAGGTCATTTTGGGCTTTGCAGGCTCGGTGACGGACGCCTTTGCACTTACAGAGCGTTTTGAAGGTATGCTCAATAAGTTCGGGGGCAATCTTATGCGCTCGGCGGTGGAGCTTGCGGAGCTTTGGAGAAGTGACAAGGTGGGTAGAAAATTGGACGCGATGATGATCACGGCGGACGAAAGCACCTTGCTTATCCTTTCGGGTACGGGCGAAGTAATCGAGCCGGACGAAGGGGTTTGCGCCATTGGAAGCGGCGGTAACTATGCGTTGGCGGCGGCGCGCGCTTTGTATCAAGAAACGGAGTATTCCGCAGAAGAGATCGCCAAAAAAGCGCTTAAAATTGCGTCGGAAATTTGCGTATTTACCAACGACCATATCCGTTGCGAAACGGTAGGGGCGGAACTCAACGCATCCCTGCCCCCTGTAAAGGAAAAGAAAACGGCGAAAAAACGTGCAAAAAAGGAGGATGAAGAATGAGCTTATCCCCCAAACAAATCGTTAGTAGATTAGACAAATACATCATCGGGCAAGACGAAGCGAAAAAGGCGGTGGCAATCGCCCTTCGCAACCGTTACCGCAGAGCGCAGCTCCCCCCTGAAATCCGAGAGGAAATCACGCCGAAGAACATCATTATGAAAGGGCCTACGGGGGTAGGTAAAACGGAAATCGCAAGACGTCTTGCCAAGCTTGTGCGTGCGCCCTTCGTGAAGGTGGAAGCGACGAAATACACCGAAGTCGGGTACGTAGGTAAGGACGTGGAGGGTATGATCCGCGACCTTGCGGAATGCGCTTACCGACTTGTAAAATCGGAAAAGGAAGAGGAAGTGAAGGCAAAGGCGACGGCGCTTGCGGAAAAGAAGCTTGTGAAGCTGCTCGCCGAAGCAAAAAAGGACGAGAGAAACGGGCTCGATAAGGAAATTTTTGAAGCGAATCTTTTGGACGGTCTTCGCAAGGGCTCGTACGATAATTTCATGATTGAAATGGAAGTGCTTGACGTTCCTCAAAATATGGAGCTTATGCCCGGCGGCGCGGCGATTTCTATCGGCAGTATCTTTGGGGATATGTTCCCGCAGAAGAAGAAAAAACGCCGTCTTTCGGTGCGTGAAGCTTTTCAAATTGCACTCGAAGAAGAATCTTCCAAGCTTGTGGACGAGGACGCAATCAAGGCGGAAGCGGTGTACCGTGCGGAAAACGACGGCATCGTGTTTATCGATGAAATCGATAAAATTGCAGGCAAGGGCAACCGCGGCGGCGCGGACGTTTCGAGAGAAGGGGTACAGCGTGATATCTTGCCCATCGTAGAAGGCTCGACTGTCGTTACGAAATACGGTCCGATTAAGACGGATTTCATTCTCTTCATTGCGGCAGGTGCGTTCCACGTGGCGGCGGTGGAAGATTTGATTCCCGAACTCCAAGGCAGATTCCCCGTTTCGGTGGAGCTGCAAAGCTTGACGAAGGAAGATTTCGTGCGTATTTTGACGGAAACGGAAAACTCCCTTACCTTCCAATACGGACAGCTTTTGAGTGTGGACAACATCGACTTGCAGTTTGACGAAGGGGCAATCGAGCGGATTGCGGAAGTTTCCGTAGAGCTTAACTTGACGTCCGAAGACATCGGCGCAAGACGTTTGCACACGGTAATGGAATACCTTTTGGAAGATATTTCCTTCAATGCCGGCGGCGACTATCCCACGTTCACGTTGCGTATCGACAAAAAGTACGTAGACGAGCATTTGCAAAAGCTCACGGGCGATAGAAATCTCAAAAAATACGTTTTATAATAAAATGAATTGCCGCTTAACATTCAATACACTATAAAGGACAAACTTATGATCAATATTCCCAAGGGCACGAAGGACGTTCTGCCCCAAGATTCTTACAAATGGCAATACGTAGAAGATATGGCGCGCGAAGTCGCAGGGCTTTTCAATTTGAAAGAAATCCGCACGCCTACCTTTGAACACACCGAGCTTTTCCAACGCGGGGTGGGCGACACGACGGACATCGTTACGAAGGAAATGTACACCTTCAAGGACAAGGGTGACCGTTCTATTACGCTCAAACCCGAAGGTACGGCAGGGGCGGTGCGTTCGTTTATCGAAAGCGGTTTGATAAACGGCGTTTTGCCTGCAAAAATGTACTATATCACGCCGGCGTTCCGTTATGAACGTCCCCAAGCAGGCAGACTTCGTGAATTCCACCAATTCGGCGTGGAAATTTTCGGCTCGAAGAGCGCACAAACGGATGCGGAAGCCATCGTCATGGCAGATACGCTTTTAAAGAAGCTCGGCTTGAACGTGCAGCTCTATATCAACTCGATTGGCTGTCCCACCTGCCGCGCGGCATTCAACAAGGCGCTCAAAGAATTCTTTGAACCCCACCTTGGCGAGCTTTGCTACGATTGCAAAACCCGTTTTGAGAAAAATCCCTTGCGCCTTTTGGACTGCAAGGAAGATGCGTGCAAGAAAATCAACGTTGCCGCACCGTCCATTCTCGATTATCTTTGCGAGGAGTGCGCGGAGCATTTCGAGCAGTTGAAGGCTTGCCTTGATCTTGCAGGCGTAAGCTATATAATCGATCCCCGTATCGTGCGTGGGCTTGATTACTACACGCGCAGCGTATTCGAATTCGTGTCCACGTCGATTGGCGCACAGGGCACCGTTTGCGCAGGCGGTAGATACGACGGACTTATACAGCAGCTCGGCGGCAATCCTATGCCCGCAGTCGGTTTTGCGGCAGGCATCGAAAGATTGCTTATCATGATGGAACAGACGGGCGTTGTCATTCCCGAACCGGCGAAACCCACCGTATATATTGCAGGTATGGACGGCGAATGCCGCAAAAAGGCGTTTGAGCTTGCCATTGCGCTTCGCAAAAACGGCGTGTTTGTGGAAATCGACCACATGGAACGTTCGGTAAAGGCGCAGTTTAAGTATGCGGACAAGCTCGGTGCAAAATACGTTGCGGTCATCGGCGGTAACGAGCTTGCGGAAGGGGTTATGAACGTGAAAAATATGTCGGACGGTACGAGTGAGCAGGTCTCTTTCGACGCCGCTTTGACATACTTTCAAAACAAATAAGACAAACTAAACGTAAGGAGGAACAATTATGGTAAAATACGTAAATGCGGAAGCTTTGGAAGAATTGATTGCAAGCTCTTCCGTCCCTGTTTTTTGTGATTTTTGGGCGAGTTGGTGCGGTCCTTGTAGAATGCTTGCTCCCGTTTTTGAGGAAATTTCCGATAAATACGAAGGGGAAGCGGTGTTTGTAAAAATCGACATCGACGAAGAAGACAGCGAGGCGGCGGCAATCAAATACGGCATCACGTCCATTCCCAACGTCATCGCATTCAAGGGCGGTAAACCTGTGGACAACAGTCTTGGGTTTGTACCCGAAGCGATGCTTGTGGCGTTTGTAGAAAAAAATCTTTAAAAAATCTAAAATCCCTCTTGAAAAAAGAGGGATTTTATTTTATAATAGAGGTAACCAAAGCAATATAATCCGAACGAGTCCAAAAGTCGTCTTTTCAGTGCTTTTTGGCTTGTCGTCATTATAATACTTTGGTTAAGGTAGGTGATACTTATGCGCAAATGGTTGAAAAGATTATTTTTGATTTGCATTCTCAACGTAACGTTGGGACTGCTTATGTTGTGCGCAGGGTGTTTTGGCGCGGTGCGCAACAATAAAGATAAATTGTCGGACGGGAGTGCCATTCATCTCTCGTACGATATGGAAACGAGCCGACTTTCGTGGGATTGCGATCCGAGCGTCGACCATTATTTCGTAACCATTGAAACGAAGGACGGGGACGTTGTTTTTAGCGATTACGTAGGCGGCAACGTCGACGGTGCACCCAATGATTCTTTTTTGGGGGACGAAACGGATAAAATCCGCAGAGCGGGCGAAGAAGCGGTGGTGAAAATCGAAGCGATGAACTCAAACGGCGGAGATCCGTTGTGGGTGGAACGGGTGCCCGTGAAGTGTTTGTACGTAAGAACGCTCCTTCTCGATACGGAAAAAGGAACGCTCTCGTGGGAGCCCGTAGAAGGCGTCACCTCGTACATGGTTATGTCGCCCATCAAACAGGAAGTAGTGGAAACCTGCGAAATAGACATTCGCCCGTATTTGGAAGAAGGGGTGCTGAAAACGGTATCGGTAGCCCCTTGTGGCGACGATTCCGCCTTTTGCATTAGCTTGAAAACGGAAAGTCAAGCGGCGCTTGCGCCCATTGTTGAAGGCGCGACCTATGCGAAAGGGAAGCTTGAATGGTGGGTAGGCCCTATTCCAACGGCTTTGCCTTATTCTTTTAAAGACATCGTGTATCTCGTCACGATCAAGGACGGCGATGAGCAGCTTGTGGTGCGTGAAGGGATAGAAGAGTACCTTTATATGCCCCAAACAAGCGGCTTTACTTGTGAAATCACAACTCGCTTGCAAGAAGATTTGAAGGATGCGAAAAAGTTTGTTTCCCCCGCGCCGTGTTCCTATACGCCCAAGTGTCTTGGCGGCGTGACGGAAGTGCGTTGCGTAAAGGGCGAAACGACTTTTGAGTGGGATTCGCAGTCTAGCAGACAGCTGCTTTGGATTAACGGCGAACAGGTCGAAGATATCACCGCGAACAGATGCAACTACTTGGATATTGGCAAGGAAGGGGTTTCGGAATTGAAAATTCACCCCGTTGCCACGGAAGACGGGGCGTATTATATTCCGTCTACGCATAAAGTGCGTATCGCCTACGAGCCGCAAATCAATATCGTGCCGACAGGGGACGATACCGTGCATATCACGGTGAACAATATGGAAGGCGCAAGCGCCTTTACGTTGACCTACAGTGGATCGAAGGGGGAGGAGTACGTTGTCGAAACGGAAGAAATATCGGTAACGGGCGGCGAATATAGCTTTGATTGGACGATGCCCGCAGGCGAGTATTACACCCGTTATACTTTCCAAGCGACGCCGCATTTCACCGACGGAATCCCCACGCGAGGGGCGACGAATAGGGAACAGCTTGCGAGAAGCAAAGTGCCTGAAATCAAGGGCGTGAGCTTTGCACCCCCGTCTTCGTGCGTGAGCTTTGAGAGCAATAACCACCAAGTGGAAGTGGACGTCAACGGAAGTATATATAGCGTTCGTTGGGATAAAAATGAATTTTATATCCCCGAAGAATACCTTCCCACAGATGGGGAAGAGAGTTCTATCACCATTCGTGCCCGTGCAATACCCATGCAAGATTACGGCTATCCGCAGTTGAGCTCAGTTTGGAAGGAGTACGAGCTGCGTTTTATGAGCACGCCGAAGGATTTGTATATCCAAGAGGGTATTCTTCATTGGGCGTACGAAGGGGAATATCCCGTTTTGCAGTATCAAACGTCCACGAGCGCCAAGGTAGCTTCCACGGAATGGAAAATTGTACGGAAAATCGCGGGGGAAGCGAGCCTTACCGTGCATGCTATCGGGGACAATTCGCAAAGCAAGGAAACGGGCGTTTGGTATTTTGACAGTCCAAAGAGCGAAGAAGTTTCCTTCCGCAAGCTTGCGCCCATTTCCAACGTTGAGGACAACGTGTACGGGCTCACTTGGACGGCGGACGAGTACGGGGTAGAAAGCGTCGTATCCTTTAGCGGAGCAATAGGCTCGAATAGAAGTTTCTCTTGTGATTTCCCCGAATTTGAGTTCGCGCCCTACTTAAAGGAATATCCAAGCTTAAACGTTGCCATCTACGTGAAGGGGGACGGTGTGACGACGATCGATAGTGAAAACACCTATTTGAAAGTTACCACCGATCCGCAATTGAAGTATCAAGTGAAAAACGACATGGATATACATAGCGACATTATACACAGCGCAAGTTGGTCGAATTTGAATACCAAAATCGATGATGATTACGAGCTACTTGATCCGTCGGGGGGATTGCTTGACTCTGCCAAGGGTGTTTTGACAAGGGAAACAAACTTTGTGAAATCGGAGTTGGTTGGCGATTACGTCTTGCGTATCAATGCGGCGCCGGGACTTGTTGCAAGAACGAGTGAAACGGATATTTACCACTTAAAGACAGGTGACAATAAGTACGATTGGACGGAAAAAATTATTCATAAAATGTACGCCGAAACGAAGATCATAGACGGCGATTTGCACGTTTCCACCGTTCCTTTGGTGCAGGGGATATCTCATTATTTGCGTCTTCAAGGCAGTCAAATCCATCACGGGCCCGTCTATGAATCCAAAACGGGGACGTGGGTGATTCCCGGTTCGTATTTCTCGAAATGGGAAGTAGGGCCCAATCAAATCACCGTGGACTTTGAAATGAGAATGGACGAGGCAGACGAACGGCTTTTGTTCTATAATCAGTTCGTTGACGGACGGTATAATTTCGAAGTAAAGGTTGCGCCTACGCCCGAAATTGTATTTGGGGAATATGCGCCGCGCAAAGAGTATTATACGTACGACGCCGCTACGAAAACGTACGTGGAAAAAGCCGAAGAGGGGCAGGACGGATACGTCTACGTAGGGGTAAAAGAGCTCTTGCCTTACGCGAAATCGTACACCTATAGCTTGTACGACGAAACGGATGCGGTGCAGCAAACGTACACGAGTAAAGACGTATGCAAGGTTGCGATTGAAAAAGAATCGCTCTATCACTTCTTCTTTTCGGCGAAAGTGAACGTCGGGGCGTTTGTAGAAGAAAGCGAGGGTTGGGTTTATTATAAAGACTCCGAGGAATCGGCGCAGGATATGCCTACGGTGGAAAGCGTCAAGTTTAGAACAGCGCCCGTGTGGGATAGCGGGACGTTTAGCTTCACGTTTACAGGCTTTGGGAACGACAGGCTCCGCATTTACGTAGGGGGAGAGCTCGTTACGGAATTACAACCGGAAAAATTATCGACAAGCTCTTACCGCTTCGTCTATGATACGGGTTTGGCGGCAGGGGAGCAAATTACCCTTTGTTGGTATAGAGTTCCCCAAGGACTAGATTACGGCAGTACGGAATGTTATTGCGATTTCACGGTAGAATAAAGAAAAGCCCTCGGCGGAAACGCCGAGGGCTTTTTATGATAAAGCTGTAAAGAGAAATTAATAGTTTTCTGCTCTTACTTGGAAGTAAGCTTGAGGGTGCGCGCATACGGGGCAAACTTCGGGTGCTTTCTTGCCAACTACGATATGACCGCAGTTGGAGCATTGCCATACAGCGTCGCCGTCCTTGGAGAATACAAGGTCGCCCTTAACGTTTGCAAGGAGCTTTCTATATCTGTCTTCGTGTTCCTTTTCGATTGCAGCAACGCCGTCGAAAAGCTTAGCGATGTCGTAGAAGCCTTCTTCACGAGCAACTTTTGCGAATTCGTAGTACATATCCGTCCATTCGTAGTTTTCGCCTTCTGCAGCCTCCAAAAGGTTTTCTGCGGTAGAGGAAATTTCGCCGCCGTTCAAAAGCTTGAACCAAATTTTAGCGTGTTCCTGTTCGTTTTTAGCCGTTTCTTCGAAGATAGCAGCGATTTGCACGAAGCCTTCCTTTCTTGCCTTGCTAGCAAAATAGGTGTACTTATTTCTTGCTTGGGATTCGCCTGCGAAAGCCGTTTGAAGGTTTGCTTCCGTTTTGGAGCCTTTCAATACGGGCTTCGGCTCAAATTGACCGCTTTGCTTGCATACGGGGCATACTTCGGGAGCTACGTCGCCTTCTACTACGTGGTGACAAATTTTGCATTCAAATTTCATAATCTTTACCTCATTTTTTATTCTTTCTTTCCATTATCCTTATTAGGACTTGGTTTTATTAACTGTTTATAGTATAATATAAAAAAATATATTTGTCAATAGTTTTTTATAAAAAAGTTGAAAAAATTTTTCAGAGTGAAAATTTTACGAAAATTTAACGAAATTTTATTAAAAGAATCACGAAAAGGGTATATAATATAAGAAAAACTCCTGCTCTTGACAAACAGGAAGAAAACTGTTACAATAATTATATAAATAATGAAGGCGAAACCATGGCAAAAAAGCGAAAACCGTTAAATGAGCGGCAAAAAAAGTGGATAGAACGCACGGTGAAGCGGAATAGAAGTTATAAGGCGTTGCTTTATAACCGTTTTTTCCTGTATCTTATTTTGGTGCTTTTGCAGTTGGCGTTTTCCTTCTTTTGGGTGTGCATGTTCGTGTACAATTCCAAGTGGGGGATTATTGCGCAGGCGGTGATAAGCGTATGCGCCGTCATTACCGTATTGTATTTGATCAATAAAAACGACCGTCCGTCGGTGAAATTAAATTGGATTTTGCTTATTCTCGTATTTCCCGTGTTCGGTGTTCCCGCCTATTTGATGTATGGCGAAGGCAGACCGACTCGGTCGATGAATCAAAAGATTTTACAGGCGAAAGGGGACAATGCAAGACAGCTTCAAGAGTTGTACGGAGAGCCTAAGTTAAAAGAACCCGAAAAGCGCAACGAAGCTATTGAGTTATATCTTTCCAAACATGCGGACTATCCCGTTTATACGAGCGGTGAACTTTCCTATTATAAGAGCGGCGAAGAAATGTTTCCTTTTATGCTCGAAGAAATGAAAAAAGCAGAAAAGTATATCCTTTTGGAATATTTCATTATCGACCACGGTAAAATGTGGGAAGAAATGTTGAAGGTGTTGCTTGAAAAGGCGTCGCAAGGGGTACAAATTCGCATCATTTACGACGATTTCGGGTGTATGATGACCTTGCCTCCCAACTATGAGAGATATTTGGAAAGTCTACACGAAAACATTCGTTGTATGACCTTTAATACAATTGTGCCTTTGTTCGCCGTGCGCATGAACAACCGTGACCATAAAAAAATTCTCGTCGTGGATGGGAAGGTTGCGTTCACAGGCGGCATTAATATTGCGGACGAGTATATTGCGGAAAAGCGCCGTTACGGATATTGGAAGGATACGGGCTTGTGCGTACGCGGCGAAGCCGTTCGCTCCTTCGTGCAAATGTTTTTCTATATGTGGAACGCCTTCCGTGACGATAAGGAAGAGTTAAAAGATTTCCCTGTTATTACCGAAAAGACGGGGGAAGAGGGGATTCGCATTCAACCGTACGACGATTCCCCCTTTGATAAAATTAGCGTGGGGGAAGCGGTGTATCTCGATATGATTCACCGTTCGGTGAAATACGTTTGGATATTCACTCCCTACCTGCTTTTGGACGATTCCCTGCGTCAAGCGCTTTGTCAAGCGGCGGCAAGGGGAGTGGACGTGCGCATCGTGACGCCGGGGATTCCCGACAAAAAAATGGTGTACCGTTTGACGCGCGCAAACTATGCGATTTTGATGGAAGCAGGGGTAAAAATCTATGAATATACCCCCGGGTTTATCCACGCAAAGAGTATGCTTTGCGACGGGGAAAGCGCAGTGGTGGGAACAATCAATCTCGACTATAGAAGCTTGTATTTCCACTTTGAAAACGCCGTTTATTTTTCGAATTGTAAGGCAGTGGATGCGTTGAAACGTGACTGCGAAGAAACCTTCGCTCTGTCCAAGCTTTGTTCCCCCGATTATCCAAAACGGGGATTCTTTGGGCGGTTGATCGATTCCGTACTCCGTGTATTTGAAACTTGGTTGTGAGGAAGCTATGAGCAAAAGATTATTAAACGAAAGTAAAAAAGATGAAGAAAAGCGTATTCTTGCGGAAATGGATGCGGAAATGAAGAAAAAAGAGGCGGAAACGGGGGTTAAGCCCACCGACGGTACGCCTACGCACAAAATGGCTTGTCCGCGTTGTAAAGGCTTGATGGAAAACGGCGTTTGCGGCACTTGCGGACACAAGGTCTACATCCCAATGGACGAGAAAAAACGAAATAAAATTCGTTTAATAGTTGGCATTGTTTGCGTGGTTGCCTTCGTGGCAATTTTTGTGTGGTTGCAGTTTAAAAAAGGATAAGAATATATAAAAAAGCAGCAGGCTTGGGCATATTTGCCCAAGCATTTATTTTACGAAAAGTTGGTTTAATTTTCTTCAAAAAGGTTTACAAATATAATGAAAAGCAACTTCAAAAGGAGGAAATTGTTATGGATATGCGTAAATTTACGGAAAAATCGACGTTGGCGCTCGGCAAAGCGCAGTCGGTTGCAAGAGAGTATGGAAACCAAGAAATTGGGCAAGTACATTTGTTGTATGCGCTCGTGACGGCGGACGACGGATTGATTCCGCAACTACTCAAAAAAATGAATAAGGACGTTGGCGCAATTGCGCAAATTGCGCTTTCGGAAATCGAGCGTTTGCCCAAGGTAAGCGGTGGGGAAGAATACCTTTCGCGCGGCTTGGCGGCGGCGATTGAAGAAGGGGAAGTGCAGGCGAAGAAGATGGGGGATAGCTTTGTATCCGTCGAGCATTTGTTCTACGGCTTGCTCGAAAAGGGGGAAGGTGCGACAAAGGCGCTTTTCCGTACCTTCGGCATTGAAACGAACGGGTTTATGCAAGCGCTTGCAAGCGTGCGAGGCAACCGTAGAGTGGACAGCGAAAATCCCGAAGATACCTACGACGTACTCAACAAATACGGCACGGATCTTGTAGAAAAAGCGCGTGCGCATAAGATTGATCCCGTCATTGGGCGTGACGAGGAAATCCGTAACGTCGTGCGTATTTTGTCGAGAAAGACAAAGAATAATCCCGTTTTAATCGGGGAAGCAGGCGTCGGTAAAACGGCGATTGCAGAAGGGCTTGCCATCCGTATTATGAAAGGGGACGTGCCCGACTCGCTTAAAGATAGAAAGGTATTCTCGCTCGACATCGGTGCGTTGATTGCAGGTGCGAAATTCCGTGGGGAGTTTGAAGAACGTTTGAAAGCGGTGCTTGCCGAAGTGAAAAAGAGCGAAGGCGGTATTATCTTGTTCATCGACGAGCTTCACACCATTGTCGGCGCAGGCAAGACGGACGGCGCAATGGACGCAGGCAATCTCTTAAAGCCTATGCTTGCTAGGGGGGAACTGCATTGTATCGGCGCAACGACGCTTGACGAATATAGAAAATACATCGAAAAAGATCCTGCGCTTGAGCGCAGATTTCAACCCGTACTCGTCACCGAGCCGACGGTAGAAGATACGATTTCTATTTTGCGTGGACTCAAAGAGCGTTACGAAGTATATCACGGCGTGAAAATTCAAGACAACGCCTTGATTGCGGCGGCAACCCTTTCCAACCGCTATATTACGGATAGATTTTTGCCCGATAAGGCGATTGACCTTGTGGACGAAGCTTGTGCAATGATTAAGACGGAAATGCAATCCATGCCTTCGGAAATGGACGAGATTTCCCGTAAGATTATGCAGCTTGAGATTGAAGAAAACGCCTTAAAAAAGGAAACGGACAGCCTTTCCGCATCTCATTTGGACGAGATTCGCAAGGAGCTTGGCGACCACCGTGCGCAGTATGCGGAAATGAAAGCCAAGTGGGAAAACGAGAAGAATTCTATCGGCAGAGTGCAAAAGCTCCGTGAGGAGTTGGAAGAGGCGAATGGGAAGCTTGAAAAGGCGCAAAGGGAGTACGATTTGGAAACGGCGTCCAAATTGCAGTACGGCAAGATCCCCGAATTGAAAAAACAGCTTGAAGAAAGCGAAAAGGCAGGGGCAGGTACGCGTCGAGAAGAAAATTCGCTGCTCCGCGACCGTGTTACGGAAGAAGAAATTTCACGTATCGTGGCGCGTTGGACGGGGATTCCCGTTGCCAAGCTCATGGAAGGGGAAAGAGAAAAGCTTTTGCGCTTGGACGAAACCTTACACGAGAGAGTGGTTGGACAAGCGGAAGCGGTGCAGGCGGTTGCGGACGCAATTTTGCGTTCCCGTGCAGGCATTGCCGACCCGAATAGACCGATTGGCTCGTTCTTGTTCCTTGGCCCGACGGGCGTGGGTAAAACAGAGCTTGCAAAGACGCTTGCGCGTGCGCTTTTCGACGACGAAAAGAATATGGTACGTATCGATATGAGCGAGTATATGGAAAAATATTCCGTTTCCCGTTTGATTGGCGCGCCTCCGGGATACGTGGGCTACGATGAGGGTGGGCAATTGACCGAAGCGGTACGCCGCAAACCCTATTCCGTCGTGCTTTTTGACGAAGTGGAAAAGGCGCATCCCGACGTGTTCAACGTGTTGTTGCAGGTGCTTGACGACGGCAGAATTACCGACGGGCAAGGCAGAACGGTGGATTTCAAAAATACCGTCATCATTTTGACGTCCAATCTCGGCTCGGCGGCGATTTTGGAAGGCATTGAGTACGACGGCGAGATTTCGCAGGAAGCCAAGGACGAAGTCAATCGTTTGTTGAAGGCGTCCTTCCGTCCCGAATTCTTGAATAGACTTGACGAAATCGTATTCTTCAAGCCGCTCACCAAAGAACAAATTGGTTCTATCGTGCGCTTGATGTCGAAAGAGCTCGTCAAACGCTTGGAAGAAAAGCAGCTTTCGCTTACCTTGACGGACGAGGCGGTGGACTATATCGTAGAGCAGGGATACGATCCGATTTTTGGTGCAAGACCGCTCAAACGATATATGCAGCATACCCTTGAAACGATGCTTGCCAAGAGCATTCTCGCAGGCGGTTACGTCGCAGGGGATAAACTTACGGTAAAGACAAATGAAAAGGGCTTGACCGTCGAAAAAGAATAAAAGGAACCGCTCCCATAAGGGAGCGGTTTTTATAAATAGCCGATAACGCAAACATCACAATAAGAAATTTGTGTGAAAGCACGATTAAGTTATATACAAACGATTGACTTTATTCTTTGAAAAGAATAAAATATATATCGTTCAATAGTTTTTAAGAAGGAAGAAAATATGTCCGAAAAGGTAAAAACGAAAAAGACGGGAATGATCAAAACCCTGCTTAAAAGCGTAAGGCAATATAAGAAGCCTTCGATTATAACGCCGATTTTCATGCTATTAGAGGCGCTTTGCGAGTGTTTGATTCCCTTTATTATGGCGAAAATGATTACGGCAATCGACGTGGATAATATCGAAGCGACGGCGGCATTGCAGGAAATTGGGAAATACGGCGCAATTTTGCTTGTGCTTGCCATTTGCTCTATGACGAGCGGTGCGCTTGCGGGAAAATTTGCCGCGCAGGCAAGCTGCGGCTTTGCAAGCAATCTTCGTCACGATTTGTTCTATCGCGTGCAGAAATTCTCGTTTGCAAACGTGGATAAATTCTCGACGTCTTCGCTTGTTACGAGATTGACGACGGACGTTACCAACGTACAGCAATCCTATCAAATGTGCTTGCGTATCGTTATCCGCGTGCCGTTACAGTTTATTTTCGCAATCATTATGAGCTTTACAATCAATCCCAAGCTCGCGTGGATTTTCTTGGCGATTGTGCCCGTGCTTGCGCTTGTAATCGTCTTGATTATGCGCTACGTAATGCCCTTTTTCCGCCGTATTTTTAAGAAATATGATAGACTCAATGCATCCGTGCAGGAAAACGTCGGCGGCATTCGCGTGGTAAAATCTTTCGTGCGTGAAGAACACGAAAAGGAAAAGTTCGGCAAGGCGGCGGCAGAGGTTCGCGACGACTTCACGAGAGCGGAAAAAATCATCGCGATCAACAATCCGATGATGACCTTCTTCATAAACTTTGCGTCCTTGCTTATTTCCGTATTTGCGGCGTATGCAATTGTCGACCATACCCATTGGGCGGCGTTCGACGGCTTCGGCAAAGGGCAGCTTTCCGCACTCATTTCGTATGGCATTCAAATGCTGTCCTGTCTTATGATGTTCTCGATGATCTTCGTTATGCTGTCGATGTCTTTGGAATCGGCTCGCCGTATCAGCGAGGTGCTCAACGAAGAAAGTGACATCGTAAGCCCCGAAAATGGAATTACGGAAATAAAGGACGGTTCTATCCGTTTTGAAAACGTCAACTTCAAATATGCGGCAACGGCGCACAAATATGCCCTTTCGGATATTGATTTGGATATCAAATCGGGCGAAACGGTGGGGATTCTCGGCGGTACGGGTTCGTCCAAAACGTCCCTTATCCAACTTATTCCCCGTTTGTACGACCCTTCGGAGGGGGAAGTGTACGTCGGTGGCGTGAACGTAAAGGACTACGATCTCGACGTGCTTCGTAAAGAAGTGGCAGTCGTATTGCAAAAGAACGTTTTGTTCTCGGGTACGATCAAGGAAAACTTGCGTTGGGGGGACGAAAACGCAACCGACGAAGAGATCGAAAGGGTGTGCAAGCTTGCGCAAGCAGACGAGTTTATTCAAAACTTCCCCGATAAGTACGATACTTATATCGAAGCGGGCGGCACGAACGTTTCGGGCGGTCAAAAACAACGTCTTTGTATTGCAAGAGCGTTGCTCCGCAAACCGAAAGTGTTGATTTTAGACGACTCGACGTCGGCAGTCGACACCAAGACGGACGCGCTCATACGCAAAGCGTTTGCGGAAGAGATTCCCGATACCACGAAGATTATTATTGCGCAACGTGTTTCTTCCGTGGAGCACGCGGATAAGATATTGATTCTTGACGGCGGTAAAATTATTGCGCAGGGCAACCATAACGAGCTTATGGCAAGCAGTGACGTTTACCGTGAAATCTACGAAATGCAAACCAAGAGCAAGCAAACGGAAACCTCCGAAATACAAGAAGGGGGTGACGCATAATGGCGGAAGTAAAAGCAATGAGAAAACCTACGATGCCCAAAGGACCTATGCGTGGGCGCGGTATGCCCGTTCCCAAGGGAGCAATCAAAAAGGGTACGCTTTCTAGGCTTTTGAAGATGATGTTCAAGTACTATAAGTGGCGCTTGATCCTCGTTCTTTTCTGTATTGTATTTAGTGCTGTGGGAAGCTTGGTTTCCACCTTCTATATGGAGCGTTTGATTAGCACGGTTATCGAACCTGCTTTCAAATACGGCTTTACGGCAGAATATCAACAGAATCTCATCGGTTTGATCGTGATGATGATTGTCGTATATAGTCTTGTTATTCTTGCGAACTTCCTTTACACGCGCACAATGGCGACGGTGACGCAGGGTATGCTCTATCGTTTGCGTACGGAAATGTTTGATAAGATGCAAAATTTGCCTATCAAGTATTTCGATACCCACGCACACGGCGATATCATGAGCTCGTACACCAACGATACGGATGCAACTCGTCAATTGATGGGGCAGAGCTTGCCTACGATCATAACAAGCTCGCTTACGCTCATTACGTCCGTAGTGATGATGATTATATATAGCGCATGGCTTTTCCTTGTCGTCGGCGTAGCAACCATCGTTATGTCCTTCGTTTTGAAGAAGATTGGCGGCGGCAGCGCAAAGTATATGGTTGCGCAACAAACGTCGCTCGCCCATGAAGAAGGCTTCATGGAAGAGATGATGAAGGGACAGAAGGTCGTCAAGGTATTCACGCATGAAGAAAAGGCGAAAGAAGACTTTGACGCACTTAACGAAAAGCTTCGTCAAGACAGTGAAAAAGCGCATATTTTCGGTAATATTCTTGGGCCGATTCTCGGCAATATCGGTAACTTTACCTACGTTTTAATTGCGATTGTCGGCGGTATTCTCTTCGCAGTCGGTGCGCCCAAGGCAAGTCTTGGTATGGCACTTGGTATGGAGGATATGGCGTGGATTGGTATTATCGTAGCTTTCCTTGGGCTTTCGAGAAACTTTGCGCAGACGGTCAACCAAATGTCGATGCAATTCTCGATGGTGGCAATGGGGCTTGCAGGTGCGAGCCGTGTATTCACGGTGATGGACGAAACGCCCGAAGTGGACGACGGCTACGTTACCCTTGTCAATGCGAAAAAGGACGAAAACGGCAATCTTACCGAAACGGAAGAAAGAACGGGTATTTGGGCTTGGAAGCATTATCATAAATCGGACGATACCACGACGTATACCGAACTTAAAGGGGATATCGTTATGGATATGGTGGACTTTGGCTACGTCCCCGAAAAGCAGGTGCTCACCGACGTGAGCTTGTATGCAAAGCCCGGGCAAAAGATCGCTTTCGTTGGCGCAACGGGCGCAGGCAAAACCACGATAACCAACCTTATCAACCGTTTCTACGATATTGCGGACGGAAAAATCCGTTACGACGGCATTAACGTGAACAAAATCAAAAAGGACGATTTGCGCCGCTCGCTCGGTATCGTTTTGCAGGATACGAATTTGTTCACGGGTACGGTTATGGATAATATCCGTTACGGTCGCTTGGACGCAACGGACGAAGAATGTATCGCGGCGGCAAAGCTTGCGAACGCGGACGACTTTATTTGTCGTTTGCCCGACTGTTACGATACTATGTTGACGAATAACGGCGCAAACCTTTCGCAAGGACAAAGACAGCTTTTGTCGATTGCTCGAGCGGCAGTTGCCGATCCTCCCGTAATGATTTTGGACGAAGCAACTTCGTCCATCGATACGAGAACGGAAGCGCTCGTTACTGACGGTATGGATAAATTGATGCACGGCAGAACGGTATTCGTTATTGCGCACAGACTTTCGACGGTACGCAACTCCGATGCCATTATGGTACTTGACCACGGTAGAATTATCGAACGTGGTACGCACGAACAGCTCATCGAGCAAAAGGGCACGTACTATCAACTCTATACGGGCGCATTCGAGCTTGAATAAAGAAAGCGGACATTATTGGTATGGATAATAAAAAAGTGAACAGCAAAAAAACGTTGGCGGCTTTGTGTGTTTTGGCAAGTGTAATAGCATTTGGCTCTATGGCGGCTTGCACGAATACGAGAACGCACAAGGATCGGGATAAGGGCAATTCCAATTCGCATAATTCCTCGGTGGACGGCGGTGACAATCTTGGCGGCAATAGTGGCGACAATGCAAGCGGCGGTAGCGGTAATAACGGTGGGAACGGAAATAACGGCGGCAACGGTGGAAACGGCGGTGGAAACGCCGAGCATACCCACGTTTGGAGCGCTTGGAGTACGACGCCTGCCACTTGCAAGAACGAAGGGAAGAAAACACGGAGTTGTGACGGTTGTGGCGACGTTGAGGAACAAAAGATTGAAAAGCTTCCGCATACCTATTCTACGACGGAATGCACCGTTTGCCATACGCCTTTGGTTGCTAGTAACGGCTTGACGTTTAGTTTTTCCGAGGTAAATAAATCGTACAGCGTGTCGCTATTATATTGTAAGGCGGAAGAGATTGTTATTCCTGCAACGTATGAGGGCTTACCCGTTGTGTACGTAAACGGCTCTCTTTACGACAAAACGACGAACTCCATTGGATTGAATACGACGACCAAACATATTTATATCCCTGAGGGAGTGAAAAATTTTGAGTTTAGTAGCGGTTACGAGGCGGTGGAAAGCATCAGTTTGCCGTCCACCATTGAAAAAATTCCAAAGCAGGGTTTGATGTTCGTCGGTATGGATACCTTCACTACGATATATTACGGCGGTACGGTGCAGGAATGGATTGCACTAGAAAAAGGCACGATGTGGAATCACGGTACGTTGGACACAGTCGTTACGTCGGACGGGGTAAGAAGAAATCTTAACGGTAGCTTGAAAGGCGGTATTCCTTCGCTTTTTGGTTAAATATGATTAAAATATAAGGAGAACTTATTATGAAAAAAATGTTGGCATTGGCATTGGCAAGTGTTGCGCTTACGTCCTTTGTTGCATGCGGAGAAAGCGGCGGTTACAAGGAACAGAAAATCGACGCAACAACTCCTGCTGCGTATAAAGTTGTTTTCGAGTATTTCAATGCGGCGAATGAAATCACGCAGGTGTACGGGGAAGCAAAAGACGCAGAAGGTAACCTTTGGATCGGCAGAGATATGGACGTGGAAGGCACTGTGGATATTAGCGAGCAGGTACAGCTTATCGGTACCGACGGAAAATATCACGGCGGTTATCAAAAATTAGACGACGGCTCTTGGATGAAAACGATAACGGGCTTTGATTTATCTACTAGCCGCAATTTCGGGAATATGGTAGATGATTACGTATTCACCGGGACGAAAGAAAAGGGAGAT
This sequence comes from Clostridia bacterium, assembly GCA_017505465.1. Taxonomy (GTDB): domain Bacteria; phylum Bacillota; class Clostridia; order Christensenellales; family Borkfalkiaceae; genus Scatosoma. The sequence goes on along the minus strand of JAFVPE010000033.1, from coordinate 47,671 downwards.
GCGACTACGTATCTTGACCGTCCTTGTACGACGTATACGATTGTTTCCGTTAAAAAGGAACAGTATAATTATAAATCTTACTACGATATTTTATCTACGTATGAGTTGATTGTAGACGACGCAACGGGTATCGTTTTGCAAAGAACGTTGGTAGCTTACGAAGAAGATTGGGATAACAGCAACCGCTACAATCCTGAAATCGGTTCGGGTTATCGTTGCACGACGTTCGACACGAATCCCGCATCCATTCGTGATATGGTAGTCATTGAAGAATAATAGATAGATGAGGATAAAGAAGCCGCGCGGCAATTTGCCGCGCGGCGGTTTATTTATATGCATTAGGATTTTTCGTTTGACAAGTGCTTTTGGATATGGTAAAATAAGGATGCATGAGAAAGAAAAAAACACCCATAAAAACGATTTACTACACGGACGAGAAGACGGATGAATTCTCGTCCGCTTTTATTATTCCCAAACGCATTGACGAGCGTTGGCAGTATCTGCGCCGCGGCTTTTGGTGGAGCGTAAAGCGTTGGATTTCTTATCGCTTGCTTGCTCACCCGATTGGGTATGCCTACTGCAAAATAAAGCTCGGTTGGCAGGTGAAAAACCGCCAAGTATTAAAGGGGTTTGCTAAAAAGCAGGGGTATTTTATTTACGGCAACCATACGCAGGAAACGGCGGATGCATTCATTCCGTCCCTTTCCGTTTGCCCCAAGGCGGTGTATACAATCGTGCATCCGAACAACGTATCGATGCCCGTGCTTGGCAGAGTCAATCCATACATGGGTGCGTTGCCTTTGCCCGATACGCTCCAAGCGGCGCGTAATTTCAAAAGGGCGATATGCACTCGTTATTCGGAAGGAAATGCGATTATGATTTATCCCGAAGCGCACATTTGGCCCTATTATATCGGAATACGCAATTTTCCGCCTACGTCTTTTCGCTATCCTGCGGAGCTGAATGCTCCTTGCTTTGCGCTCACAAACGTTTACAAAAAACGAAAAAGGGGAATAAAACCGCGCGTAATCACCTATCTTGACGGACCTTTTTATCCCGACGGGAGTTTGCCAATCAAAGAGCGCGCGCAAAAGCTCCGCGACGAGGTGTATGCCAAAATGATTGAACGAAGCAAAGAGAGCGATTGCGAGTATATCCGTTATTTGCCAAAGGGGGAAGTATGATCAACGTATTATATTGCGGAAACGGAAAAGTGTTCGACGGCGTGTTGACGTCTGCGCTTTCCATCGTCAAGCGCATGGAACGCCCACGTCCCTTGCGTATCTATATTTTTACGATGACGCTAACACGTGTTAATCCCAACTACACTGCAATGACAAAGGAGCACGCGACATTCATCGAAAACGCCTTAAAAAAGCATAATGAGGATACCGTGGTCGCGTTGAAGGACGTTACCGAGCTGTACGAAACGCATTTGAAAGAGAATGCAAACGAAGGGTGCTACTGCTCGCCGTATACTCTGCTCCGTCTGCTTGCAGACCTTGCGGATATGCCCGATAAGCTGTTGTACCTTGACGCGGATATTATGTTAAACAAGGACGTTTCCTTGCTGTACGATTTGGACGTAGAGGGGGATGAATACGCGGCGGCGCGGGACTATTACGGAAAGTTTTTGGTCAGCCCTAATTATATCAATGCAGGCGTGTTGCTTTTTAACATGCGAAAATGCCGCGAAACGGGGATTTTCGAAAGGGCAAGGGAGCTTATTCGCACGAAAAAGCTGCCGTTTGCCGATCAATCGGCTATCATTCGTTCTACCACGAAGAGAAAACTGATTTCTCAACGGTTTAACGATCAAAAATATCTGCACAAAAACACGGTGATTCGGCACTTTTCCAAGCGGCTTTTTTGGTTGCCCTATCCACACACGGACAACATTAAGCAATGGCACGTGGAAAAGGTGCATAAGAAATTTCGTTATCACGAATTCGACGATATTTTGGATGAGTATATCGCATTAAAAGAAAAATTAGAAAATGAGTAAAGAAAACCGCGCGGCTGCGTACACGCAGCCGCGCGGTCTATTCTTATAAGGATTAAAGGACTTTGGATAAAAATTCCTTTAAACGTTCGTCCTTCGGATTGCCGAAGAATTCTTCGGGGGAGTTTTCTTCCTTGATAACGCCGTCGTTCATAAAGATAACGCGGTTTGCCACCTCTTTTGCAAAGCCCATTTCATGGGTAACAACGATCATCGTCATGCCCGATTTTGCAAGCTCGGTCATAACGTTGAGAACTTCGCCGACCATTTCGGGATCAAGCGCGGACGTAGGCTCGTCAAAGAGCAACACTTCGGGCTCCATAGCCAATGCTCTCACAATAGCAATACGTTGTTTTTGACCGCCCGAAAGGGTGGAAGGGTAGGCGTTTGCCTTATCTTCCAAGCCGACCTTTTTCAAGAGCTCCATCGCCATTTCGTTCGCTTGGTCTTTGGGGAGCTTTTTCAACTGCATCGGCGCAAGCGTGATATTTTGTAAAATGGTAAGATGGGGGAAGAGGTTGAACTGTTGGAACACCATACCGATCTTTTGACGGTGTAAATTGATGCCCTTGTTCATTTGCTTTTCAATAACTTTTTCTTCCTTTTTCAAGGAAATATATTCCGCTTCGATTTGGGCGTACAGTTCCTTATCGTATTCTTTTTGCGCGCGCATGGCTCTAAGATTTCTTTTCAGGTACACACGCATATTTTTGAATACGGTATCGCCGTTGAAGATGATTTCGCCCGAGTTGGGAGTTTCCAAGAAATTCAAGCAACGAAGGAAGGTGGATTTACCGCAACCGGAAGGGCCGATAATCGCCACCACGTCGCCTTTGTTTACTTCAAGGTTTACCCCTTGCAATACTTCAAGCTTGCCGAATTTTTTATGCAAATCGTTGACGCGCAACAAAACGTTATTTTGATTATCTTTCATTTCTCGCCAACCTCTTTTCCATAAGTTTAATCAAAGCCGTGATGCCGAGTACGAGAATTAAGTACGTCAAGGCAAGCACGATGTAGGGTACGAAATATTCGTACGTGGAGTTTGCAATATTTTGCAAGGACTTGGTAAGGTCGAGCACCGCAATAAAGCTAACGACGGACGTTTCCTTAATTAAGGCGATGAACTCGTTGCCAAGCGTGGGCAAAATGTTTTTGATTGCCTGCGGCAAAATGATACGGATCATCGTTTGCACAAAGCCGAAACCGAGCGAACGACCTGCTTCCATTTGTCCAATATCCACGGCGTTAATACCGCCACGCAAAATTTCCGCCATGTACGCACCGCTGTTCAAGCCGAAGATGATGACTGCTTCTGCAACGGAAGGGATATTGAGCCCGATTGCAGGGAAGAGCGCAAAGTGCATCAACAAAAGCTGTACAACCATAGGCGTACCGCGGAAAAGAGCGATATACACGTCAAAGATTTTATCCACGATTTTGAAGAATACGTTTTTTCTTGGAATAATCTTGACGGTCGCGATGATACAGCCGATAACAAAGCCTATCAAAAGACCAAACACCGCAATGATTGCGGTGTTTGCAAGACCTTTGAAGTAATCTTTGTATCCGCCGTAAGTGATGAAATGTTCTATAAAAATCTCAATATTTTTCATTACGGGGAAGTCCTAAAATATTAGCCGTTAAGGCTCTTGGAAATCATAAGGGAAGGTTGAAGGTCAAGGATAACTGCATTGATTTTACCGTTTTGCAAATCCTTCATAGCCAAAGCGCCGGTGGTGTAGCCTTTCGTTTCAAGGTTGGTGAAACCGTCGTAACCGAAGTCAGCGTCGCCCTTGGAATACATAAAGCCCGTCGTGCCGTTTTGCGTACCGATCTTGTAGCTCGAACCCTTCGATTTAAGGATAGCTTCTACGTCAGCTGCCGTTTTGCATGCATCGAACGTCGTGTCGCTAGCAAGCACGGAAATAACCTGTGCGGAGGAATAATAGGGGGTAGCAAAGTTTACCTGTTCAAGACGAGTATCCGTTACCGTCATACCTGCCATACCGATATCGCTTTCGCCCGTCTGTACGCTAGAGATGATGGAGTCGAATTCCATATCGTAAACGAAAAGCGTCTTGTTCATAGCGGTTGCAAGCTTGTACGCAATTTCAACGTCAACACCAACGAATGCGGACCCCTTCTTCGATTCGAAAGGAGGGAAGTAAGCGTTCGTAGCCATAACGAAGTCGTTTGCGGCAGGGGAGCTGCTCTTGTTTTCGTAAGAGAACTTCGCCGAACCGTCGAAGTAGGAGTTGATGAGCTTGTCAAGGCTGCCGTCTTCCGTCCAAGTAGCAAGCAAACCGTTTACCTCTTCCAAAAGCGCCGTGTTTTCTTTAGCGATTGCAAAAGCATAATCTTCTTCGGTGAGAAGGATTTCTTTCATAACCTTAATTTCCTTGTCTTCGTTGGAGCAAGAAGCAAGTCCGAACGTAGCTACGGTTGCTACGGTGGCAAGTACGCCTGCAATAAGTTGTTTCATTTTCATAATTTTGTTCTCCTTTTTATATATTGTAACAAAAAATTGATTTATGTGGCTAATTGTAAACGCATTTTGTAAATAAGTCAACCGTTTTTACGCGTAAAAAGTAAAAATATTTATATTTTTCTTTTATGCATTGCATAATTGTATAAAATTATTGTATATACCGAATAAAAGTATTTTTCGGGCATAAAAATCATAGGCGCATAAAAAGCCTTGCGCTTTTTGAAAGAAAGTGATATAATGAGTTGCGAAAACAAAGAGAGGACAAAACCTTGAACAACGAATATTTTTCTTTTGAACTGATTAAAACCGATCCCGAAACGGGGGCGAGAGCAGGTATTTTGCACACCCCTCACGGGGATATTGAAACGCCCGTATATATGCCCGTCGGTACGCAAGCGACGGTGAAGGGTGTGTTTCCGCGCGACTTGAAGGAAGCAGGCTCGCAAATTATCCTTTCCAACACTTATCATTTGTATATGCGCCCGGGCGATGAAATCGTCAAAAAAGCAGGCGGATTGCATAAATTTATGAATTGGGACAAGCCCATTTTGACGGATAGCGGCGGTTTCCAAGTCTTTTCGCTTGGCAAATTGAACAAAATCACCGACGAGGGAGTGGAGTTTTCTTCCAACATCGACGGCAGCAAGCATTTTTTCACGCCCGAAAAGGCGATGCAGGTAGAGCAAAATCTCGGCGCAGACATCATTATGGCGTTCGACGAATGCAGCGAATACGGCTACACTCACGAGCAGGCGAAAAAGGCGATGCTCCGCACGGCGGCTTGGCTTGAACGTTGCTATAAGTTTCACGATAAACCCGAGCAGGCGCTCTTCCCGATTGTGCAAGGGAATATGTATAAAGACCTGCGCGGAGAGAGCTTAAAACGCACGTTGCCTTTCGTAAAACACGGTATCGCCATCGGCGGACTTTCCGTTGGCGAACCCAAGCCGATTATGTACGAAATGCTCGACTATTTGCAGCCCTTGCTCCCCACGGACGTTCCGAGATATTTGATGGGCGTCGGCTCGCCCGACTGTCTTATCGAAGGGGTGCTTCGCGGCGTGGATCTGTTCGACTGCGTTTTGGCGACTCGAATCGCGCGCAACGGCACGGCGATGACTTCCCATGGCAGAGTAGTCGTTCGCAACGGCAAGTTTAAAGAGGATTTTTCGCCGCTTGACGAAGAGTGCGATTGCTACTGCTGTAAGAACTACACGAAGGCGTATCTCCGTCACCTTATCAATACGGGGGAAATGTACGGCGCAATGCTTTTGAGCTTGCACAATATCACCTTCCTGCATAAGCTGATGAAGGGCTTGCGCGAAGCCATTCTCGGCGGCTACGTCAAGGATTTCGCCAAGGATTTCTATCTTAAATATGGCGGCGAAGGCAAATGGTAATTTCGAAAGGGCGAGCGTTTTCGCCCTTACTCTTTACAAAACTTTTTGCGAAATAATGTAACTATTGGGTGGAGTATGGAAGATATTATCCGCATCGAGCATTTGCATAAAAGCTACGGCGAAGTAAAAGCCGTGCAAGATATTTCCTTTCGAGTGCGCAAAGGGGAGCTTTTCGCCTTTCTCGGCTTGAACGGTGCAGGCAAGAGCACGACCATCTCGATTATGTGCGGTCAATTACGAAAAGACGGGGGCATGGTCGAGATTAACGGCAAAAACTTGGACGGAAACCAAGAAGAAATCAAGCGAGATCTCGGGGTGGTTTTTCAAAATTCCGTGCTCGATAAGGCGCTTTCCGTTTACGACAATCTCGAAACGCGTGCGGCGCTTTACGGCATTACGGGCAAGGCGTTCAAAACCCGTCTTGCGGAGCTTACCGAGCTGTTTGATTTGAAGGATATTTTGAAACGTCCTATCGGCAAGCTTTCGGGCGGTCAAAGCCGTAGAGTGGACGTGGCGCGCGCCCTTTTGCATCAACCGAAAATTCTTATTTTGGACGAGCCGACAACGGGGCTCGATCCGCAAACGCGCAAGACGGTTTGGGGAATACTCGACGACCTTCGAAAGAGGGAAGAATTGACGGTATTTCTCACCACGCACTATATGGAAGAAGCGGCGGACGCTGATTACGTGGTCATTCTCGACAACGGGAAAATTTCGGCGGAGGGGACGCCGTTGCAGCTTAAAAACGAGTACGCAGGCGACTTTATCACCATTTACGGCGACGAAGAAAAGGTGAAGGCGCTCGGAAAGGATTATGAAACGGTTTCGGCAGGCGTTTATCGCATTGCGGTGACGGATACGGCGGAAGCAACGGCTCTTATTTTACAAAACCCCGAAGCGTTTACCGATTACGAAATCGTGAAAGGAAAAATGGACGACGTATTCCTTGCCGCGACGGGTAAAAAACTCACGGGAGGGGAAGTATGAAACAAATTCTCTCTTTGACGAAAAGAAACGTCAAGCTCTTTTTTCGTGACAAGGGAATGCTGATTTCTTCCTTGATTACGCCCGTTATTTTGCTCTTTTTATACGCAGTATTTTTGTTCGATATTTATCGGGATACGTTCACGTCGGCAATCCCTGCGGGGATTCCCTACGATAAAGATATTATCGACGGACTCGTCGGCGGACTTCTACTCTCGTCCTTGCTTGCTGTGAGTACGATTACCGTATCCTTTTGCGCGAATTTGTATATGGTGCAAGACAAGGTGACGAAGGCGAGGAACGATTTGACGATTACCCCTGTTAAGCCGTATAAAATTGCGCTTGGGTATTATTTCGGCACCTTTTGCAACGGTATGATTATTAGTCTTGTGGCACTTACGCTCGGTTGTGTGTACCTTGCGTTTACAGGGTGGTATCTTTCCTTCTTGGACATTCTTGCATTGCTCGGCGACGTAATTTTGCTCGTATTGCTTGGGACGTCGCTCTCGTCGTTGATTTGCTATCCGCTCACCACGCAAGGACAGCTTTCCGCGGTGGGGACGATTATTAGCGCAGGCTACGGCTTCCTTTGCGGCGCGTATATGCCTTTGGCACAATACGGCGAGGGCTTGCGAAACGTTTTGATGTGTTTGCCCGGGACGTACGGCACGTCGCTTTTGCGCAACCACGCCCTTCGCGGTGTATATGCGGAAATGGAATCGCAAAATTTTCCTGCGGAAGCGCTTGACGCCATGAAAACGGTATCCGACTGCCACATCGAGTTTTTCGGTCACCGTGTAGAAGTTTGGCAGATGTATCTCGTTTTGGCAGGTGCAGTCGTCGTGCTGACGGGCGGTTATATTTTGATTCATTATATCGCGGGAAAATGTCGAAAAAAGCAGAAAAAGACCAAATAAGCAGGGCAGGTACGCGTTGAAAGCAATAAAGAGATTCTTTTTAGTTTGTAAACAATATGAAAATTGAATGAAAAATTAAAAAATGTGTAAAATTTCTTGGAAAATCGCTTGCCAAAAGCAAAAAAAACGGGTATCATAGAGATATGAAAATAATGTGAGTGCGCATTGTTCGCGCTTATAAGGAGAAAATTATGTTGTGGAATTTATTGACAGAGACGAGCCCTAGTACTAGCGGTAACAAATATCCTTGGGTACAATGGGTGCTCATCGGTGTGCTCGTAGTTGTTATCATTGTGTTTATGATTTTGAGCAGACGTTCTCAAAAGAAAAAGCAGCAAGAACAAGAAAATATGCTCAATGCAATTCAACCTGGCAACAAGGTTAAGACGATCGGCGGTATCTGCGGTATCGTAGTAGAAGTTTGCCCCGAAGACAACACCTTCGTTTTGGAAACGGGTACGGAAGCAAGCGGCAAGTCCTACTTGAAGTTCGACAAGCAAGCAGTTTACCAAACGGATGCAGTAGCGAAGAAGGAAGAACCTGCTCCCGCAGTAGAAGCTCCCGTTGACGAAGCTCCCGCAGTAGAAGCACCTGCTGAAGAAGCTCCCGCAGTAGAAGCACCTGCTGAAGAAGCAAAAGAAGAATAATAATTAGTCTAAAAGAATTGCACCTCCGCATACAATATGGCGGAGGTGTTTTTTATGCAAAACGAAGAGTCGAAAGACGGTATTTTTGGAATTGTAAAGAGCGTTGCGCTCGCCTTGTTATTTTCCTTTTTGACGACGGTGATTTTTGCCGTGGTGCTCCGCGCTGCGCCCATTCCTGATAAAGCGGTTTATCCGATTACGCAGGTTTTGAAGGTACTTGCAATCATTCTTGGAACACTCGCCTTTACGCGTGGGGAAAAGGGATGGCTGAAAGGGGGCGGCGTTGCTTTAATTTTCACGGCGCTTTCCTACGTTGCGTATTCTGCGCTTGGGGGAGTTTTCACCGTGTCGTGGTTTATCCTTGTCGAGGTGCTTATTTCGCTTGCGGCAGGGGTGCTTTCGGGGATTTTGGCTGTCAATTTGAAAAGATAGCGGAAAAAATCGGCGATACGGGAGCAAAACTACAAAAAAAATAGAAAAAGCGCTTGCAATTTGGTGAAAAGTGTATTATAATAATTTCATAAAACTCATAAATCCAAATTTAGGAGGCATTATTATGATTAAAACGATTGCAAAACCCGCAGACAAAAAGGTAACCGGTTGTGGCGAATGCAGAAGCACCTGCCAATCCGCTTGTAAAACGAGCTGCACGGTAGGCAACCAATCCTGCGAAAGAATTACGCGTGAAGAAAAAATCGAACGCAAATAATTCTCTTTAACTCTTTGGTCGGAGTTCCGACTGCACACAAAACGTATGGAAGATAAAAACGGCGTATTGTAACGGTACGCCGTTTTTAACCGATTTTTAGTTGGAGTACATGAAACCGTGATACACGTATTCAATTACAGAGATAAAAACTACATTTACGACGTGGGAAGCGGCGCTTTGCACGAATGCGATACGCCCACGGCGGACTACTTAAAAGCGAAGGAAGAAGGACAAGCCGTCGATATTACTTACATCACCGATGAGCAAATTCAAGAGATTCTTTCCGACGTGTCTGCGCTCAAAGAGCAGGGCTTGCTTTTCAAGGAAGAAATCAAGACCTATCCCATGAAGAGCAACGAAGTGAAGGCGCTTTGTATTCACATTTGTCACGACTGCAATATGCGTTGCCGCTATTGCTTTGCGGACGAAGGCGCATACCATTCCAAGCGTGAAAGCATGTCCTTTGAAACGGCGAAGGCGGCGGTGGATTTCCTTATCAAAAACAGCGGAAACCGCAAGGTTTTGGAAATGGATTTCTTCGGTGGCGAGCCTTTGATGAACTTGGACGTATTGAAGCGCACCGTTTACTACGCAAAGGAAGAAGGGGCGAAGGTCGGCAAGAAATTCTTGTTCACGACGACGACGAACGCGCTCCTTTTGAACGACGAAACAATCAAATTCTTCAATGAAGAAATGGAAAACGTCGTGCTTTCGCTCGACGGCAGAAAGGAAGTTCACGATGCGATTAGAAAATCGATCAATGGCAAAGGCACGTTCGATTTGATTATTGAGAAAATCAAGCATTTCATTTCTATGCGCGGTATGAAGAGCTATTACGTGCGCGGCACGTTCACGGCGAAAAATCTCGATTTTGCGAAGGACGTTCTCTTTATCGCCGATCAAGGGGTGGATTCTATTTCCATGGAGCCCGTTGTAACGGACATTGACGATTTGCAAATCAAGGAAGAATACCTTGAAACAATCAATGCAGAGTATGAAAATCTTTGCGAAGCGTATTTGGAACGTCATAAGAAGGGGGAAGGCTTCAATTTCTTCCATTTCAACATCGATTTGGAGGGCGGACCTTGCCTTTCCAAGCGTGTATCCGCTTGCGGCGCAGGCAACGAGTATTTCTCGGTAACCCCGAACGGCGATTTATATCCTTGCCATCAATTTGCAGGGAATGAAAAATTCCGTATGGGCAGCGTATTTGAAGGGATTACCCGTGAAGACACGAGAGAGCTTTTCAAAAATTCCTGCTTATTTACGCGCAAAAAGTGCGAAAACTGCTTTGCGAAATTTATTTGTTCGGGCGGTTGCAGCGCAAACAACTACAATTTCAACGGCGACATCAACGATCCTTACGAAGTAACGTGTGCGATGATGAAAAAGCGTGTAGAGTGCGCTATGCATATACTCGCCGAGAAGAAATTGATGAAAAACGAGGGAATTTAAGCAAAAATTTTGTATATAATCCCCGTTATGACTTGACGAGCTTATTAAAAATAAGGTATAATAAAAAAGTATCATTGTAACTTGGGTGAAAAACCCGAAACACAACAGGAGGCAACAATCAATGGGCAAAAAGAAATCGGTGGTATTAATGGTATTACTTACCATCGTAATCGTCGCATTGTGTGTAATCACGGCGTTCCCCGTATTCACCCTTCCCGGGACGGAAGGCATAAAATCGTGGAATCCCGCTGTTATGCAATTCGACTTGGGCTCCGAGCTTGATGGTGGCCACTATGCTTACTACTATCCCGAAGGAGTTATTCCCGAAACGGAATATGATATCTTGACGGAAGAACAGCAAAGTGACTACGTGCAATACGGCGAAAGCGGTTTGTATTTGAGCACGGATATGGAAAAGGGTATTCTCAAAGCGGACAAGCTTACCCTTCGCGATGATTTCGTTGAAAACTTCGACGCAGCGAAGGATGAAATTTGCGCTCGCTTTGCGGCAAAAGGTTACGTGGATTATTCGGTATCCGTCGTAGACGGCTGTGCACTCCGCATCGAGCTTCCGACGGAAGAAACGGAAACGAACACGGAATACACCTCTTTGCAATATGCAAATCAAGCGTTTACGCTCTTTGCGGTAACGGGGGACATCGGTCTTGAAATCGGCGGCGAAGCTGTAAAGCTTGACGGCGAAGAAGTGCATGCAAACAAGCTTATCAAGAGCATTAAGGCAAAGACGCAATACAACAAAGTTGCATATCTCGAAATCGTCTTCACCAAAGCAGGTCAAAAGGTTCTTAAACAGTTCCAAAGCGACGTAACCGCAGGCACCACGGATGCAAACGGTACGGCAATTAGCACGCTTGACCTTACGCTCGGTGGCGAATCGATGATGCAAATCACGCCTGATCTTATCGCTGACGATAGCGTTGTGAAATATTCGATTGCGGAAGCAGGGGATAAGCGTTACGTTGAAACGCTTGCAATTCTTTTGAACTCTGCAATGGAAAATGGCGGCTACGATATCGAATTCACCGTAAGCGAAGCGCGCACGTTCGAAGCGGTTTACCGTGGCAACAACACGTTGTATTTCGTATTTGGTGCGGTTGGTGCGATGATCCTTGCGCTTATCGTATTCGCAATTGTGAAGATGGGTAGATTCGGCGTTGTAAACGCATATGCTTCCTTGAGCTATATCGTTATTACGTTGCTTTGCTTCGCATTCATTACGAGCGGTTCTTTCCCCATTTCGGCAGGTTCCGTATTTATCTTCCTCTTTGGGTTGATTCTCGTCAATGTGTTCCAATACCTTATCTACAACGCAATCAAGAAAGAGTTCTCGCTTGGTAAGACGGTTGAGTCTTCGATAAAGGGCGGCTATAAGAAGACCCTTTGGCTTACGATTGACGTTTATGCGGTATTACTTCTTGCGGCGCTTGCACTTCTTATCGGTGCGGCGGGCTTGCAAATCTTTGCAATTCAAGCAATCATTTGCGTAATCGCGGCGGCGTTCTGCAGCCTTTTGTGGGCACGCGGTATCAACTTCGTATTCCTTTCCGCAAGCAAGAACAAATATAAATACTTCCGCTTTGTAAGGGAGGATGACGACGATGAGTAAGTTGAATAAAATCTTTTCGGTTAACACGAAAAAAATAATGATTCCCGCACTCTCCGTTGTCTTCGCTGTGATTATCGTCATCGCTGCGGCGGTTGGTACTCTTTGCGGCGTTATGGGTTGGGGCGGCGTATTCAATCGCGCGGCTACCATTTCCGACTCCCAAATGGTTACCGTAACGATGGAAAGCTTCCTTTACGAAAAAAACGGTGAAAAGATTCAGGAAAAGTGCGAAGATATCCTTTCCGATCATAACGTTCTCTACGTAGAACATGGTGAAGGTGATGGCGGCGAACAACAAATCGTATTCGTATTCGACGATAAAGAAGATTTGACGGCTTCGTATGCGAAGTTGAAAGATAGCATGACCGCGCTCACGGCGACGGGTGGCGAATACGAGGGTTGGAGCATTCTCGTAATGAAGAATACGGTAGAAGTGGAATCGTACGTTTCCGAGTACTACGTTCTCCGCGGTTGTATCGCTGGTGCAGTGATCGCAGTGCTTGCGTGCATCTATGCAATCCTTCGTTACGGTTGGAGACACGGTATCGTGGCAGGCGTTTGCGTATTGCTCGGTATGCTTGTAACGACGGCGATTATTATGGCGACGCGTATCCTTATCACTCCTGCGGTTGCAATCGCAATTGCGGCGGCGGCACTTATTACGGCGCTTGCAGTAATTCTCAATCTCGGTAAGCTTCGTGCGAACGAGAAGGACGAAAACGTATCTATGCAGTCGGAAGAACTCGTTATTTCTTCGCTTGCTATCAAGGAACAGCTTTTCGTATACGCTGCGCTTGCGCTTTCGATGCTTCTTCTCGGTATCCTTGGCGGTACGGCAATCGCTTGGTTCTGCGTTAGCGTAGGCGTTGCAATCATCGTATCGGCAGTGATTGGTTTGTTCTATGCCCCTGCATGTATGATTCCTGCACAAAAGGGCACGGAAATTGCAAGAGCAAAGAAACCCGCTCGCAAAGAAAAGAAAGCAAAGGCTTCCAAGGTAAAAGAAGTTACGGCGGAAGAAATTGTTGCAGAAGCTGAAGACGAGGACTAATTCTCAAATCAATTAAAACAACGAACGGGCGGGAGGGGGCTTCTTCCCGCCCGACGCTTTTCCAAAGGGAAATCAAGGCATAAAAGGTAAAAAATGAAAAAAATTGTTCCCGAATATTCTTTTTCGGAAGAACAACTGAATATCATTTCCGATCTTGCAAGTCAAACCAACTTGACGGAACAAATCACGCGGATTTTGTACGCGCGCGGTATTGATACGGCGCAAAAAATCCGTCGTTTTATGAACCCTTCGGAAAAGAATTTCCTTTCGCCTTTCCTCATGAAAGGGATGCAAGAGGCGGTGGATCTCATTACGCAGGCGCGCGACGAAGGCAGGACGGTTGCCGTATTTGGTGACTACGATGCCGACGGTATTTGCGCTTCCGCAATTATGTATCACGCCTTGCGTGAATTTGGTATTGAAGCGCACGTATACGTTCCCGAAAGAGAGGACGGCTACGGGCTTTCCGAAGAAGCTATCGACCGTATTTTCGAGGAATGTAACCCCGAGCTTTTTATCACGGTAGACTGTGGTATTTCCTGTGCCAAAGAAGCGCAATATATTTACGAGCTCGGCTCGGACGTTATCGTTACCGACCACCACGAGCTCCCCGAAGTCCTTCCCGATTGCATTATTGTCAATCCCAAATTGAAGGACGATTATCCTTACGACAACCTTTGTGGCGCAGGCGTAGCCTTCAAGCTTGCTTGTGCGCTTATTGGACAAAAGGCGTATAAATATCTCGATTTTGCAACCCTTGCGACGGTTGCGGACAGCGTTCCCTTGCTTGGGGAAAACCGTGATATCGTGACGGAAGGCTTGAAGATGTTCAATAACCGCATTCGTCCCTGTTTTTCGATGTTGCTTGGCAAGGTTTACGATGGGATTACGGCGCAAACGCTTTCATTCAACATTGCTCCCCGCGTCAATGCGGCAGGCAGAATGGGGGACGCACAGGCGGCGTTCCGTTTGTTTATATCCGAAAACGAGTCGGAAATTTACGAGCTTGCCACCAAGCTTTGTATGTATAACACCGAACGGCAAAAATGTTGCGACGAGCTGTACGCTTCCGCAAAGCAGAAGCTGCTTGAAAAGGGTGCGTACGGCAACGTGATTATGCTTTCGGACGAAAGTTGGAATACCGGCTTCGTCGGCATCGTAGCCGCGCGAATTTCGGAGGAGTACAACCGTCCGACCTTGCTTTTTGTACACCACGGCGATATGCTCAAAGGGAGTGCGCGCAGTATCGAAAGCGTCAATATTTTCACGGCATTGAAAAATTGTTCGCAGTACATCGAAGAGTTTGGCGGTCACGCACAAGCGGCAGGCATCAACATCACGTTTGACAATTTTGATAAATTAGAAGCGGCGTTGAACGAAGAAATCGGTAGCACGTATGAGCCGAAGGATTTTGAGCAGCTCATTCCCGTTAGTGAAGAAATCACAGGGCCTTTTTCCGGGAAATTTGCTCGGGAGCTTGCGCAAATGGAGCCTTACGGCGTCGGGCATAGAAGGCCCTTATTTTCCATTTCGGCGGGGGCATGTACGGCTCGACCGGTCAAAGCGATGTCGCCGCATATATCCGTTCGCAGTGAATTTATCGACCTAATGTATTTTTCGGGTGCAAAAAATCTCAAAATTATTGAAAGCGACGTAAGGAAACAGTTTGTTGTCGATATCAACCTTTCTCGTTTCAAAGGGAAAGAGTATATAAAGGGACACGTCAAGGATTTGCTCTACGACGGAAGAACGGGCAGATGTGCGGCGGATAGTATTTTCTCAAACGCAATCGCGCGTTTCCACGCAGAACAAGTGAACGTGGATTTGCAAATGCTTGGTACGGATGAAATCAAGGCGCTTATCAAGAAAAAGCACGAAGAATGTCCTTACGGACTTTGTTTGATTGCGTCGGATAGAAGAACACTTCGCTTTTACGAAGGTTTGGAAGACTTTGGTTGCGATTTATTCTATCCTTCGTCGAGAAACTTGGCGAATGCGTTGATCATCTCACCTGCGCCCGATGCAGACTTGTCGGGATTTAGAGATTTTATCTTCCTTGATACACCGTCCGATTACAACGTAGCGGCGATTTCGGGCAAGCAGGTATTCGTCAACCGAGATATTTGCGGCTATAAAATGTTTGAAGGCTTGGACGTTACGAGAGAGAACTTATTGGAAATTTTCTCGGCGCTCCGCCGTGAAGTGAATAGCTTGAGCGGGGAAACGGTGGAAGAAATTGCTTGCGCGTGCGACGGCTTGGGCTTTGATAGAAGAGAGTTTATCTTCGCGGTCAACGTCTTTCAAGAGTTGGAGCTTGTCGAGCTTCGCGACGGCAGGCTTACCGTCTATCGCGGCGTGAAGGCGGAGCTTAACGATTCGCCCATTTATAGAAAGGTTTGCAATTTACAACAACAAGAATAAAATAAGGCAAAACAATGGAAAAAACGTTGGAAATGATACAAGAAGCGTACACCGCGACGGACAGAGAACTGCTCGTTAAGGCGTACCGATATACCGAAGCGGCGCACGCAAACCAAAAGCGCGCGTCGGGTGAGCCGTATTTCATTCACCCTTGCGCCGTTGCGGAAATCCTTATCGGGCTTGGCTTAGACGCGGCAACGATTGCCGCGGCGCTTTTGCATGACGTCATTGAGGATACGGAAGCCACAGCGGAAGATATAAAGCGTGAATTCGGGGATGAAATTCTCAATCTCGTCGGTGGCGTTACTAAGCTTGAAAAAATCGTTTTCAAATCGAAAGAGGACGAAAATGCGGAAAATTTCCGTAAAATTTTCGTTGCGATGGCGAAAGATATGCGCGTCATCATTATAAAACTTGCCGATCGTTTGCATAATATGCGTTCCTTAAATTTCCTTTCGCAGGAACGTCAACAGCGTATGGCAAGCGAAACGCTTGATATTTACGCACCGCTTGCAGGGCGACTTGGTATTTCGCAAATCAAGTGCGAGCTTGAAGACCTTTGCTTGAAATATCTCGATCCCGAAGCATACGAATATCTTTTGTACAATATCCGTGAGAAATTATCGGAGCGCAAGGAGTTTGTAAACGGTATCGTAGAAGAACTCAAAGAGCTCATGCAAAACGACAAGGTAGAAGGGGAAGTTTTCGGCAGACCAAAGCACTTCTACTCCATCTATAAAAAGATGAAGAACAAGGGCAAAACGCTTGACCAAATCTACGATTTGACGGCGGTCCGCGTGATTGTAAAGGACATCGGTCAATGCTACACGGTGCTTGGCAGAATCCACGAGAGATGGAAACCGATCCCCGGGCGCATCAAGGACTATATCGCAACGCCGAAGCCCAACAAATATCAATCCTTGCACACGACGGTTATGACGAAATATGGTCAGCCGTTCGAAATTCAAATCCGTACGGAAGAAATGCACCGTATTGCGGAATTCGGTATCGCGGCGCATTGGAAGTATAAGGAAGGCAAGACGGAAGAAGAGAATACCAACTTCGAAAACCGTCTTACTTGGCTTCGTGAAGTAATGGAATGGCAAGGGGATCTCAAAGACTCCCGTGAGTTCATCAACGCTTTGAAAACGGAGCTTTACAGCCACGAATTGTTGGTATTCACGCCGCGTGGCAAGGTCATTTCCCTGCCCCCCGAAGCAACGCCTATCGACTTTGCGTATGCCATTCACTCGGAAGTCGGCAACCGTTGTACGGGCGCGAGAGTCAATTCGAAAATCGTGCCCTTGACGACGACGTTGGAGGTTGGCGACGTAGTGGAAATCATCACTTCGCCAAACTCGAAAGGGCCTTCTCGCGATTGGTTGAAATTTATTAAATCCTCGAGCGCGAAAGCAAAAATCCGTCAATTCTATAAGAACGAATTGAAGGATGAAAATATCCGTATCGGTCAGCTCAAATTGGAAGAAGAAGCGAAGAAGAAAGGCTTTACCCTTTCGACTTTGCTTACGGAAGAAAGCTTCAAGCGCATTTGCGAGCGTTTCTCGTTCAGCGAACAGGCGGAAATGTTTGCGGCGGTGGGTTACGGCTCGATTTCCGTCAATCAAATTTTGTTCAAGCTCATCGACTTTTACCGCAAGGAAACGCCGATGGCGTTCGAAATCCACGCCGGCGACGGCGGCGGCAGACATACGGGCGGTGTGCTTGTCAATGGACAAGCAGGTATGCTCGTTCGTTTTGCAGGTTGTTGTTCGCCCGTTCCCGGGGACAATATTGTAGGGTACACGTCGCGTGGCAGAGGGGTGGTTATCCACCGTTCGGACTGCCCGAATATCAAGGGTGTAGAGAAGCTTCGTTTGCTTCCTGCATCGTGGCGAGTGGAAGCAGGCGCGAAGCAACGCTACAATGCGAATATTGCCATTCGTGCGGCGGATCAAGGCGCGGCGCTTTCCGTGCTTTCGTTTGTCGTATCCGACTTGAAGCTGTCGATTACGGCGGTCAACGGCAGAATTGATAAAAACCACGACGCCGTTTTAGAAGCGTCGATATCCCTTACGGATATTTCGGAAGTAGACTTGCTTATTAAGAAAATGCAAGCGGATAAACGCATCTACGAAGTGCACCGTATTACGTCCTTGTCCTAATGGCAGGAAGTCGAGAAACTCAGTTTCTCGCGGAATCCAAAGGCAGAGCCTTTGGCGGTGTGGCAGAGCCACAAATAAAGCCCCAACAAAAGCAAGCTTTGCTTGCGCCCTATGCCGCAAGGCATACACGCAACGCAAGTTGCACAAGAAAGCCCCAATAAAAGCAAGCTTTGCTTGCGCCCTATGCCGTAAGGCATACACGCAACGCAAGTTGCACAAGAAAGCCCAATAAAAGCAAGCTCTGCTTGCGCCCTATGCCGTAAGGCATACACGCAACGCAAGTTGCACAAATAAAGCCCAATAAAAGCAAGCTCTGCTTGCGTCCTATGCCGCAAGGCATACACGCAACGGAAGTTGCACAATAAAGCCCAATAAAAGCAAGCTCTGCTTGCGCCCTATGCCGCAAGGCATACACGCAACGTAAGTTGCACTATATACCCAACCTACAAAAAACGGTAATCGCCGTAAGGCGAAAAGGGAAAAGCTATGCAAATTATCACCATTTCGCCCCGTGGATTCGGGGCGAATACTTATGCAATCACCGAAGATAACAAGACGGCAATCGTCATTGATCCCGCCCAACCGAGGGTGGAAAGCGAGCTTATCAAGCGCGGCTTGACGGTAACGCACGTCCTTTTGACGCACTGCCATTTCGACCACGTTGGCGGTGTTTCCGCCTTGCAGCAAAGCGGTGCAAGGGTGCTTTGTTCGGCAGCGGAAAAGAAGCTTATTGGTACGGAAGCCGACCTTTTTGCAATGTTCGGCGCTCCCCGTGAACACTATTCGGTGGACGAAACGTTCGCAGATAACGAGGAAAAAACGTTGAACGGGATCAAAGTGCAAATGCTCTTAACTCCCGGGCATACGGCAGGCGGCGCATGCTATCTCATCACGGCGCAGGACGGCAGTAAACATCTCTTTACGGGGGATACGCTCTTCAACGGTAGTATCGGCAGAACGGATTTTCCCACGGCGAGCGTTGCGCAAATGTATCTTTCCTTGAACCGCTTGAAAAAGTTGGAAGATATGCCCGTTTATCCCGGTCATAATGATCCGACGACCATCGAATACGAACGAAAAACCAATCCTTTTTTGGCGGACTAATTATGAATTTCACCACTGATTGCAAATTTTTGGAAAACGAGCTTTTGGACGTCGTGCGCTTATTCAAGCGCCGTCCCGAAACCCTCTCGCACGCCTTTACGTACGAAGAGGGCGTTTTTCATAATGCTTTTACGGTGGACGGCAAGGTTTTTTCCTTTGAAGATAGGGGGCAGGTACGCAACGAACTCGAATTTAAGCGGTTTGAACGCCGTTTTGCCAAGCTCCGTTTATACCACATTTTAAGCGATACGTACGGCGAAGAAATGCCTTGGGGAGCGCTCACGGGGATACGGCCTACGAAGCTTGCCTATATGGAAGAAGAAAACGGGCGTGATTTTGCTGAATTATTCCGTTTGATGCGCGTCCGTGAAGAGAATATCGGGCTCGTTCGGCAAATTCTTGAAACGCAAAGGGGGATTTACGAGAAAAGGGACGGCAACACCGATCTATTCGTGTCCATTCCATTCTGCCCGACCAAGTGCGCCTACTGCTCGTTCATCACCGCACCGATTGAGAAAACAAGACATTTTCTACCCGCCTATTTAAGCGGTTTGGAAAAAGAGCTTGCGGCATCGCCCGAAAGCATAGGGAATTTACGCAGTATCTACGTTGGAGGCGGTACGCCGTTTGCGTTGAATGAAGGGGAGCTCGAAAGGGTGCTTAAAGCCATCGATCCTATCTTCCGTAACGCCAATCGCGCCGTGGAATATACGGTGGAAGCAGGCAGACCGGACGTGTTTACGGACGAAAAGCTTGCGCTTCTTAAAGAGTACGGCGTCACGAGAATTTGTATCAATCCGCAAAGCTTTTCCGACGAAACCTTGCAAAAAATCGGCAGGAAGCACACTGAAGCGGACATTTACAGAGCGTTCGAGCTTTCGGAAAAGTACGGCTTTATCATTAACGTGGATTTGATCGCAGGGCTTACGGACGAAACGCCCGAAACCTTTGTAGATAGTGTGGAAAAGGCGGTAAAAACGGGGGCGGATAACATCACCGTGCATTGTCTCTCCCTTAAATCGGGGGCGAAGCTCAAAGAGGAAACGGACTACCTTGAAAATGATTTCATCTCGAACATGGTGGCATCTTCCCGTGAAATTTTAAGTAAAAACGGCTACGCGCCGTACTATATGTACCGTCAAAAATACCAAGTGGGAAACAATGAAAACGTCGGTTGGACGAAGCCGAACAAGGCTTGCGTGTACAATATCGACATCATGGAAGAAACGGCGGACAATCTCGCCGTGGGCGCAAACGCCGTTTCCAAACGTGTATTTACGGAAAAGGGGCTCATCACTCGGTTTGCTTCGCAAAAGGATTTGCCCACCTATCTCGTGCACGTGGACGATATTATAGAAAAAAAGCGTATATTTTTCGAATAAATCGCAAAAATCCGCGTTTTTTTGGTTTACATTCTTAAAAGAATGTGATAGAATAGTAATAACGGCTGTCTGGGAGGCTCGATTCTCCACGACCTACTCTGCAGTACGTGATATAATTTTCCAAAGAACAGGAGGATAAAAAAATGGAAAAGAACGAAATCATCGCAAAATTTGCAACCCACGAAGGCGACACCGGTTCGCCCGAAGTACAGATCGCTTTGCTCACGCAAAGAATCAACCACCTCAACGAACATCTTAAACAGCACAAGCAGGATAACCATTCCCGTCGCGGTCTTTTGAAGATGGTAGGTAAGCGCCGTGGTCTTCTCGACTATCTTAAAGCAAAAGATATCGAAAGATACAGAGCAATTATCGAAGCGTTGGGTCTTAGAAAATAATGCAAGCACGAAAGGGCGGGTTGTTTTAACTCGCTCTTTTTTGTGGATAGTAGGGAAAATAGCCAAAATAAGAGGTGTGGAAAAACGCGGACAAGCCTCGGCATAAGCTTGACTGTGCCGCATTTCGAGAGCCCCGTCCACGTCGGGCGACGTTGACGGACAAGAACAAAAAAGAATTAAAGAATAAGGAGAAAATTACAATGCCAGATTTGAACAACAGTAGAGTATTTAAGACCAATTACGCAGGCAGAGAGCTCGTCGTAGAAATCGGCAAATATGCTGAACAAGCAAACGGCGCTTGTCTTGTACGCTGCGGTGAAACGGCTGTACACGTTTCCGTATGTATGGCTGAAAGCGCAAGAGAGGGTATGGATTTCTTCCCCCTTTCCGTAGATTATGAAGAAAAGATGTTTGCCGTAGGTAAAATCCCCGGCGGCTTCAAAAAACGTGAAGGCAGAGCGTCCGATAAGGCAATCTTGACGAGCCGTCTTATCGACCGTCCTATTCGTCCCTTGTTCCCGAAGGGAATCTTTAACGACGTAGTCGTTGTAGCAACCGCTCTTTCGGTTGATCCCGACGTTTCCCCCGAACCTTTGGCAATGGTTGGTTCGTCCATCGCGCTTTCCATTTCCGATATTCCTTGGGCAGGTCCTACGGGTTCGGTAGTCGTTGGTTGTGTTGACGGCGAATACGTTATCAACCCCGACGTTGAACAACGCGCAAAGAGCACCATTCACTTGAACCTTGCAGGTACGTCCGACGCAATCCTTATGATTGAAGCAGGCGCAAACGAGGTTACCGACGCGGAAATGGTTGGCGCAATCATGTTCGGTCACGAAGAAATCAAGAAGGTTTGCGCTTGGATTGCAGACGAAATCGTTCCTGCAGTAGGCAAGCCTAAGAAGGAAATGGAACTTTATCACATTCCCGAAGATCTTGACGCAGCGGTAAAAGCATACGGCTACGACAAGCTCTATGCAGCTCTTGATACTTTCGATAGACAGGAAAGACAAGCTCGTCAAGCGGAAGCGGAAGCAGAAATCATCGAACATTTCGCTGAAATCTATCCCGACCAAATGAGAGAAGTAAAGGATTCCATCTACTACATCGTGAAGGGGATCGTTCGTGCGAAGATCTTCGACGGCGTTCGTCCCGATGGCAGAAAGCTTACCGAAGTTCGTCCCATTTGGTGCGAACACGGCGTTCTTCCCCGCGTACACGGCTCGGCAGTATTTACCCGTGGCCAAACGCAGGCGTTGACGACCTGTACGCTCGGTATGCTCGGCGAAGCGCAGAGAATGGAAGGCCTTGACGAAGAAGAAGAAAAGAGATATATGCACCAATACAACTTCCCCGGCTATTCGACGGGCGAAGCAAAGGCTTTG
Organism: Clostridia bacterium; assembly: GCA_017505465.1. Taxonomy (GTDB): domain Bacteria; phylum Bacillota; class Clostridia; order Christensenellales; family Borkfalkiaceae; genus Scatosoma. The sequence continues at coordinate 25,536 of JAFVPE010000033.1, read as the reverse complement.
AGAAGCCCCGGCCGTCGTGAAATCGGTCACGGTGCGCTTGCGGAAAGAGCACTCGTTCCCGTAATTCCCGATCCTAGCGAATTCCCTTATGCGATCCGTGTCGTATCCGACATTATGTCTTCCAACGGTTCGTCCTCTATGGCTTCCGTTTGCGGTTCGACGATGGCGCTTATGGATGCAGGTGTTCCCATCAAAGCTCCCGTAGCAGGTTGCGCAATGGGCCTTGTTAAGGACGCTGAAACGGGTAAGTACGTTATCATGACCGACATTCAAGGTCTTGAAGACTTCCTTGGCGATATGGACTTCAAGGTAGCAGGTACGGACAAGGGTATTACGGCTATCCAAATGGATATCAAGATTAAGGGTATTTCCGAACAAATTATGCTTGACGCTATCGCGCAAGCACAGGAAGCTAGAAAGCACATTTTGGGCAAGATGCTTGAATGCATCCCTGAAGTGAATGAAGAGCTTTCCGTATATGCTCCCAAGATCGTTACCTTCAAGATCAACCCTGAAAAGATTGGCGACGTTGTTGGTAAGCAGGGTAAGGTTATCAACAAGATTATCGAACAAACGGGCACGAAGATCGACATCGAAGAAGACGGTACGGTATGCATCGCTTGCTACGGCGACGTTGCAAACGCAAGACGCGCGCAAGCAATCGTGGAATCGATTGCGCACGATCCCGAAATCGGCGATATGTTCGTTGGCGTAGTTGTTCGTATCCTTTCCAAGGTAGGCGCATTCGTAGAATTTGCTCCCGGTAAAGACGGTATGATCCACATTTCCAAGCTCTCCGAACAGAGAGTAAACCAAGTGGAAGACGTGCTCAACATCGGCGACAAGGTGAAGGTAGAAATCATCAAAATCGGCGAAAAGGGTATCGATTTGAAGCTCTTGGAAAAGCTTGACTAATTAAAATACCAAACGCCCGACCGAAAACGGTCGGGCGTTTTACTTCTTTCACGCAGTATAGAGAATTCCTTGCAGAAAGAGCAAAAGAGATTGACAAACCCATGCGGATATTGTATACTATAAAGGAATAAACTCGAAAATCGAAATTTAAGGAGGGGCTATGGAAAAAATATCTTTGATTGTTCCTTGCTACAACGAAGAAGAATCACTGCCTACGTTGTATGCGGAATTGCGGCGCGTAACCTCTGAAATGTCCGATTTTGAGTTTGAAATGCTCTTTATAGACGACGGCTCGAAGGACGGCACGTTGGCACTGTTAAAGGAAATGGCAAGCACGGACGAACGTGTGAAATACATCTCTTTCTCGCGCAACTTCGGCAAGGAATCGGCGATGTATGCAGGCTTTTGCAATGCCACGGGCGATTACGTAGCCTCACTTGACGCGGATATGCAAGATCCGCCTTCTCTTTTGCCAAAGATGATGGAAATCATCAAGAGCGGGGAGTATGACAGCGTGGCAACTCGTCGAGTTATGCGTAAGGGCGAGCCGAGAATCCGTTCTATGTTCGCAAGAGCCTTCTATAAATTGATGTATAAAATTTCCGACGTGGATATCGTAGACGGCGCACGCGATTTCCGTTTGATGAAACGTGAAATGGTGAATGCGCTCATCTCTATGTGCGAGCACGACCGCTTCTCGAAGGGGATTTTCGGTTGGATTGGCTTTAAGACCTATTGGCTTCCCTTTGAAAACGTCAAGCGTGTGGCAGGCAAAACGAAGTGGAGCTTCCATAAGCTTTTCAAATATTCTATCGACGGTATCGTAGCCTTCTCGGACGTGCCCTTGAAGATACCCACTTGGTTTGGTATTGCTTCCTTTGTGGGTTCGGCAGGGATGTTGGCATTCTCACTTGTGCGGACGCTTGCCTACGATAAACCGATTATGGATTGGCCGTTGCTCGTTTGCATTATCCTGCTGATGAGCGGTATCACCCTTTGCTGTATGGGTATTATGGGGCTGTATCTTGCGAAAATCAATAAGGAATGTCGGCGCCGTCCGCAGTACGTCATTAGCAGTACAAACAAAGAAAACGTCATCGTAAAATAAAAGAAATCCCGTGGATATCCACGGGATTTAGTTTTATTCGTAGGGAGCAGGTATGCGTTGAACGCTTAATTCCTCGTTGCAAGATATACCATTAACACGGAAATATCCGCAGGATTTACACCCGAAATTCTGCCTGCTTGGCCAAGGTTGAAGGGGCGGATTCTATCCAATTTTTCTCTCGCTTCCAAACGCAAACCGCCGATGGCGTGGTAATCGATGTCCGCAGGCAACACCTTTTCTTCCAAGCGTTTCGCCTTTTCGATAAGCTCGAAGCCTTGTTTTAAATAGCCTTCGTAACGGACGGTAATTTCCGCCGTTTCCAAGACGTTTTTCGGGTATTCTTTGAATACGTTAAAACGTTCCATAATCGCCGTTAAGGGGATAGAGCGCTTCAACATATCCGCATAGGAAACGCCGCCGCTCGGTTCGCCGTAGCCGTATTCGGCAAGGAAGGGGGTAACTTCTTTTTGAGGTACCCGTGTCTGCAACGAACGCAACAATTCCTCGTATTTTTCCTTTCTCGCAAGGTAACGGGCATAACGCTCTTCCGTCACCAAGCCGACTTCTTTACCCTTTTCCGTCAAACGGAAATCGGCGTTGTCTTGTCTAAGACAAATGCGGTGTTCCGCGCGTGAAGTCATCATTCGATAGGGCTCGTCCGTGCCTTTGGTAACAAGGTCGTCGATAAGCACACCGATATACGCTTCGTCACGACGAAGGGTGAACGGGGGGAGTCCGCGGAGCTTCAACGATGCGTTGATACCTGCCATCAAGCCTTGTGCCGCCGCTTCTTCATAGCCCGAAGTGCCGTTAATTTGTCCTGCCGTGTAAATGCCTTCCACCTTTTTAAATTCAAGAGTGGGGAGTACGTCGAGGGTATCGATACAATCGTATTCGATTGCATAGCCGTAACGCATGATGTCTGCGTTTTCCAAGCCCGCCACGGACGAATACATCATGCGCTGTACGTCGTGGGGCATAGAGGTGGACATCCCTTGCACGTACACTTCGTTGGTGTCCGCACCTTCCGGTTCAAGGAAAATTTGGTGGCGCTCCTTGTCCTTGAAACGTACGACTTTCGTTTCAATCGAAGGGCAATATCTAGGCCCGGTCGATAAAATTGTACCGTCGTATAAGGGGGAGCGGTCAAGGTTATCCATAATAATCTCGTGCGTGCCTACGTTCGTGTAGGTGAGATAGCACGGGAGCTTGTTTTCGGGGGGAGTATCGTGCATAAACGAGAAGGGATAGATGTCCGTATCGCCGTTTTGCACTTCGCATTTGGAGTAATCCACCGTTCTGCCGTCCACACGCGCAGGCGTACCCGTCTTAAAACGGCGCACGTTAAAGCCGAGCTTTACGAGGCTTTCGGTGAGATGATTGGCAGGGGCAAAACCGTTCGGGCCGGATTTTTGCACCACGTGGCCGGTGATCGTTTCACCGTTAAGATATACGCCTGTGCAAAGAATAACGGCCTTGCAGGGGATAATGCCGCCGTAGGTGGTTCTCACGCCCGAGCACTTGCCGCCTTCGGTGAGGATTTCCGCTGCTTCCGCTTGAATAATGCGTAAGTTGGGCGTATTTTCAAGTACCTGCTTCATTGCGGCGTGGTAGGCGTTTTTGTCCGACTGTGCTCGCAAGGATTGCACCGCTGCGCCCTTGCCGACGTTGAGCATACGGATTTGCAAGGCGGTGTCGTCCGCAACGATGCCCATTTCACCGCCGAGCGCGTCGATTTCACGGACGAGATGTCCCTTCGCCGTACCGCCGATAGAGGGATTGCAGGGCAGGAAGGCGATGCTGTCGAGGTTGAGCGTTAAAAGGGCGGTGTTGATGCCCGTGCGCGCCAAAGCAAGGGCGGCTTCGCAGCCTGCGTGCCCTGCGCCGACAACCACCGCTTCTGCGGTATATTCAATAAAGGTGTGTTCTGATTCGTTCATACTGTTAAAATAGTGAATTGCAAAGCTTGGCTTTGCAATTCGTGGGAAATTATTTCTTTAATATAATATTTTTAATATCGTCGATTTCTTTTTGGATATGGGGGTTCAAGCTTTCAAGCTTTTCCATTTTATCTCTTGCGTACATAATCGTCGTATGATCTCTGCCGCCGAGAATGTTACCAACGGAAACAAGGGGAAGAGAGAGCATTTCGCACATCAAGTACGCGCAAATTTGGCGCGCTTTTACGATTTCCGCTTTTTTGCCTTTGCCGATTAAGTCTTCACGGGAATGCTTGAAATAACCGCAAACGGCGGAAATGATCTTTTCGGGAGTCACGTCTTCCTGTTCTTCCGCTTCGCTTACCGATTCGCTCAAAGCGAGCTTTGCAAGCGCAATGGTAATGGGTTCTTCGTGGAGCTTGCTTGCGAAAATGACCTTCGTCAATCTGCCTTCAAGCGTTCTTACGTCGTGGCCGGAATCCCTAGCAAGGAATTCCAAAACGTCGTCGGAAACGGCGCATTTTCTATCGAGCGCTTTGCGGCGCAAAATGGCGATTTTCGTTTCGTTGTCGGGGGGTTGGATATCCGCAATCATACCGCCTTCGAAACGGGTGCGCAATCTCTCTTCAAGCGTTGCAATTTCCTTGGGGGGACGGTCGGACGTGATGACGATTTGCTTGTTTTGCGCAGACAATTCGTTGAAGGTGTGGAAGAACTCTTCTTGGAGCTGCGTTCTCGCCTTTAAGAATTGAATATCATCGATCATCAAGACGTCCACGTTACGGTAGTGGTAACGGAACTTCGCGCCGTTCTTTTGTGCAATGGAGTCGATAAAATCGTTCAAGAAATTCTCGCTCGTGGTATAAATGACCTTCTTTTCGGGAGCATTTTGCGCAAGATAGTTGGCAATTGCGTGCATAAGGTGGGTTTTGCCCAAGCCCGATTCCCCATAGATGAAAAGGGGATTGAAGGTTTCACCGGGATTTTCCGCAACCGCTTTCGCCGCAGCGTAAACGAACTTGCTTCCCGAACCGGGAACGAAGGATTCAAAGGTAAAGCCCTTATTGATAGGCGAAGTGCGGAAAGTCACCGTTGCGTCTTCTTCCACTTCGAGAGGGAAGGCAACGCTGCCGTCTACGACAAGACGGAAATCGGACAAGCCGAGGTTACATTTCGCAATCGCTTCGCGGAGCTTTTCCGCAAACTTATTCATGATTGACGCCGCGTTCAAATCGGACGTTGCTTTCAACACGATAACGCGCCCACGCAAATCGACGGGCTCAAGATCCTTGATGAGGTGAGAATAAGAAACGGGCGAGATAATATTTTTCGCTCGTTCGCTAATTTGCTTCCACAAAAATTGTAATTGGGAATTTTCAGGCATTATTTTTTACCCCCCGCGGCAAAAATCTTCCACTTTGCCGTTCAAAAAATTGTAATTTACGAAATTATTTGATATAATTATAATACAAAATCAAATGAAAAGAAAGCGATTTTGACGGGTTTTTAAGGATTATGCAAATAAAAAAATTATTCCTTCAAAATTTTAGAAACTACGAAAGCGAGGAATTTTCGTTTTCGGACGGCTTGAACGTTTTATTCGGCAAGAACGGGCAGGGCAAAACCAACTGTGCAGAAGCGGTATTTTACCTTTGCACGGGCGCTTCCTTGCGCATTCGTCATGACAAACAGCTCATCAAAATTGGGGCGGAATATGCAAAAATTCTCGCTGAGGCGGAAAATCGTTACGGAAAAGTGACGATTGAAGCAATTATTTTTGAAAACAAGCGTGAGCTTCGTGTAAACGGCATGAAAATCAACAAAAACGCCGATCTTATGGGACACGTGAACAGTGTATTTTTCTCGCCCGGGGAGCTTCGTTTGATACAGGACGGCCCGGATGAACGCCGCCGTTTTATGAATATTTCCATTTCGCAGACTTCGTCTGCGTATTACACGGCGCTTTTGCGGTATAATAAGATATTGGATCAACGCAATACGCTTTTGAAAAACCACGATACGTCGCTCATTTTGGACACCTTGCCCGTATGGGACGAACAGCTTTGCAAGTACGCCGCAATTATTGTGAAGAAGCGTGCGGAGTTTATTGAAAAGCTTGCTCCATTCGCCAAGGAATTTCATTCGTTTTTGACGGATGGGGAAGAAGAGCTTGTGATTAAGCCCGAGAGGAAATATGAAGGTGACGAAGCGGAAATTGCAAAAACGCTGATGCGTCGTTTGGGGAACAACTACGAAAAGGACTTGCGGTTAGGTTTTACGACGGTGGGGCCGCACCGTGACGATTTGGACGTAATGATCAACGGCACGGACGCAAAATCGTACGCATCGCAAGGTCAAATGCGTACGGCGGCTTTGGCGTTAAAGCTTTCGGAGGTACAGATATTCAAGGAGCTTTCGGGAGAATACCCGATACTCATTTTAGACGATGTTATGAGTGAATTGGACTTAAAGCGTCGCAAAAAATTGCTTAAATGCATTGCGGATATCCAAACGATTTTGACGTGCACGCACACGGAAAGAGTGCTTTACGGTGCAGAGTGTAACAAAATCCGCATAGAAGGCGGCAGAATAAAAGGGTAACCCCTAACAGCAGGAAGTCGAGAAACTCAGTTTCTCGTCAGGGGTGTAGGGGACGGAAGTCCCCACAAAAAGAAGCCCCAACGAAGCAAAACGCAGTTTTGCGTTACCACCGCAAAGCGGTCAATCGCCGTAAGGCGAAACAACATCCGAGAGTGGGAAGTCGAGAAACTCAGTTTCTCGTGGGGTGCAGGGGCAACGCCCTTGCATAATAAGCTCCAAGAAAGCAAGCTCTGCTTGCGACTTATGCCGTAAGGCATCTACGCAACGAACGTTGCGCCATTCCTATCCCCCCAACAAAACAAAACGCCGCAAGGCAAAATCAACGAACACGGAGGAAATAAATGCAAGCAGATTTGCACGTTCACAGCGTATATTCGGACGGGATTTATTCCCCCGACGAAGCCTGTCGCCTCGCCAAAAAGCGGGGTGTTTCTCTTGTGTCTATCACCGACCACGATACCCTTGCAGGGCTTGAAAATAAAAGGGAAGCGGCGAAACGCCACGGGCTTTCTTATCTTTCGGGATGGGAAGTTTCCGCCTATGCAGGCACGCAAAAAGTGCACGTTCTCGGTTACGGCTGTAAGGTGGAAGGGGCGTATGAGAAATTTACAGAAGAGCGAAAAATTGCTTCCTTTGCAAGGGCAAAGGATAGCGTGGAAAAGTTCCGTATGCTTGGCTTGCCTATCACCGTGGAGGACGTACTTTCACAGCGCTCTTCGCCCGATTTACCCGTGCATACCATGCACGTCGCGCGTGCGGCGGCGACCTATCTCGGCATCACGCCGGGGGACGTATATCGGGAGTATCTCGCCATCGGCAAGCCTGCAAATTCCAATATCGGCAGACCTACCCCCGAGCAGGCAATCGACTGCATTCACGAAGCGGGTGGTATCGCCGTGATTGCGCATCCCGGGCGCTTGGAACTGCCTGTGGCGGAACGTGAAATTATGATAAAAAATCTCAAAAAATACGGCGTAGACGGTATAGAAGCCGTCTACACAACCCATACTGACAAGGAAACGGAGTATTTCCGCGCGCTTGCGAAGGAGCTCGGCTTGCTTGTCACGGGGGGATCGGACACTCACTACGAAGATGAAACGCACGAAATCGGCGTTCCCTTCTTCACGCCGTCCAAGGAACTTCTCGACGCTTTGAAAATATCTCTTTGAGCGCTACATAGAGAGGAAAAAATGCAAAAAATCAAACGGATAACGCTTCTCTTATGGAGCGTTTTTTTCTTTGTTATTTCTTCGGTTTTATCTCAAAATCGAGCTATTGCGGAAGCCGCCGACAATCCGTACGGGTGGGATTTGTTATCGTCCTATACCACCTATTTTAACCAAAAGGACGGGGGCAGGTGCGAGAATATCGAGATTGCCGCCGCCCTAATCGACGGGATTACCGTGCAGCCGTACGGCGAGTTTTCTTTCAATGCAACGGTGGGAAGAAGGACGGAAGAAGCGGGTTTTCAACAAGCGAAAATTATTGTAAACGGGGAGTACGTTGTGGGCGTTGGCGGCGGCGTTTGTCAAGTGAGCACCACCCTTTATAACGCCGCGTTGCTTGCAGGACTCGCCGTGACGGAATACCGTCCGCACAGCCTTTGTCCTGCCTACGTGCCGCCTTCTCGCGACGCGATGGTGTCCACGCAGAGCGACTTGAAAATATTCAACGCCCATTCTCATGCGATACACGTTTCGTCAACCATCCAAAATGGGAGTGTAAAAATTTGTATTTTCGGTAAGGACGAAGGGTACAGATACGCAATCACGCAAAGGGTGCTAGGGGAAATTCCGCCGCCCGAGCCGATTGTAAAAGAGGGGGAAAAGGAGGAAATTTTGCGGCAGGAAAAGTCGGGAACGAAAAGCGAAGCCTACCTTGAATGCTACAAAAACGGGGCTTTGATTTCCCGAAAAAGACTGCGTGTGGACGAATATCGCCCTTTGCAGGGAATTATCGTCAAAAAAGTTAGCAATACGACAAAGAAAATACCTTTCAACGCTTGTGTTTTTCTACGAAAAATGCTATAATTAATCTGTATAATTACGGGGAAAGTGCCGTGCGGCAAAAAACGGCAAAAATAGGACTTCCCTATGAAACGAAGGCAGGTTAAGTATGGAAAGAATCCGTCTTAAAGAACTCAATCAAAACCTTGCGGCATACGGCGATAAAACCGTTACCGTTGCAGGTTGGGCAAAAACCATTCGCGACTCCAAGGCGTTCGGCTTTATCGAACTCAACGACGGGAGCTGTTTTAAGAATACGCAAATCGTTTTCGAGCGTGCGAATCTCGCAAATTACGATGAGATCGCAAAGGAAAACGTTGGTTGCGCGTTGATCATCACTGGTAAAGTGGTGCTTACGCCCGAAAATAAGCAACCGTATGAAATCAAGGCGACGGAAATCATCGTAGAAGGGGAGTCCACACCCGATTACCCCTTGCAAAAAAAGCGCCACAGCGTAGAATTTTTGCGTGAAATCGCCTATCTCCGTCCCCGTACGAATTTGTTCGGCGCGGCGTTCCGTATCCGTAGCGAAGCGGCAATCGCTATCCACAAATTCTTCAACGATAAGGGCTTCGTGTACGTGCATACGCCCATTCTCACGGGCAGCGACTGCGAAGGCGCAGGCGCAATGTTCCAAGTAACGACGCTCGATTTGGACGAAGTGGCAAAGAGCGGTAAGCCCGTAGACTACAAGGAAGATTTCTTCGGCAAGCGCGTAGCGCTTACCGTTTCGGGGCAATTGAGTGCGGAAACATACGCAATGGCGTTCGGCAACGTGTACACGTTCGGTCCTACCTTCCGTGCGGAGCACTCCAACACGGCGCGCCACGCGGCGGAATTTTGGATGATCGAGCCGGAAATGGCGTTCTGCGACCTCGCAGGGGATATGGACGTGGAAGAAGAAATGGTGAAATACATCATCAACTACGTTTTCGAAACCTGCCAAGACGAGCTTAATTTCTTGAATCAATTCGTAGACAAGGGGTTGATTGAACGCTTGAAGAACGTGGCGGAAAACGCATTCGTGCGTTTGTCCTACACGGACGCTATCGAAATTTTGAAGCAAAACGCAGATAAGTTCGACGATAAGAACATCTATTGGGGTAAGGATTTGCAGAGTGAGCACGAACGCTTCTTGACCGAACAGGTTTACAAAAAGCCCGTGTTCTTGACCGACTATCCAAAGGAAATCAAGGCGTTCTATATGAAGCAAAATTCCGACGGCAAGACGGTTGCGGCGGCGGACTTGCTCGTACCCGGTATCGGGGAGCTTTGCGGCGGCTCGCAAAGAGAAGACGATTACGACAAGCTTGTAAACCGTATCAAGGAGCTCGGTATGAACCCCGAAGACTATTCGTGGTATCTCGACCTTCGCCGTTACGGCGGTACGACGCACAGCGGCTTTGGTATGGGCTTTGAACGTATGATTATGTATTTAACGGGGATTGCAAACATTCGCGACGTATTGCCGTATCCGAGAACGTTCGGCGATTTGAAGTATTAACGCACGAACGAATTAGGCAACACCCAAATAGGAGGTATTAACGTATGATAAGAATCATTGTGGACGCAATGGGCGGCGATTACGCTCCCCACGAACCTATCGTCGGTGCGGTAGACGCCCTTAAAAAGAATAAAGATTTGACGGTTGTTTTGGTCGGTGACGAAGAACAAATAAAGGCGGAGCTTTCCGCGTTTGAATATGACAAAGACCGTATTGAAATCGTCCATACCACCGAAGTGATTACCATGGAAGAAGAGGACGTTGCTAAGGCGGTAAAAAGAAAGAAAGACGCTTCTATCGTCGTGGCTTTCCGTATGCTTAAAGAGGGCAAAGGGGACGCCTTGGTTTCTTCCGGCGCAACGGGCGGCGTGCTTTCGGCAGGCGTGCTCGTGCTTGGTAGATTGAAAGGGGTTTCCCGTCCTGCGCTCTGCCCCCGTATCCCCAACCACAGAAGAACGGGTACGGTTGTTTGCGACTGCGGTGCAAACCTTGAATGTAAGCCTATCAACCTTGCACACTTTGCGATTATGGCGTCGGCGTATTCCGAAGCGGCGTTCGGCATCAAAAATCCGAGAGTCGGGCTTTTGAACAACGGTACGGAAGACCATAAGGGGCTTTTGTTGCAACGCGAATCCCACGCACTTCTTAAAACGATGGATTTCCTCAACTATGCAGGTAACATCGAGGGCAGAGACATTATGTTCAGCGACGTGGACGTCGTTGTTTCGGATGGCTTCTCTGGCAACATCGCCGTAAAATCCATTGAAGGCTGCGGTAAGGCAATCGGCTCGATTATGGGACAAGAATTCAAACGCAATTGGTGGTGCAAGCTCCGTGCGGGCGGCGTTGTCGATATTATCAAGCGCATTAGAGGCAGCGTGGATTATCAAAAGCTTGGCGGCGCGGTATTCCTTGGGCTCACCAAACCCGTGGTAAAGGGACACGGCAACTCCAAGGCAGGCAGCTTTACCATTTATATCGGTCAAGCAATCGATATGGTAAAGGGCAATATGGTAGCAAAAATGAAGGTGATGATCGACGAAGCGAATGAAAAGTTCGCCGCACTCGAGGCGCAAAAAGCGGAAGCGCAAGCTGTTGCAAGCGAACAAGCGCCCGCAAACGAATAAACGATGGATTTCCCTTACGAAAAACTACAATCGATTCTCGGCTATACGTTCAAGGACGAGCGTTTACTCAAAGAGGCGTTTACCCACTCCACCTACGCAAACGCGCACGGTGGAAAGGATAACGAGCGCATGGAATATCTTGGCGATTCCGTTTTACAGCTCGTGGTTACCGAGTGGCAGTATAAGGCGGACGGACAAGCTTCCGAAGGGGAGCTCACGCGCGAGCGTCAACAGCTCGTTTGCGAAGACGCCTTGTACCAAGCGGTATTGAAGCTAGACATCAAAGACTATCTTTTGGTGGAAGGAAGTAAGGCAAACGTTGGGAAGAAGACGATATCGAGCCTTTTTGAAACGGTCGTCGCGGCGATTTATCTTGACGGCGGCTACGACGAAGCGAAGCGCTTTATCTTAAAGCACGGCGTTTTGGAATTGCAAAAAAGCTGCGAAAATCCCAAGGGGGTATTGCAGGAATTTTTGCAAGGCATCGGCAAACCCACGCCGCAATACGTTTGTGAGAAGGAAGGTAAGGACAACGCCCCCGTATTCCGTTGCAGGGTAACGGCGCTTGGGAAGAGCGCGCAGGGCGAAGGGAACAGTAAAAAGCAGGCGGAACAGAACGCCGCAAGAGCGCTTTTGGAAGTGCTCACAAAAAAACGTTAAAAGAAAAAACACAGATATATGAGAATATCGAAAAGGAGCATACTTTGGATTTAAAAGAAATACAACTTGCCGGTTTTAAGTCTTTCGCCGATAAAACGACCATTCGTTTTGACAACGGCGTTACCTGTATCGTAGGCCCGAACGGTTGCGGTAAAAGTAACGTTGCCGACGCCGTACGTTGGGTGTTGGGTGAAAAGTCCGCGAAGAATTTGCGCGGTACGAATATGCAGGACGTTATTTTCAGCGGTACGGTGAATAGAAAGGCTTTGAACAACTGTGAAGTAAGCCTTGTGTTCGACAATAGCGAACGTATTTTTGCGGACATCGATGCGGACGAAGTATCGATGACTCGCCGTATTGAAGTAAAAGGGGATAAGAGCGACAGTAAATATCTCATCAACGGTCAAGTCAGCAGACAAAAGGACTTGGTCTCCCTTTTCCATTCCATCGGTTTGGGTAAAGAAGGGTATTCTATCATCGGGCAAGGTCAGGTTGAACAAATCATGAACTCTGCCGCCGAAAAGAGAAGAGTTATTTTCGAAGAAGCGCTCGGGCTTTCCAATTATAGAATCCGTAAGGACGAAATCGAACGCAAGATTGAAGACTCCAACTCCAACCTTTTCATTTACAGTCAGCGTATCGATGAAGTGGAACACCGCCTTGGTCCTTTGAGCAAACAAGCGGCGGCGGCAAAGGAATACGCGGAGTATTCCGAAAGCTTGAAAGTGCAAGAAGCGAATACCTACATATACCGTTACGAGAACGCAGAAAACGAAAAGAGTAAATACAAGAAAGATATTTCCGTTATTTCGGATAAGATTATCGATTTGAATACTCGTATCGAGCTTATCAACCGCAAGCTTGAAGAAAACCGCGATAAGATTAACCATGCGGACGCGCAGCTTACCGTATTGAACGATCGCCGTGTAGAACTTTCCGTCGGCAACGAAAGAAAGGACGGCGAGCTTAAAGTTATGCGCGAACGTATCAGCACCTACCGTTCGCAAATTGCGGCGGCTACGGAAATGCTCGCTGCAAGCAAGGTTCGTATCGGCGAAATCGACGATGAAATTGCACTCACGGGCAAAAAGAGTGAAAAGGACGAAAAGCGCATTGCAGAGCTTGAAACGCAAACGGAAGTGTTCCGTTCGGCAGTAGCGGCGCTCGACAAGAAGATCGAAGTATTCGAAAAGCTTTCGGACGAAAACCGTCTTTCACAGCTCTCGTCTGCGGACGACTTGTCCGAGCTCAAGAAGAACCTCGGTACGCTTGCGGCTCGGATGGAAGCGACGAAGGATAAGATTACCGAGCTTGCGGCGGCGCTCAAGAAAGCGCAAGAGAGAAAGGATCGTCTTGCAAGCGAGTTGAGCTCCGTTCAAAAGGATATGAAGAGCCTTCGCGCCTTGACGTCCACGGATATGCGTGACTTTGAAGAAAAGCAAGAAGAAGCGCGCGAAATGCAAATGACGATCAACAATTTCAATCAGGATTTGTTCAACGCAAACGGGCAAATTGCGTCCTTACGTGAAAATCTTGAAATGTATATCAGCTTGAAGAATCGTTATGAAGGCTACAAGGAAGACGTTCGTAGATTCCTTTCCGTATCCAAGACGAATCCCGAGCTTTCCAAGCGTCATCACGGCGTACTTGCGAACGTCGTATCCACCGAACAAAAATACGAGGTTGCTCTTGAAACCGCTATCGGCGGCGCTATGCAAAACGTCATCACGCCTTCGGCGGACGACGCAAAATATCTCATCGAATACTTGAAACGTTCGCACGGCGGTGTCATCACCTTCTTGCCTGTTACGAGTATGCGTCCCCGTCCCGACTCCCGTGAAATTCGCAGAGCCTTGGACGAACGCGGTGCGATGGGGCTTGCAACCGAGCTTGTAAAATACGACGATTATTATTACAACGTTATTAGTTATTTGCTTGGTAACACCTTGATTTGCGACAACATTGCCAACGCAACGGCGATTGCGAAGAAGTATGGCAATATGTTCAAAATCGTAACCCTTGACGGTGACATCGTCGCAACGAGCGGTTCGATGACGGGCGGTAGCCGCCGTAAAGATTCCGCATCCTTGCTTTCTACCGAACGTAAAATTCAAGAATGCAAGGAAAATATCGCCAAGAAACAACAGTTCATTGAAAAGTTGAAGAAGGCAATCATCGCAAGTGAACGCGCCAAGACGGAAGCGGAAGCGGCGGTAGAAAAGCTTCGTGAAAAATACCAAGGCGCGAACAGCGAAATCGCGGGGCTTGTGCAACGCGAAACGGCGCTCACGCAACAAATCGAAGAAGTGGAAATCGACATCGCAACCTATTCGGCGGCGCTTGACGAATTTAAGCGCAAGCTCAAAGAGCTTGAAGATGAAGAAGCAAACTCTTCAATGAGCGAAGAGCAAATTGCGGCTCGCAGAAAGAATGCGGAAGCGGAAATGGAAAGCCAACGCAACCTTTGCGAAAACTTCAAGGAAGAACGCGCGGAAAAGAGCTCTACTTTGCGTGCTTTGGAAATGGAATACGCAACGCTCACGGCGGACCTTGCAAAGCAAAAGGAAACGGTTGCCCGTATTACGCTTGAAAAGGACGACCTTGTAAAGCGCATCGTCGATATGGAATTTGAAACGACGGAAACGCAAACCAAGCTCAATGCTTTGGAAGCGCAGGCGGCGGAAAGCCAACTCACCGAAGAAGAAATGGCGGCGGTGCAGGAAATCGTCGACAAGATTGCCGCAATCAACAAGGAAAAGGAAGAGATCAACGCAACGCAGCTTTCCCTTGAAGCGGACAAGACGAGTATGCAAGAAACGCTTGAAAAGAGTACGGAAAAGCGTTATAAATGCGAAATTGAAATCAGTAAGATTGACACCAACTTGGAAAACACCCGTCAACGTATGGAAGAAGCGTACGGGCTCGATTACGAAGGCTGTCTTGCCTTCCGTCAAGAGATTTTCGACGTGACGGAATCGGCAAACTTGATTGCGGCGTTGAAGCGCAAGATCACGATGCTCGGTGCGGTGAATCCCAACGCAGTGGAAGAATACGAGTACGAAAAGAACCGTTGCGAAGAGATGAATACCCAACGCGACGACTTGAAAAAAGCACTTGACGATTTGCAGGCGGCACTCGACGAAATTTGCGGCGAGATGCTTCGCATCTTCGACGCAGGTTTTGCGGAAATCAACGAAAACTTCAAGATTACCTTCAAGGAGCTTTTCGGCGGCGGCAAAGCCGAGTTGCAAATGGAATACGAGGAAGGGGCGGATCCTCTTGCGGCAGGCGTGGACATCATCGCTTGTCCCCCCGGCAAGAAGCTCACCAAGATTTCCTTGCTTTCGGGCGGTGAACGTGCTTTGACGGCAATTGCAATCTTGTTCGCAATTTTGAAGGCTCGTCCTATGCCCTTCTGTATTCTCGACGAGGTGGAAGCGGCGCTCGACGAAGCAAACGTAGATAGATTTGCCGCTTATCTTAAGAGATTCACGGAAGATACGCAATTCATCGTTATCACCCACAAGAAGCCTACGATGAACCAAGCGGACAACCTGTTCGGCGTAACGATGCAAGAAAAGGGCGTTTCGAAGGTTGTTTCCGTAAAATTGGCGGAAGTAGAAACGAAGCTCGGCAAAGACGCCGTAAGCTAAACCGTATATAAGGGGCATCTTCGCGCCTTGTAGACGCTAATAAAAGGATAAACGGCGTATATACGCACTCCGTATTACGCCGTTTTTCTTAAACATCATTCGGAGGAAAAACCATGGGCTTTTTCGGGAAACTTTTCGGAGCTTTGAAGAAAACGAAGGACAATTTTGCGTCCAAGCTCCGTATGCTCTTTTCTAAAAATAAACTCGGCAACGAGTTCTATGAAGAATTAGAAGAGCTTCTCATATCATCCGACGTTTCGTACACGACGGCACAGGAAGTCGTTGCGCGCGTCAAAAAGCAGGCGATGGCGGAACGCTTAAAGGACGAGGCGTACGTTACGGAGCTGCTTCGCGGCATCTTGACGGATATTTTGGAAGAAAGCGAAGTCGAGCCGCCTGAATTCCCTTGCGTGATTATGCTCGTAGGGGTAAACGGCGTCGGTAAAACCACGACGGTGGGCAAGCTTGCGCACTATTATCTCTCGCAGGGCAAGACGGTTACGGTGGCGGCGGCGGATACCTTCCGTGCGGCGGCAAGCGAACAGCTCACCATTTGGGCGGAGCGTGCGAAAGTGCGTATCGTCAAGCACGAGGAAGGAAGCGATCCTTCGGCGGTTATCTACGACGCAATATCGTCCGTGAAGGCGAAAAAGACGGACGTGCTTATCGTGGATACGGCAGGTAGGTTGCACGTCAAGGACAACTTGATGAACGAGCTTCGTAAAATGGAACGCGTCGTTACCCGTGAATATCCCGAAGCGGATTTCTTAAAGCTGCTCGTTTTGGACGCAACGACGGGACAAAACGCCGTCAACCAAGCGCGCGTATTCGACGAAGCGGTAGAGCTCGACGGGCTTGTTTTGACCAAGCTTGACGGAACGGCAAAGGGCGGTTTTGTATTCTCGCTCGCACAAGAGCTTTCCTTGCCCGTTGTCTATGCAGGCGTAGGCGAAAAGATGGACGATTTGGAAATGTTCGACTCCAAGGCATTCGTAGAAGCTATTTTGTAATATAAACGTTATGAAAATCGATATTTTAACACTCTTTCCCGAAATGTTCACGGCGATGAGCGAAAGCATCATCGGCAGAGCGCAAAAATCGGGAAAAATACAAATCAATATCGTCAATATTCGAGATTATACCGAGGATAAACACTTAAAGTGCGACGACTATCCCTTTGGTGGCGGCGCAGGAATGGTGATGATGGCTCCGCCCATCGGCAACGCCATAGAAGCCATCGATCCCGAGCATAAGGCTCGCCGCATTTATATGTCCCCGAAGGGGCAGGTATTCAAGCAACAAAAGGTATTCGAGCTTTTGGAATACGAGCATTTGATTTTGCTTTGCGGACATTATGAAGGGGTGGATCAAAGAGCGCTCGACCTGTTTATCGACGAAGAAATTTCTATTGGCGACTACGTTTTGACGGGCGGCGAATTGCCTGCCATGGTCGTTGCCGACTGTGTTTCCCGTTACGTGGACGGCGTAATTAGTACGTCGTCGCTCGTGGACGAAAGCTTTTCGGAAAATATGCTCGAATATCCGCAATACACCCGTCCGCAGGAATATAAGGGGTTGAAAGTTCCCGACGTCTTGCGTAGCGGCGATCACGCGAAAATCGACGCTTGGCGCAGGGAGCAGGCGCTTGAAATTACCAAACGTTGCCGTCCCGATTTATTAAAATAATTCGGTATCGGCAAAAGGAAAAAAGATGAAAAATATACAATGGTTTCCCGGGCATATGACGAAAGCGATGCGCGATATGGAAAAGAAACGCGATCTCTGTGACGGAGTCATCTGCGTTTTGGACGCGCGTGCGCCGATTGCCACGGTCAACAAAAACTTAAAGAAAATTTTCGGCGAAAAGCCGATTTTATACGTGCTCAACAAAGCGGATTTGGCAGATAACAATAAGGTGGACGCCTTCTTAAAATTCTTCGAGAGCAGGGGCAGGTATGCGGTGAAATGCGATTCCACGAACATTTCCACCAAAAGAATCCTTTTACAAAAGCTCAACGCTATCACCGAAGAAAAGAGAGAGCGTGCGCTTGCGAAAGGCTTAAACCGCACCTTCCGTTTTATGGTCGCAGGGATTCCCAACACGGGAAAAAGTACAATTGTCAACCTTTTGAGCGGTCAAAAACGTGCAAAAACGGGGGATAAGGCAGGGGTTACGCGCGACGTGCGTTGGCTCAAATGCGGCGCCTTCGATTTGCTCGATACGCCCGGCACGATGCCGCCGTCTTTCGACAATCAATACCACGCAAGACACCTTGCCTATATCGGCAGCATCAACGACGATATTTTGGATATGGACGATATTGCGTTGGAGCTTTTGGGCGAGGTTGCGGAAAAATATCCGCAGTGCTTGACGGATAGATACGGCATTACGGAGTTCGACGAAAAGCTTGCGATGTACGAAGCGGTTTGTAAGCGCAGGGGCTTTATTTTCAAGGGTGGCGAATATGATTACGAGCGCGGTGCAAAAGCGATTGTAGACGATTTCCGCAAGGGAAGAATCGGCAAAATTTGTCTTGAAAACGCAAACGATTACCCCGATTTTGAATTTTAAGTAGGGAAAACTATGGCGAAAAAGATTTGGAATGCAGAAGAAAAATTGCAATACGAGCGTGCTTTGCAGGCGCAGGGCTACACGCTAATTGCAGGCGTAGACGAGGTGGGCAGAGGTCCTTTGGCAGGTCCCGTCGTTTGTGCGGCGGTCATTATGCCCCTTGATGAAGAAAGTATTATCGTCGGCGTGGACGATAGCAAAAAGCTTTCCGCAAAAAAGCGTGAACAGCTAGCGGAAGAGATTAAAAAGCGCGCGCTTGCATATACCATTGTCGAAGTGAGCGAAAAGGATATTGACGAAATCAATATTTTGGAAGCGACCAAGCTCGGTATGAAACGTGCGATAGAAACGCTTGAAAAGCAGCCCGACGTCGTGCTTACGGACGGCAATATGACGATCAATATTGCGCACAAGCAGCATAGCGTTATCCACGGGGACGCCTTGTCTTATTCTATCGGCGCGGCGAGCATTATTGCCAAAGTCTACCGTGACAATTTGATGGTGGAGTATGCAAAGCTCTATCCCCATTACGCGTTTGAAAAGAATATGGGCTACGGCACGGCGGCACACATTCAAGGAATAAAGGAGCACGGCTTATGCCCGATTCACCGCAGGACGTTCACAAAAAAGTTTTAGGCCGCAAGGGCGAAAAGCTCGTCGAAGCCTATCTTAAAAAGCAGGGCTGCAAGATTTTACAGCGGAATTACCGCACGCCGTTTGGGGAAGCCGATCTTATCGTGCAGGACGGCGACGAGCTTGCTTTCGTTGAAGTAAAAACTCGATCGGGGGACAAGTTCGGTACGCCCAAGGAAGCGGTGGGAACGGAAAAACAACGCCGTTATTACCAAATCGCCAAGTGTTATTGGCTGCAATGCGGCGAAGAACCCAACGCTCGTTTCGACGTTGCGGAAGTGTACGCCGACGGTAAAATTGAATACATCAAAAACGCATTTTAATTTCGACAGAAGAAACACCTTTTTTACAAAAGGTGTTTTTCTTTTGTCCATGGGATATTGTACAATGGATTTATGACGGTATATATCGAGTACGCGTTCCTTGAAAATTTTCTTTTTGACGGCACGCTTTTATTCCTTGCGTTTACGGCGGCAAGAGCGCCTATGAAATGGTGGCGAATATGCCTTTCCGCCTTTTGCGGAGCTATATTCGCCTTACTTTTTCCGCTTTTGAAGCTTCCTATGCCGCTGCTTATTCTCTTAAAAATAGCGGTTGGATTGTTGCTTTGTTTGTTGGCAACGCAACGGCTAAAAACCAAAAAGGAATGGGGCAGGTATGCGTTGAGTTGCGTATTATTCTTTGTTTTCACTTTTGCTTTCGGCGGAGCATTAACGGGGATTGCAGGGCGCTTTGCAAAGGTTAATAGCTTGTTCGTGGTGATCGGCTTTGCAATTCTTACGGTGATATCTCTTGTTTTGATAGGTGTTTTATACAAAAAAAAGGCGGTACATAAATACGTCTATCCGTGCGAAATCCTTTACAAACAAAGAAGTGTAGACGTTTTAGGATATTTGGATAGCGGCAATCTTGCCGCAAAAAACGGCTTGCCCGTTTGCTTTTTATCCGCAGACGTATTTTATGAGCTTTTCGGGGAAGAATTGCTTTTTGAAAAAGAGGAACGAGGGGGGCAGGTACGAGATGAAATGACGGTGCATACCGTTTCGGGGGCAAGGACACTCGTGTTATTTAAGGCGGTTATAAAAGTAAAGCAATCAGGCAAAAAAACGACGAAAAAGGATACATATTTTGCCATAGGACAAAATATAATATCACGGGAATACAAGCTCCTGTTAAATGCAAGTATTGTAGAGGGATAAGCATGAAGATGAAAGAAGTATTGCGCATTTTTTTACAAAAGATATTTTCGGACAAGGAAACGGTGGATTACGTTTGCGGGAACGGCGAAGCTCTTCCCTTGCCTTTGTCTTTGGAAGAGGAAAGCGAGATGCTTAAAAAGATGGAAGAGGACGGGGAAAAGGAGTGGGCAAAGGCGATGCTCATACAACACAATTTGCGCCTTGTAGTGTATATCGCACGAAAGTTTGACAATACGGGCGTGGACAACGACGATTTGATTTCTATTGGGACGATCGGGCTTATCAAGGCAATCAACTCCTTCAAGACGGACAAGAATATCAAGCTTGCTACGTATGCTTCACGATGTGTAGAAAATGAAATTTTGATGTATTTGCGCCGAACGGCTCGCTTAAAGAGCGAAGTGTCCTTCGACGAGCCGCTCAACACCGATTTTGAAGGGAACGAGCTGCTTTTGTCCGACGTACTTGGCACTTCGGCAGACAGCGTTTACGGGGACATTGAAACGAACGCGGAAAAGGAGCAGCTTAAAGAAGCGCTCAAAAAGCTTTCCGAACGGGAGCGTAAAATTATGTTCTTGCGGTTTGGGCTTGGCGGCGGCGAAGAAATGACGCAAAAGGACGTAGCGGATTTGCTTGGCATTTCGCAAAGCTACATATCGAGATTGGAAAAGAAAATCATACTTCGTTTGAAGAAAGAAATCGCAAAAATGGAATAAAAAGTAATTAGGTTGCGCATACTCAACTCGTACCTGCCCCCGTCTTTTGTTTTTTATCTTAAAGAAGCCGCTTTATTTGCTTTCTTTTCGCACGGGCTACATAGGAGGAAAGAAGTATGCAAAAAGTGGAAATTTGCGGCGTGGATACTTCGGGTTTGCCCAAGCTTACCGCCAAGGAAAGCGACGAATTGATGAAGCGCCTAAAAGCAGGCGATAAAAAGGCGCGCGAAGCCTTCATTGTTGGGAATATGCGGCTCGTGCTATCTCTAGTGAAACGCTTCCGCATTAAAAATCTCGGCGCGGACGACGTCTTTCAAGTAGGGTGCGTGGGGCTTATCAAAGCGATTGACGGCTTTGATATGAACGTTGGTGTGAAATTTTCCACCTATGCCGTGCCGATGATTATCGGGGAAATCAAGCGTTATCTTCGCGACGGCAATTCCTTGCGTGTGTCGCGCAGTATCCGTGATATGGCGTATCAAGTGTTAAAGGCGCGCGAAAACTTGGAAAGCCGTGACGAAGAAGCGACCATTGAGAAAATTGCGCAGGAGCTCAAAGTTGCCGAGCGTGAAGTGGTGTATGCATTGGACGCAATTTCCGATCCCATTTCTATTTTCGAGCCTGTGTATAATAAGTCGGGGGATACCCTACTCCTCATGGATCAACTTTGCGACGAAAAGAATACGGACGAGATTTGGACGGAGCACGTTGCTCTTTCCGAAGCAATGGGGAAACTCGGCGAACGGGAAAGAAAAATCTTATTCTTGCGCTATTTTGAAGGGAAAACGCAAACGGAAATTTCCGAAGAGGTGGGTATTTCGCAGGCGCAGGTTTCTCGTTTAGAGAAAAACGCCATCAACAACATTCGCTTGAATATATCTTAATTCGATAGGCACAAAACGGAACGCTCTCGCATATACTGTAATAATCTGTATTTGCGAGGGCGTTTTATGGAAATGAGTTTTTCGGAGCTTCGTGCAAAAGAAGTGGTGAATACGCAAGACGGAAGAAAATTGGGGAAAGTATGCGACATCGTGCTTTGCTATCCCGAAAATAGGTGGCTTGGGATCGTTGTTCCGGGAAGTCGCGGTTTTTTGCGGAAGAAAAACGAGTTATTTATCGACCTAAAAAGCATTGTAAAAATCGGGGAGGACGTCGTGCTTGTCAACGTGGGGTTTGCACGCATGCCAAAAGGGGATAAACACGGACATGGTATGCCCGTTTCGCCTCATAACGGCGAATACGGTGGGTATAATCCGCCGCCGAGAGAACGTTCGTTTGACGATTTTGAATGAAAAACGCATTCTTTTCTTTAAGACTTGGTTTACCAAGTCTTTTTTTAAGGCATGCCCTTGACAATTTCGCATTTTTATGTTAAAATACAATACGTTAAAGAATTTTCACCCATCTTTCACCTATTTATATCTTAAAATTGACAAAATATGGGTATATTATATGCGAAAATGGTCGAGTTTTACTCGAAAAAATTCGAAAGAGGAGATCTTTTATGAAAATTCTCATTGTAGATGATGAAGAAATGATTCGCAGCGTACTGCGCGAATACGTAGAGTTTGAAGGCAACGAGGCTTATGAAGCGGCGGACGGCATGGAAGCGGTAAGGCTTTGCCGTGAAAACGATTACGATCTTATTTTGATGGACGTCATGATGCCCCATCTAGACGGTTTTTCCGCCGTGAAGGAAATCAAAAAGAGCAAGGATATTCCCGTCATTATGCTTTCGGCGAGAGGGGAAGAATACGATAAGCTTTTTGCTTTCGAAATCGGCGTGGATGATTACGTGACCAAGCCCTTCTCTCCCAAGGAAGTGATGGCGCGCATTCAAGCGGTGACCAAACGCAGCAAGAGCAAGCCCGTTGGGAATGAAATTATAAAATTCGAAGGGCTTGAAATCGATATGGCAGGCAGAAACGTATACGTGGACGGCGTGAAAGCAGAGCTTACCCCCAAGGAATACGAACTACTCTTCTATCTTGTTCGTAACAAGGGGATTGCGCTCACGCGAGAAAAGCTCCTTTACGACGTTTGGGGGTTTGATTTTTACGGCGACGACCGCACGGTGGACACGCACATCAAAATGCTGCGTGGGAACTTGAAAGACTACCGCAAATTTATCGTAACCTTGCGTGGGCTTGGTTATAAATTCGAAGAATAAAAATAGGGACGGACGATGGGGAAGAAAAATAAACCCGAAAAACTGAAAATACCGTCCGTAAAAACGAGCATTGAAGACCGTTTGCGGAAATATCGCAACAACCGTGTGAGCATCTTTTTCCTTTTTTGGTTTGTGTTTTCCGTGTTTGCGCTGTCGATTGTTTTGATTTTCGGCTTGAGTCAATATTTCATTACGGAAAAAGCGTATAAGAGCGAGGCGTCGCACTTGGTACGCCAAAGCGGCGATATCGTCAAAGAGAAGGTGGAAAACGGACCGCCCGAAGTTTATGGGAAGAATTTTAGCTTCTATTTGATTACGCTAGAAGAAAATTACGACGTAAACATTTGCATTTTGGATGATAACGGAAAAGTGAAATATCCGTTGCCTCCTGCCGACGTAGACATTAACGATCCCGAAATTCAAAAGACGTTGGATTTTTCCAAAGAGATCGTCAAGTTAAAAAAGGAGCTTAAAAAACAGGGAGAAGTGGCGACCTATGAAGGAAACGGCGAGTACGTTTACGGCACGACGTTGACGATATACGGCACGGAGCCCGTGTATTTATACGTGGAGAAATCGCTTGAATTGGCGGAAACGGCAATGAATAAAATGGGCGTGCAGCTTACGCTTATGTCGATTTTTGCCGCCGTGCTTTCGTTTGCGGTTTCTAGTGCAGTTTCCGGTTGGCTTGTAAGGCCGATCACGGAAATGACGGAAAAAGCAAAGCTTTTGGCGCAGGGGGATTTCAACGTGGACTTCCACGGCGACGGGAAATACGCGGAAGAAACGACGGAGCTAGCGGAAACGCTAAACTATGCACGCGATGAGATTTCCAAGGCAGACCGTATGCAAAAGGAACTAATCGCCAACGTTTCGCACGATTTTAAGACGCCTTTGACGATGATTAAGGCGTATGCGTCCATGATTATCGAAATTTCCGGCGACGTACCCGAAAAGCGGAACAAGCACGCGCAGGTCATCGTGGACGAAGCGGATCGCTTGACTTCCCTTGTCAACGACGTGTTGGATATTTCCAAAATGACGTCGGGGATCGAAACGCTCAAAGCGGAAAAAGTGGATTTGTCCAAGAGTGTGAAAGAGATTCTCGAACGCTTTGCGTATCTCAAAGAGATGAAGGGGTACAAGTTTGAAGCGGATATCGACGACGGACTTTTTGCCGTCGTGGACGAGTTAAAAATAGGACAAGCGTTGTATAATTTGATTGGAAACGCAGTCAATTATACGGGCGAAGATAAGACGGTGTACGTAAGCTTGAAGAAAGAGAGCGAAACGACGTTCCGTTTTACCGTCCGAGATACGGGTAAGGGTATCAAGCCCGAAGAGCTTGGCGAAATTTGGGATCGGTATTACCGTTCGAAAGAAAGCCATAAACGTCCCGTGCAGGGTACGGGGTTGGGGCTTTCCATCGTCAAAGCAGTTTTACAAAGGCATCAACTGCCCTTTGGGGCAGATAGCGAAGTGGGGAAAGGCAGCGTCTTTTACGTGGTGTTCCCTATCGCAAAATAAACATCGTTGTTATGGAGGATATTGAAAATGGCAGAAAGCAAGAAGAAGGAAGCTGTAAAAGAGGAAGAACCCGTTGTAGCGGCGCAGCCCGTTGTGCAGGAAAAAACAGCGGCAGAGAAGGAAAAGGAAGCTTTGTCCGCAACGTTTGAAGTCAAGGAAAAGAAACCGAAGGCTTTTGCGGCATACAAGCAAGTGAAAGAAGAGTATCAAGAAGAACAAGCGTTAAATTTGCTCCGCAAAAAGATTTTCCAATACAAGGAAATCGACCAAAAATTCTTGAAAAAGATTGAAGAAAATAGCGCTTTCAAGACGGAAAAAATCTATTTGCCTATTGCGCAGGTAGAAGCGAACGTCCGCTATACTTGGTCGACGAAGGTGGACAAGGAAAAGATAGAGCACACCGACGTCAAGAAGGTGATGAAGCTGTTTAGCAACGGCGTAGAGAGTTTGGACGCAGTCAACGTACTCACGGGCGGTGCAACGGCGGTAAAAATGAAGGAGGACGCTGTCTTATTCGAGAAAAACAAGTATAAATTCTCGACGGCGGCAAAGGAATTTAAGAACGCCGTAAAGAAAGGCAAACCTGCGAAAAACGCCAAAGCGGAGACCTGCGCGGAGGTTTACGAGCTTATTTACATTCCCGTATTGAAGGCGACCTGCATATTTGAAGGGGAAACGTACGTAGGGTACATAAATCTTGTGAACGGCGCTTGCATTTCCGACTATAAAACCTCGGAAAGATTGAATGCGGCAACGGATAAAGTAATGGCGCAGGTGAAAATTTCCCGCATGCAAATGGTGATTGCGCTGCTTTTCAATTTTGCGCTTTGGGTGATGTCCTTCTTCAAGGCTTGGCTTCCCGATTGGAAATGGGATCCCAAATACGGAGTATTTTCGATTATTATCGGGGCGATTGTAGCAGTGCCCGTGCTTATGCTCGTTTGGCTTGCAACGTTCAAGGAAGATAAGATGAAGGGTAAGGCCGTTCAAACGGGGAAAATGCCGACGGGTACGTTGTCAAACCTTGCGGCGGTGATCGGCTGGGTAGCTTGCGTAGCGGCAGTGGTGCTTTTCTTCTTCAAGATTGTTATACAATAGTATCGCATAAAATATAAAAATGTGTTCGCCCCCTGTCAAACGGTTGACAGGGGGCAGCTTTTTTCACTATAATATAGGAAAGTAAATATTCTTTGGGGCGAGGT